>JAGWBD010000092.1 GCA_021296065.1 Anaerolineae bacterium
TGCACCCATCCCGTGTTTGAGGGCAGCGCCGGTCGCAGTGGCCGCTGGCAGGATTTCGACAAGACCGAATGCGGTCTTCATGCTCCCCGAACGGCGGAGGTGGACCTGGAGCCTCAGGCATGAATTATCCCGTATCCCTGAATCTGCGTGGCAAGACCTGCGTGATTGTGGGCGGCGGCGCGGTGGCAGCTCGCAAAATCGCAGGATTGCTTGATACGGGATCGTCAATCGTGGTCATGTCGCCAACCCTGGACGAAAGCCTGCGCGACACAGCGCTGTGCAAGGATCTGCACTGGCTGCAACAGTGCTGGAGCCCTGGAAGTCTGCTTCCGCTCGCGCCTTCGCTGGTTTTCGCGGCAACGGACAAAGAAGAAGTCAACCGCGAAGTTGCCGAAGAAGCCCGACAGCTGGGAGCCCTGGTCAATGTGGCCGATGACGGCCAGGCCGGCGATTTCAGCAACATGGCCGTCCTGCGTCGTCCGCCCTTGCTGGTGGCGCTGGACAGTGGCGGCGCCTCCCCTGCCCTCGTCCGCTGGTTGCGGGACAGGATCGCCAGCTGCATTCGCGAGGAACATGCCACCCTGGCGCACTGGCTGGGAGATTTACGTCCAGGGCTGCATACTGTCATCCCGAAACAGGAACGTCGTCAGGCGTTTTACCGCGAAGTCCTTGAGTCCGACGTGCTTGCGCTGCTGGGGTCGGACAAGGAAGAGGAAGCGCGGCGCCTGATGAACAGTATGCTGGAAGACAGTCGGTGACAGCCCTGTTGCTGGCGGGTCACGGTTCACACATAAGCCCAAATACCGCCGGCCTAGTCTGGCGTTGCCTGGACCAACTGCGTGCATGGGGCGTCGCTGACGAGGTCGGTGCCTGCTTCTGGAAAGAACCCCCGTCCTTTCGCAATGCGCTGGGCAGCTTTTGTTCGGATGCAGTTGTTGTGGTGCCTGTACTCGCCGCGGATGGCTATTTCGCCCGTACGGTGATTCCGACGGAAATGGGGCTTGATGGACCGCTCACCCGGGCCGGTAGCCGATGCATTCACTATACGAGACCTATAGGCGTGCATCCGCGACTGGGTGACGTCCTGCTTGCCAGTGTCTTGCAGCAGATGGCTGCCCTTAATGTCGAGACGCAGGAACTGGCCGTGGCAGTCATTGGGCACGGTACACGCCGGGATGGGCGCAGCAGGGAAGCTGCCCGAAGAAATGCAAAGTCCCTGGCCGCCAGGATGCCAGGACTCGATGTTCTGGAAGCTTACCTGGACGACGACCCGTCCATTGCATCAATTTATGAACGCACGCAAGCGCCAGTGATCCTGGCCGTGCCATGGTTTCTGGCTCCTGGCTCCCACGTCAGCATAGACGTGCCCAGGGCACTTGGCTTGCCTGCCGGTTCAACGAGTGGCCGTAGCCGGGGGCGTTCTGTATATTACCTGGATGCGCCGGGTACTGCGGGTGTTGTCAGCGAACTTATTCTGGAACTGGCGCAGACCTGTGAGCCGGCAATTGGGGACCGCCATTCGCGAGGCGCCTGGCGTTGTTTCCCGGGCCAGGGTGTGCGGCACTTGTGGCGTGAAGTTTGCGAGCAAGGGGAGTTGACCTTTGGAGAATTGCTGCTAACTCCCTCTTGTGTCCAACCGCCTGGCAACGGGCAAGGGAGAACACGGGTAAGCTCTCCTGCGCAGTTGCGCAGGCTGGTGCGCGAGCGGCCCTTCCGGCCCCTGCCTGAAGCCCGGGGCCTACCAGGGGGTTGGTACGCTGAAAGTGGGGATGCCAGGACACTCGCTGCTGTCGTAGAGACTGTCTATCCGGGCACCCTGGTGGACTGGTCTGCTGCCCGGCGTGGAACGCTTGAATCGGAATCCTTGCAAAATGTCGCGGAGCGCCAGACCGGGAATTTCCGCATCGTGGGCGATTTGTCCTTGTCCACAATTAACATGCTTTCGACCAAATTGTGTGACCAATGCGTACGCCAACCCACGTGGAACGGGGAAAATGCAGAAGCAAACAAACTGCCCTGCCGTGAACCCTGTAACCTGTGGCTTAGCAAGGCGATAGCTTGATGGTCTCGAGGGGCAAGGTGTGGCTGGTGGGCGCAGGGCCGGGCGATCCGGACCTCATCACGCGCAAGGGGCTGCGTCTCATACGCCTGGCGGATGTCATCGTGTTCGACCGGCTCATCCCTCCAGGGCTTCTTGATGAAGCGCGTGAAAATGCCGTCTTGATCAACGTCGGCAAGGCGCCGGCCAGACAGCGGCTGTCCCAGGAACGCATCAATGAGGTGTTGATCGCGCGGGCGCGCCTTGGCGCGCAGATTGTTCGATTGAAAGGCGGCGATCCGCTTCTGTTCGGCCGCGGCGGTGAGGAAGCACTGGCCTGCCACGCTGCCGGCATCCCCTTTGAAATTGTGCCAGGCATCTCCAGCGCTTACGCCGCTCCCGCCTATGCCGGGATTCCTTTGACTCAGCGTGAAATCAGCAGCAGTGTCACCATTTTTACGGGCCACGACTTGCTGGAAGAAGGCCCGTCTCGAATCAATTACGAGGCCCTGTCACAGATTGGCGGCACACTGGTCATTCTGATGGCTGTCCATAGCCTGTCTCGCGTGCAGCGTCGCTTGCTGGATGCCGGTCTCGACCCGGAGACGCCTGCAGCCGCCATTGAATGGGGCAGCGTTGCGGAGCAGCGCGTCATTGAAGCGCCATTGGCGGCCCTGGCGGACGCAGCAGCGGAAAAGGCGCTGTGCCCGCCTGCGATCATCGTTATTGGAGAGGTCGTCCGCTTGCGGGGCAAGGGAATGCGCTGGTTTGATTTGCCAACTCTCTTGCCAGAGGACCAAACTGAAATTGATGGCCTGCGGGCTATCCTGGAGGTGACATGAGCGAAAGCTGGAAGGCCAAATTACAGGACCGGATGCCACAGGAGTGGTCCCACGAAATCGACATATTTGAAGGCCAGATGGAATTGCGCCGTCAGGACCGTCTGGATGAAAAGGTGTTTGCCGAAACGCGCCTGCGCCGCGGCGTCTACGGCCAGCGATACGACAACGGCCAGCGACATGACGGCATTGAGACCCGTCCCCTGGAGTTCCCTTCCGGCGAACTCACCAAGGGCCCTGACACGATGTGGGATGCGCCGGGTATGCAACGCATCAAGGTGCCTTATGGCGGTCTGTCCATCGCGCAGATGGAGGCGTTGGCGGACCTGGCCGAGGAATACTCGGATGCCATTTTGCATGTCACCACGCGCCAGGATTTCCAGTTGCATTATATTCACATTGATGACACACCGGACCTGATGCGGCGTCTGGCGGCCGTCGGCCTGACCACGCGGGAGGCCTGCGGCAATTCCGTGCGCAATGTCACGGCCTGTCCGCTGGCCGGCGTATGCCGCGACCAGACCTTCGACGTCACTCCCTACTCCGCCGCTCTGGCCGACTTTCTGTTGGGGCATGACGACGTCCAGGACTTCGGCCGCAAGTTCAAGGTGGCTTTCTCCGGCTGCGAGCACCATGCTTGCGCCCTCGTGAACATGCATGATCTCGGCTTCCTGGCGCGGACACGCGATGTGAACGGTGAGACACAGCGGGGCTTCACCATTTATGTGGGTGGCGGTCTCGGCACGGTGCCGCATCAGGCAGAGGTACTTGAGGAATTCGCGACGGTGGAGGAAATTCTTCCCATCTCGCAGGCGGTCTCCCGCGTGTTTGCCCGCCATGGCGAAAAGCGCAACCGCAATCGCGCCCGGGTCAAGTTTCTGGTGGCAAGCGTGGGTATCGAAGAATTCCGGCGACTGGTGCGCGAAGAGCGCAAGTTGCTGCCCCACGACGAGGCCTGGACGGACTGGATTGACGACGTGCCGGTCGAATGGGAACGGCCCCTGAAGGCCGGGATGGTGCTCAATGGCGCGGAACGGCCGGAAGGATTCGACGATTGGTTCAGGACCAATGTCTACCACCAGCGCCAACCCGGCTACAGTGTTGTTACGGTCAACCTGCCGCTGGGTGACATCACGACCTGGCAAATGCGGCAGCTGGCGGACATTGCCCGCGATTATGTCAGCGATAACGTGCGCACGACGGTGGAACAAAACATCGTGCTGCGCTGGGTGCCCGATGCGGACTTGCCTGCGCTGTATCGCGCGTTGAAGTCCGTCGGCCTCGGCGATGCCGGCGCGGGCACGATCGTCGACATCACTGCATGCCCGGGAACCGACACCTGCAAGCTGGGAATCGCTTCCTCACGAGGACTGGCCGCCGAACTGCGCCAGCGACTGGCCGTGCGTAACGCGACCATGCCCGACGCGGTCAAGGACCTGAAGATAAAGATCAGCGGCTGCTTCAATTCCTGCGGCCAGCACCATGTCGCCGACATCGGATTCTTTGGCAACAGTCGCCGCTCGGGCACCCACAAGGTGCCTCACTTCCAGGTCGTGCTGGGCGGCCAGTGGGACGAAAACGCCGGCAGTTTCGGGCTGGCCATGACGGCCGTGCCGGCAAAGTCGGTGCCGGATGTACTGGACGCCCTGACGGACCGCTACGTGGCCGAGCGGGAACGCGGCGAGAACTTCCAGAGTTGGGTGCGTCGCCTCGGCCGCAAGGAAGTCCGCGCCATGTTCCAGCAGTGGACCAAATTGCCCGCCTACGAGGAAAATCCTGACCTGTTTCTGGACTGGGGCGATTCGCGCAGCTATTCGATCGGCGACATCGGGGTCGGGGAATGCGCCGGCGAAGTAGTCTCGCTGTTTTCGATAGAAATCTCAAAGGCCGAATCGGAGCATTTCGATGCGCTGCTCGCCCTTGACGAAGGCGACTATCGTCAGGCCGAAGGGCGCAGCTACCAGGCCATGCTTATGGCAGCGCGGGCTTTGGTGCGGACACAATTCCTGGATGTCAGCCTGGACGCCGACGATATCGTGAGTGAGTTTCGCACGCGCTTCTACGATACCGAACTGTTCTTCGATCGCTACGCCAAAGGCAAGTTCGCCCGCTATCTGTTTGCGCGTCATACGCGGGCGCCGGAACGCAACGACCAGCAGGAAGCCCGTCGGCGAATAGAGGAAGCGCAACTCTTTATTGAAGCCACGCATGCCGCTGAAGCCCGCGTCAACGGCGTCATCGTGAATCCGGCCTGAACATGCTGCAACGTATTGGCACCAAACTTTACCTGGCAGACGGATGCGACCTGGACCCTGCCGCGCTGATACCCGTTATGCAGGGCTGGATTCAGCGGCGTCAGCTTCCCGGTCTGCTGATTGACGTGGCGGACTACAGCCACGCGCACCACGGTCCTGGCATCATGCTCATTGGCAACGAAGGGGACCTCAGCGTCGACTTCGGCGAGGGGCGAGCAGGCATTCTTTACGTGCGCAAGCGCGAGCATGCTTCCAGTCTCCCGGATGGACTGCTGGCATGTGTGAGGCAGTGCCTGTTGGCGGCAGAGTTGCTGCAGCGGGACAACAGCCTGCCCGACCTGCAGGTAGACGTCCGCGAGACGCGAGTGATCCTTTCCGACCGTCTCCGTGCGCCCAACACGCCGGAGGCCTTCGCTGCGCTGCGCGGAGAACTGGCCATTTTTGCTTACCGTCTTTATGGCGATGCCAGCCTTGACCGGGCCAATGACGACCCAAGGGACAACCTTGCCGTGACAGTCAGTGCCGCTGATGAGCACAACCTGGCCGGACTCCTGGGTCGCACTGCCGCTGCAAGTATGGCCTGAGAAGTTGCCAGGAGTGCCGGTGGCCACACAGCCCAACATCATCTTCATCATTACCGACCAGCAGCGCTATGATAGCATTGGCGCGTTGGGCTTCCCCTGGGTGGACACTCCCAATCTGGACATGCTGGTCGAAGACGGCACGTCATTCGACAACTGTTTCATCACCGCGCCATCCTGTGCGCCTTCGCGCGCCAGCCTCTTTACCGGTTACTGGCCGCACGAAACCGGCGTCCTGCAAAATGCCGATCTCTGGCGACACTCCTGGGTTGAGCGCCTGGCGGAAAGCGGCTATCACTGCGTCAACATCGGCAAAATGCACACCTTTCCCTACGAGACGCCTCTGGGTTTCCACGAAAGGTACGTCGTTGAAAACAAGGACCGCTACCTGGAGGGCCGCTACTACTTCGACGAATGGGACAAGGCTCTGCGTACCCGGGGCGAAGTCAAGCAGCAACGCGAGCTGTACCGTCAGTGGCCGGGCTATCGCGACAGTCTGGGCGCCTTTGACTGGAAACTACCCGCAGACCTGCATCCGGATGTGTTCGTTGGCAACATGGCCTGCTGGTGGCTTGAATCCTTCCCGCAGACGCAGCCACTCTTTTTGCAGGTTGGCTTCCCCGGGCCCCATCCGCCCTATGATCCCCTGCCTTCCTACACGGAACCCTACCTCGCACGAGATCTGCAGTTGCAGGAAGTGTTGCAAGAGGACCTGGAAGGACAACCGGGCCCGTTCAGGCAGTTACGGGAACACAACTTCAGGGTCGATCATGACGCGGTTGTGCATTTGCCCGACCCAACGCCTGAGCAGCGCCAGCGGCAACGGGCCTACTATCTGGCCAACGTTACGATGATCGACGAAAAGATCGGTCAGTTGCTGCGCACGCTGGAAGCGCGTGGTTACCTAGACAACCCGGTGGTGATTTTCACATCCGACCACGGCGACTGCCTGAC
>JAGWBD010000093.1 GCA_021296065.1 Anaerolineae bacterium
CACGATTTACGGACGCATCAGCGATTCGCCCTTCACTTATCTGCGCATCTCAACGGACGACTTTGGCGGGCGAATTGTGGCCTACGCCGGTGAGGGCGATTTCACCAACGACCCCGTCCACACCTTTGGCGGTTACGGTGTGGTGCGGGTGCCACGTTTTCAGGAGCTGCTGGCCTACATCTGCGAGAACGGCTACGAACATCACGTAAGCGTCAACCAGGCACGCGTGTCGGGCGCGATCGACGAGGCCTTCAACAAGTATCTGGGCTGGTCCACCTATCTACATCGCTAACCACCGGTGACGGGCGCAGGCCACCGTCTCATGCTTCGAAGGCGGCCTGCAGGTATTGCTCAATGAGATAGTCCGGATAGCCTATATTGCGCAGGTTGGCCTCGCAGGCGGCCAGGCTGGCCCCATTGCTACGCCAGTGCGGCACACGCTTGATGAGCGTTTCCACCCGCTCGCGGGGCATGATGATCCAGGTGTCGGCCGGCACGAATCCTAAGTTGATGACCGGCATGTCGTCAAGCACCTTGCGTGTCTTGAGCCAGGGTGCGATGAGCACAGTGGCGCGTGCGCCGTGAATCGCCAGATAGTCGGCGACGAAGCGCGCCGTACCGCCCAGATCGACCAGGTCTTCCACCACGCCGACGACCTGGTTGCGCACATTGATTGTCATGTTTTGAACAATGATCGGGCGTTCCAGCGGTTTGCCGGGGCCGGCATAATACTTGACGCCCAACGTACCAAACTCAACGGGCGGGATGTCCGGGTCCGGGTGCCAGGCGAGGTGGTCGTGCAGCAGTACTCCGGGCAACATGCCGCCCATGGTCACCATCACCGCCCGCGTGATCTGGTCACCTGTGGCCCGATGCTGTTTTTGCCAGGCGAAGACTTTCAGCGCCAGGTCCGCCACCATTCGGGACTCAACATGGTCCGGAATGTAGAGAAACTTCAGGCTGTCGAAAGCGACTGAAACACCGGTCGGGTTGCGCAAGTACTCGAGGCCTTTTGTTTCGCCAGATTCGGTTGAAAGTTGCGTGCTGGTGGTCAAGGAGATGTCCTGTTTGATGCGTTCAGGGAATTAGCGGCAACGCAGGGCTTCAGCCGGACGACGGCGTTGGTTCACTTTCGAGCAGGCAACAAAAGCGTGCAAAAGCTTCCTGCCAGCGTTCGTCTTCTTCGGGCTCGAAGGTAACGCTGCCAGCGGTGTGGGCGAGAATGTTGCGGGCTTCGGCCAAGTTGGCGATTTCTCCCAGGGCGAGGAACTGGACGATGGCGTTGCCCAGGGCAGTCGCTTCTACCGGGCCGGCGATGACGGGCAGGCCGGTTGCGTTTGCCGTCATCTGGTTGAGCAGTTCATTCTGCGAACCCCCGCCAATGATGTGCAGTTGCGCCACCGGCTGTTCCGAAACGGCAATCAGTCGCTCCAGCGCGTAGCGGTATTTCAGCGCCAGGCTTTCGTTGACGCAGCGAATGACCTCGCCGACACTCTCCGGCACGGGCTGGCCGGTGGCGCGGCAGAATTCGCGAATGCGGGCCGGCATGTCGCCTGGCGGAAAGAAGAGGTCGTCATCCGGGTCGATCAGGCTGACAAATGGCGCCGCGGATCGTGCCTCGTTGGTAAGCTGGCCGTAATCCAGCTCGTGACCGGCGCCCGCCCAGGTCGCCCGGCACTGCTGCACCAGCCACAGCCCCATGACGTTAACCAGGAAACGGTAAGTGCCCTCCACACCGCCTTCGTTGGTGAGGTTGGCTGCAAAGGAGGCCTCGTTGATGATCGGCTCCCGGGTTTCCAGACCCAGCAAGCTCCAGGTGCCGCTGCTCAAATAGGCGAAGTCGCTACCTGTGGCGGGAACGCCGACTACGGCGCTGGCGGTATCGTGACTGGCGGGCGCGAAGACCGGAATGCCCTGATACTCACCCAGGCGGGTGCCCGGCGGCACGATGTCGCCGAAAATGTGGGTCGGCACGCCGATATCCTGCAAAGTCTCGTAGTCCCAGTCCTTGCTGTGCGGACTGTAAATCTGCATGGTGCTGACGTGGGTGAATTCGGCGCTGCGGTCGCCGGTCATCCAGTAGTTGAACAGCTGGGGAAAGGGCAAAAAGCAGTCGGCGTTGGCCAGTTGCCAACTGTCTGACTCTACCATGCCGGCCAGTTGAAACAGGGTGTTGGGAGCCATGAGCTGGATGCCGGTGCGTTCATAGACGGTACGCCAGGGCACCTTTCCGAAAACCCGGTCACTCATCCCTTCGTTGCGGGGGTCGCGATAGTGGACCGGGTTGCCCAGCAATTCACCGTCGCGGTCCAGCAGGGCATAGTCACAGCCCCAGGTGTCGATGCCCAGGCCGGCCATCCCCGGGCCGGCGGCCTCTATGCCTGTCTGAATGTCTTGCCAGAGCCGCAATACGTCCCAGTAAAGCGTGCCCCCCGCCATGACCGGCACGTTGGGAAAGCGATGCAGTTCTGAAATGTGGAATCTGTCGCCGTCGAACCCAATGCGCATGACCCGGCCGGATTCGGCGCCGATGTCTATGGCCAGCACTTCACAGGATTTCGTCACCGTTGGTGGTCTCCCGAAGACTCTCGCGGGCCGGTTGACAGTCAGATGCCCGAACGCTAGCCTCTGTCGCGTTAACGGATGACAGTTTACCAGAACAGGCAGGTCCACACCCATGAATCACCAGGCGGATTACGAAGGGCTGGCGGCAAGACTGGACGCGCAGGGAATCGACGCGGAGGCCGTCAAACGCAGGTTAAAGGCGCAGCATATCGAGACGCCTTCATGGGGCTATGGCAACAGCGGCACGCGCTTCAAGGTCTACTCCTGGCCCGGGGCGGCCCGCAACATCCACGAGAAACTGGCAGACGCCGGATACGTTCAGCGTCTGACGGGCGTGGCCCCGACCGTCGCCCTGCACATTCCCTGGGACAAGGTGGACGACTGGGAGGCCCTGGCGCAGTTCGCCGAAGAACAGGGCGTAGCAATCGGCGCCATTAACCCCAACGTGTTTCAGGAGGGCCAATACCGCCTGGGGAGTATCACCAACCCCTCGGCAACCGTGCGCGAGGAAGCGGTGGCACACATGGTGGAGTGCTGCGAGATCATGGCGCTGACCGGCAGCGATCTGCTCAGTCTGTGGTTCGCGGACGGCACGAATTATTCCGGTCAGGACAGCATGAGCGATCGCAAGCGACGCATGGAAGCGGCCCTTGGCGAGACCTACCGGCATTTGCCGCCGGATGGTCGCATGTTGATCGAGTACAAGTTCTTTGAACCCGGGTTCTACCACACGGACCTGGCGGACTGGGGCATGGCCTACGCCACGGCATTGAAGCTGGGCGAGCAGGCCCAGGTGCTGGTGGATACCGGCCATCACGCCCAGGGGACCAATATCGCCCACATTGTTTCCTTCCTGCTGGACGAAGGACGCCTGGGGGGATTCCACTTCAACGCCCGCCGCTACGCAGACGACGACCTGATCGTCGGCACCAACAACCCCTTCGAGCTTTTCGAAATCTTCTGCGAACTGGTCGGGGCCGGGTCCGGGGCGGATAACGTGGCCTACATGATCGACCAGAGCCACAACATCGAGCCCAAACTGGAAGCCATGGTGCTGAGCGTGGTCAACTGCCAGACGGCCTTTGCGAAGGCCCTGCTGGTCGATCAGGACGCGCTGCGCGAGCGTCAGCTGGCCGGTGACGTATTGGGCGGACATGCCGTTCTTTCCGCTGCCTTTGAGACGGACGTCCGCCCACTGCTGGCCCAGGCGCGCATCGAGACCGGACGCGACCCTGATCCGCTGGCAGTCTTGCGGGCGGACGATTACAGCGAGCGGGTGGCACGCGAAAGGGGCACGATTGAAGCCAGCGGCGGTTACCCTGGCTAGGTCAGCCGGCCCGTTCCCTGAACCAGGCCAGGGTACGTTGCAACCCGGTTTTCAGGTCAACAGTCGGGTTATAGCCGAGTAATTCACGTGCGCGGCTGATATCAGCCCGTGAATGACGTATATCCCCCGGACGCCGTGCCACGAACACGGGCGGCAATTGTGTTCCCAGGAGTTCGTTGAGCACGTTGACCAGTTGCCGGATGCAGGTGCTGGTGGCTCTGCCGATGTTCAGGACCTGGCCCGCCGCGGCAGGTGCAGTGAGCGCAAGCAGGTTGGCTTCAACCACGTCGTCAACGTAAGTGAATCCGCGGGTCTCGCCGCCGTCTCCGGTAATCGAAGGCCGTAGACCCTCCAGCATGAGCGAAATGAAAAGAGGGATCACCGCCGCGTAGTCGGAAAGCGGGTCCTGTCGCGGACCGTAGACATTGAAATAACGCAGGCAAACGGTCTCCAGTCCGAAACTCGTGCCCCAGGCCTGACAGAGACCCTCCCCGGCCAGCTTGGCGGCGGCGTAGGGGGAAAGGGGTCGCAAAGGCAGACCTTCATGTTTGCTGTCTGCCGGAGTATCGCCATACACTGAGGACGAGGACGCGTTGACGACTCGCCGCACGCCGCTTGTGCGCGCGGCTTCAAGCACATTGAGCGTGCCTGTAGCGCAATGCTGCCAGGTCTCTTGCGGTTGCGCCACGCTGCGGGGCACCGAGGGCAGCGCGGCCTGATGCAGCACGAAGTCAGCGCCCTCAAAAACGCCGACCAGTAAATCAAGGTCAGCAATGTCAAGTTCGTGTACCGTCAGGCGATCTTCACCATTGAGGTGGGCGATGTTTTCTGGTGAGCCGGTCAGAAAACTGTCGACGATTCGAACGGTATGGCCGTCGCGTAACAGGCGTTCGCAGATGTGCGAACCGATGAAACCGGCGCCACCGGTCACAATGCAGGTGGAAGTCGGCAGGGACATCAAGATTTCCTGCAGTATTTGTCGAACCAGGCGAGCGTCCGCCCCATGTTGTCGACGCGGTGATGCGGTTCCCCGCTGCGCGTGAGTTCATGACCTTCACGCGGATAACGCAGGAGTTCCACCGTGCCGCCGCGCAAGTTGATCCAGGCGAATAGCTGCTCGCTTTCCGAGAAGGGCACGCGAAAGTCGTTTTCGCTGGCGATGATCAGCAGGGGGGTCTTGATGTCGTCCGCGTAGGCCAGAGGCGAATGCCGCCACAGAAGCTCGGGGTCCTGCGAGGGCGTGCCGTCGAACTGGTCGCTGAGGAAAAGCGGGATATCCGTGACGCCGTAGAAGCTGAGCAGGTTGTAGACGCCGCGCTGGGCGACTGCGGCGCGAAAACGGTCGCTGTGACCGACGATCCAGGCGGTCATGTAACCGCCGTAGGAGCCGCCTGTGACCGCCATACGGTCGGGGTCGATTTGCCCGCCGGCGATGACATGGTCGACGCCGGCCATAATGTCCGCCTGGGCGACTTCGCCCCAGGCGTTGTGCAGCGCCATGCGAAAGGCCTCGCCGTAACCATCGCTGCCGCGCGGGTTGCAGAAAAAGAGGGCGTAGCCGTTGGCTGCCTGCAATTGCCATTCGAACCACAGGGGCGGGTTCGCCGGGCTGTACATCATTTGCGGCCCGCCATGAATGTGAACGGCCAATGGCTGCTTCACACCCGTCTGGTGGCCGGACGGGAGGATCAACCAACCCTGCAAGATTGTGCCGTCGTCTGCGCTGAAGCGTTTTTCCCTGGCGACCTGCACATCAATCTCGTCCAGCAGTTCTGCGTTGGGCCGGCACAGTGTGCGCAGTGTGCGACTGCCGGCGTCAAGCCACTGCAGGGACGAAGGGTCCTGCGGACTGCTGATCGCGCAGGCAGCGGAACCGTCGGGCGCCAGGTCCCAGGCCAGGACCTCAAGGACACCTTCAAACAACGCTTCCGGTTGGTCGCCGGGCCGCAGGCGCCAAAGCCGGCGCGATCCGTCGGCCGGGGCGCTAAAGACGATGGAGGACCCGTCCGAAGTCCAACGCAGACTGCCTTCATCCGGCTGGCGGTCATATGTTTCGGTCAATACCTGAAGGTCGCCACCCTTTGATGACATGACTGCAAGGCGAAACAGTCGCTCCGGCCGGCGACTGGCGGGCTTGAGCAAAAAGGCGACCAGGTCGCCCGAAGGGGCGGGTGCCGCATCGACGCAGGTGACCTCGTCGCCGGTCAGGCGCTGTTCACTGCCGTCCTTCAGGTCAAGGCGATAAAGACTGGTCCAGCGCGCCGGCTCGGGGCGTTCGGGAAACGCGCTGCGGATGCAGAGCAGGCTTTCGCCATCCGAAGACCAGGCGAGCGCGTTGTAGTCCGTGGCAACATGGGTCAGGCGGCGCGGTTCGGGAGTGTCCGGGGCGACATCGTCAACATCGACAACATAAATCTGGGCGTGGCGTCCGTCCCGGTAAGTCGTGCCCTCGCGATAGGGGATGTGGCGGATGACGAGCGGATCGTGGCTCAGGGCCTCTTGCTGCGCCTGATGCTCCTCCTGTTGACGGGCGGCAAGTTCATCTGCTGCTTTCGGCGGACCTTCGCCCTCATCCTCGCGTTGCCGCTCTTCTTCATTGCTCGCCGCCAGAAAGGCGATGCGGCGTCCATCCGGAGACCAGGTTGGCCGGCTGATGCCCTGCGGCATTTTGCTCAGCTGACGGGCTTCGCCGCCAGGCGCCGCGACGGGCAGTAGATAGAGTTGTGCCGTGCCGCTGCGCGACGAGACAAAAGC
>JAGWBD010000094.1 GCA_021296065.1 Anaerolineae bacterium
GAAAATCGCCAGCAAACAGGCGCCAAGGATGATGTAATAAAGTCGTTGCGGGCCGATCAGTTCCACGCCTAAGAAGTTGGGCGCGGGAATGATAAGAATGCCCTGTGCGCCTCCAATAATGGGTTTCAGCCAGTCGGAGAGGGCCAGCAGACGAATGATTTCGCCGAATCCCAGCGTAGCGATTGCCAGATAGTCGCCGCGCATTCGCAGGACAGGCAGGGCCAGAATGAATCCGGTGAACATGGCCACCAGCAAGCTGACAGGCAAGACAAGCCAAAAGTTGAAAACGGTCACGCCCAGTTTGTTCTCGATGCCCAGGATGCTCGTCGAAGTCAACACGCCCATTGTGTAGGCGCCAACCGCGAAATTGGTCACGTAACCAAGATCGAACAATCCTGCGAGACCAACGGCGATGTTCAGGCCCAGGCCCATAAGAATGTACAGACCTATGTTGGTAAGGACGTCGCTGATGGCTGAACCAACCAGCAGGGGAAGCAACAAAAGCAGAATGGCAAGGCCGCCGACACGAGTGTATTGCAAGACATGAGAATCGCTTCTGTCTTGCCGCCCGCTGGTCTCCCGATACCAGGACCAAAACAGGTCCGCCAACAGGACCACGACAAAAATGAGCGCCGCCGGCTCGGGCTTGAGTGTGTCCCGCCGCAGAAACCAGGAGAGCGCTCCGCGATCAAGAAACTGAGACAGCAACTGACGCACCAGTTCGCCCAGGATTCCCGCTCCAAGCATCCAGGCAAGGGCGGTCAGCAAGGCATGCCGCGGACGGGCAGGAATCAGATGCACAAAGGCGCCAAGCAGGCCGGCAACGCCCAGTGCGCCGACCAGCATCAATGCGCCGGGCAGCCCGACGCCATTGTCAAAGCTGATCAGTCGAACAAGGTCCCTGTCGACATTGATCAACACAGTGCGCAAATTGACGACAGAACTGACCAGCAACAGAGCCAGCAGGGGCAGGCTGGAAACCACACCCGAGACTGTTCCACGAAGCAGAAGTTGAAGGGCATAAAGCTGCGGTGACTTTCGACCAGCCAACCAGCCAACGAGAACTGCCGGGGCAATCAGCAGCAACTGTCCCAGCGTAAAGGAATTGCGCACGACTTCCCGTTCATCAAATTCGACCAGCATGCCAATCAGCGCCGTATAAAGTCCAATGCCGCCGGCGATCAGGCCGCTGCGAACGACAGCGCGCCAGGTCGGTAACAAGGTGGCCATCTAGGCTTTCTCCACGGAAAGTCGCTCACCAAGAATGCCCTGCGGCCGGAAGATCAGCACGAGCACCAGCATCGTAAAAGCAATAACGTCCTTGAGCTGATTGGCGCTGGGAATGCCCAGGCCGTTGAGCACCAGGTTGGGGCCAATGGTTTCAATCACGCCCAGAAACATCCCGCCCAACATGGCGCCCGGAATGTTGCCGATGCCTCCCAGAACTGCTGCAGTGAAGGCCTTGATTCCAGGAAAGAAGCCCATAAAGAAATTCACGCCCTGGGGACGAAAGAACCCATTGATCACGCCGGCTGCACCGGCAAGCGCGCCGCCAATGGCGAAAGTGAAGACAATGATCAGGTCGACATTAACGCCCATCAATGTCGCGACCTCCTTGTCTTCCGAGACCGAGCGCATGGCCTTACCAATGCGGGTACGTTCCACCAGCCAGTAAAGGCATAACATCAATACAATGGCAGAAAGAAACACAAAGATCTGTGCGACCGGAATGTTAATTGACCCAACGGCGATAGTGCCGCGCAGGAATGCAACGGTTGGATAGGCCTTGAATCCGGAGCCAAACAGCCCGCGGAAGGTGTACTGAAGGAAAAAAGACGCGCCGATGGCAGTAATCAGGGGCACCAGGCGCGGCGCATTGCGAAGCGGCCGGTAGGCAATGCGCTCCAGCAAGACTGCCACCGTCATGGATACAAGTGCTGCGAAACCCATCAGGATGAGGATCGCAAGCAGGGGTTGACTGTCCAGAAAGCCCGATTGTTGAAGGGATTTCGCCAGGAAGACGGTAGTGAAAGCGCCTGCCATGAACACGTCACCATGGGCGAAATTGATCATGCGCAGGATGCCGTAAACGAGAGTGTAACCCAGGGCAATCAGGGCGTAAATGCTTCCCTGGGCCAAACCGGCAAACAAGAGGGCCAACCACTGTTCGAAAGTGAAACGCCCTTCAAGCAGGGTGCTGCTGGCTCCGATCACGATTAGCGCAACGATTATGATGCGCAGGGCGCTGATGATCAGATCCACGCCGGTGTGTCCGGCGGGAAGTGGGATGCCAAGAAGTTTGTTGTGAGTGACTTTGCGTGTTTGGGTCACGTCAGGTCCGGCTTTAAGATAGGGCCGGCAACCAGAACGATCGCCGGCCCTTGTGAATGGCGCAGAAGTATAGCTGCCGGGCGGCGCTACATGTCGTCCATTGCGGCTTCGGCCTTGGACCAGATCACGTCCGGCGGCCAATTGCCTTCGGTGACTTCGGCTTCAGTTATCAGGTACATGCCGAGCGCTTCACCCGTAGCGCAGTCACCAGTCTCATTGCAGGTTAACACGCCGGTCAGACCCGCATAACCTTCGGTAGCAGAAACTGCGTCACGCAGCGCCTGCCTGCCGATGACGATCGAACCGTCTTCCTGTTCAACAGCGACGGATTCGATGGCATTCAGCAAAATGTTGGCCGCATCGTAGGCATGCGCGTGGAAACCGCTGGGTGGCGCGCCTCCGAATTCCTCGTCCCATTCCGCCAGGAAGGCCGAATAGTCCTCACTGGACAGATAGGGACCGGACAGATACATACCGATGGCAGCCTCGCCCGTAGCCTCCGGGAAACTCGCGACCAGCAGGCCGTCAGCGCCCATCAGGATGGTGTCTTCAAGCCCTGGCACGTTCAGTGACTGGGCGGCGACAAAGTTGCCTTCAGGTTCAAAAATCGGGAAGTAGAGTACATCCGGAGGATTCGTCGCGATCTCGGTCAGGATGGCCGTCATGTCGGTGTCGCCCTTGTTGACAGCGCCTTGGAAGACCACGTCGCCGCCCATTTCGCCAAATGTTCTGGCCATGACGGCCTGCAAGCCGTCCGTGTAGGGGTCTCCGTCATGAATGGTCGCGGCCGAAGCGGCGCCAAGTTCATTCAGCGCGTACTCAGCAGCCATTGCACCCTGAAATTCGTCGTTGTGGGCCGTGCGGTAGTAGCCTGGTTGCCAAAGACCACCGGCATCCATGTCCGCATTGGTCAGGGCAGGGGAGGTGTTTGACGGCGAAATCATCAACATGCCGGCCGCGCTGATGACAGGCAAGGCGGATGCCGCTGCGCCGGAACAACTCGTTCCCACGACGCCGAGGATTTGTTCATCGGAAGCGATTTTCTGTGCCGCCGTCTGGCCACCCTCGGCGCTGCACAGACTGTCTTCTGTAATCAGTTCGATTTCACGACCAAGCGCCAGGCCGCCACGTCGATTGAGCGCTATCTCTACCCCGCCCACAGAGTCTTCACCGAGAAAGGCAACGGGGCCGGAAAGCGCTGACATGACGCCAATGGTCACCGGGTCGTCCGGTGCAAGCACCACGCAGCCGATTTCGTCGCTGCAATGGCCATCTGCATGAGCGCCAACGGCAAAGGTCAGCAATATTGCGAACAGGAGAAATGCCACTTTCTTCACGATTCTCTCCTCCACTCAGTTTGGCACAATCCGTTTGTTCCTGCTGCAGGAAATTTACCGCGTGCAGGCGTGTCTTGCAAAACAGTCAGCAAATGTGATTACCCGTCGCTGTCCTGTCCTGGCTTCCATGCAATCGTCGGCGGCCACTTGCCTTCATGTATTTCAGCCTCCGTGATCTCGAAAATCTCCATGGATTCCACGGCGCCACAGTCGCCGGTAGGGCTGCAAGTGAGTAAACTGGTCAGGCCCTCATAGTCAGTGTAATTGGTAAAGACATCCCGTAGCACCTGACGCCCGATTAACATCGTGCCATCCTCACCGGTAACCGCAATGCCTTCGAGCGCATCAAGCAACATGTTGGCCGCGTCGAAGGCGTGGGCGTGGAAACCACTGGGCGGCGCTTCACCATACTTTTCGAACCACAACTCGGGGAAAGCCTCGTAAGGCTCACCCGTCACTGCGGGGCCGGTCATCAATACGCCCAACGCGGCTTCACCCGAGTCGATCGGGAATCCCTCCACCAGCAAGGCATCGGCAGTCAGCATCACAGTGTTTTCCAGACCGGGTATGAACCTGGACTGGGAAACCAGACTATCGCCCTCCGGCTGAAAGATGGGGAAAAACAACACATCCAGTGCGTTTGAAGCGATATCAGTCAGAATGGCTGACATGTCCGTATCGCCAACATTGACGACGCCACTAAAGGTGATTTCCCCACCGAATTCCTCGAAGTTTCTTTCGGTGGCAAGCGCGAGATCAAAGGCGTAATTGCTGCCATCGTGAATGGTCGCCATTGTGCGGGTGCCAAGCTCTTACCAGGCATACTGCGCGGCCACCGCACCTTCGAGCAGATTGTTGTAGACCGTTCTGAAGAAACCGGGCATCCAGACGCCACCAGCATCGCGGTCCGGGTTGGTCAGCGCCGAAGAGGTTGTCATGGGCGAAAGGAGCAGTAAACCGGCATTGCTGGTAGTGGGGATGGCTGGCACGGCAGCGCTGGAACAGCTGGGACCGATGATGGCCACGACCTGTGGGTCAGACACGAGACGTTGGGCAGCAGTTTGACCGACTTCCGGGTTGCAAAGGCTGTCTTCGCCTATCAATTCAATCTCTCGGCCCAACACCATGTAGTCCTGTTGTTCCATGGCTATTTCAATGCCACCTACGGCGTCGTCACCGAAAAACGACGTAGGGCCGAAAACGGTCTGCATCCAGGCGATGGTTACCGGGTCTTCAGGGGCCAGCGTCACACAGCCAATGGCGTCATCACAAGACAATTCCTGTGCGGAAACCAAAAATGCAAACAAACTCACGAAAAGGACGAAAAGGGCAACAGCAGGCAAACGACTCATGGGCGGCTCCTTACAATACACAAACAAGGATGTTCAGGCAGGCCGGTTGCGGGCTGGGCCGCGAACCCGTCCAGTTAAGCGGTACCAGTTCGTCCTGACGTGCCCACCAGGGCAAGCCAACCTTGACAGTCCCGGCTACAAATAGCTGTCCGAAGAACATTAATTGTAACCACGAAAGGCAAGTGGCGTCACAAGGGTTCAATTACAGGGTGTTAACTGTCTTGCACCACACTGCCTGATGCTGGGGTCCAGATCAGTTTCGGGGGCCACTGGCTTTCAAATACTTCCTGCTCACCAATGCGGAAGACACCAATCGCCTCACCTGTCGCTCAGTCTCCAGTGGGTGAACAGGTCAGCGAACCGGTGATGCCGGTAAAATCACTTGTCGCCGCAATGGCATCGCGCAAGGCCTGGCGACCAATCAGCACGGTGTTGTCATCATCGACCTGGGCAACTGCCTCGATGGCGTCCAGCAGAAGATTTGTGGTGTCGTAGGCATGGGCGTGAAACTCACTTGGCGGTTCCGCACCGAAGCGTACGTGCCACAGTCTGAGAAACTCCGTATAGTCTGCGCCCTCGACGTTGGGGCCAAAGAGGATGACACCCAGCGCTGCCTCGTTGGTCGCTTCCACGAAGCCGGGCGTAAGCAGGTTGTCCGATCCCATCAAAATTGTGTTCTCAAGTTCGGACACAAATTGCGCCTGTGCCACCAAAATGTCCCCTTCTGGCTGGAAGATGGGGAAGAACAGCATATCAAGCGCCAGGGAAGCGATTTCGGTCAGGACCGCGGTCATGTCGGTGTCGCCGACGTTGACTGCGCCCTGGTTTACGACCTCACCTCCCAGTCCGACAAAGGTGCCGGTCTTGGCGCCTTGCAGGTCGTGCGCGAAGGAATTGCCATCGTG
The DNA here is from genome assembly GCA_021296065.1 of Anaerolineae bacterium. Classification (GTDB taxonomy): domain Bacteria; phylum Chloroflexota; class Anaerolineae; order Aggregatilineales; family Phototrophicaceae; genus JAGWBD01. The sequence goes on from JAGWBD010000094.1 coordinate 5,926, forward strand.
GATGGTGGCCAGGGTCTGCGCGCCCAGGACTTCTCTGGCAAAGCGCGCAGCAAACTCGCCCTGAAGGGCATTGGTGTGAATTGTGCGAAAAATGCCCGGCATCCAGGAGCCGCCACCTTCACGGTCGGGATTGGTCAGGGTTGAAGAGACAGCCGTAGGCGTAACCAACGCGAAGCCGGCGCGGCTGATGATCGGGATGGCCGCCTCCGCGGGGCTCGAGCAACTGGGGCCAATGATTGCCACAACGCGTTCGTTTGCGACCAGGCGTTGCGCTGCCTGTTGACCTCCCTCAGGCGTGCACTGGCTGTCCTCACCAAGCACCTCGACTTCGCGACCCAGCAACTTTCCATCGCGTTGCTCTATGGCAATTTCGATTCCACCCAGCGAGTCCTCTCCGAAAAATGAGTTGGCTCCGGAAGTGACCAGCATCCAGGCGATCGTCACCGGGTCGTCCGGACCGATAGGTCCCACAAACGATTTCATCTTCGCAGACAAGGCCATCAGCCCCTGAAGCCTCGACAATGACAACAAGGCACAACAGGACAATGACAGTGCAGCAAGTTCGGCAGAACATATCACTCTCCGAGATCAAATCGGCGGGCACAGACGCATTGTGACTATTGTCGGTGACAGACCAAGGTATTTTGAAGGTTCTGAACACGAAAGCAGCCGGTATCTTCAT
>JAGWBD010000095.1 GCA_021296065.1 Anaerolineae bacterium
GGATTGGTAAAACTAGTATTCGAGGATAATTGCTGCAAAACAGAACACTCAACCGGGGTACACGAAACAGCCAAACAATTTCTTGCTCGATATGAGCAGTTTCACCCGCTATTTCCTCCAAGAGACAAAGAAGTCCCCAAGAGGCTTCAAGAGACGCGATATATCATGGAAGGAGAAAAGTGTACGGCAAAAGATATGTGGGAAAGATGTTATAGATCGCAGATAGACCGTCTCATACGCGCTGGTCCGGAAAATCACATTGCGGCACTTGTCTTAATGATGCCTTGCATGGAGATGGTCTATAAGCTGAAAACAGGACGACCTAAACAAAACTGGTCTGAAACTATGGAAATGTTCTTTCCAGCATGTGGCTTTAGCGAAGCCACATATCGTCAACTGCGTGACTTTGTGCGCAATGGATTTGCCCATGAAGGATTTACAAAAGGGTACGTTGGCATAAGCTCCGCGCATCAAACGCCAGAGGAGTATTCAGACAGCCAGCAAGTTTTTCTGGGAATGCGCTCCGAGACTGGACAATTTAACCTGCTCATCATTCCAGCTTTCTTCTGGGCAAGAGTCAGAAACAAGATCGACAGCTTTTACAAATACGAACAGTGGGTACCAGGAAGGGAAATGAACCAAGTGCTAACAATAAGCAATTTTATTGAACCTTTAATCAGTGAAGAAATGACCCAGAAGAAATAAGGATTGGAAATTCAACACCATGAGACCATAGTCCGCGACCTCGTCGGGGGGTACCATGACGATGGCGAGGGCGGCGCGGTCGGCTATGGCGGCAAACTCGACATCCGCCCGCCTTTCCAGCGCGAGATTGTAGGGGCGACATATCATGTCGCCTGCAGTTCCAGTCACATTTTCGGGCGATTTGGTAAATCGCCCCTACCGACATGGCGACTTGCTGGATATACGCCCGCCCTATCAGCGCGAGATTGTAGGGGCGACATATCATGTCGCCCGCAGCGCCAGGCGGTGATTACCTCCATTCTGAAGGTTTTCCCGCTCAATTATGGAAGCCGACCACATCACGCCCTGGTCCGAAGGCGGCAAGACAATCGAAGAAAACTGCCAGATGCTCTGCCGCAAATGCAACCGCGAGAAAGCATCGAAATAGCGATCCCAGAAAGATAAAGGCGAGGTTCTGGTGGATTGCGCGAAGGTAGCGCGACTGACCTCAACCCGCAGGGTGATTGGGGCCGATCCACACGACGTCTGACTCCTCGGCGGGGGCGATGTCGAGGTTGACGACCACCGCCTCCTGGTCGCTGCGCACGAGGATGCAGTTCAACGGCTCGTCCGGGCTGGCGTTGATCTCCTGGTGCGGCACGAAGGGCGGCACGTAGATGAAGTCGCCCGCTCCGGCCTCGGCGACGAACTCCAGACGCTCGCCCCAACGCATGCGCGCGCGCCCGCTGAGCACGTAGATCACGCTCTCCAGCTCGCCATGGTGATGGGCGCCGGTTTTGGCGTCGGGCTGGATGTCCACCGTGCCCGCCCAGAGCTTGCTGGCGCCGGCCTTCGCGAAGTTGATGGCCGCGGCGCGCATCATACCGGGAGTCTGCGGCGTGTTGTCGTCCAGTTCGTGGCTGCCCACGATGCGCACGCCCTGTTCGCGCCAGTCGACGCTCATGCTTCGCTCCCTTCGCTGCGCGCTCGCCGGGGGTCAGCCGCGCATGATCAGACCGCGCGCCGCGCTGGCCACGGCGTCGACGGTGATGCCCAGATTCTCGTAGACTTCCTCGAAGGGCGCGCTGGCGCCGAAGCGCTCCAGGCTGATGGCTGCGCCGCCACTGCCGATCCAGCGGTACCAGCCCTGGGCCACGCCGGCCTCCACGCTGACGCGCGCCGTCACTGAAGCGGGCAACACCTGCTCGCGATAGGCCTCATCCTGCGCGGCGAAGAGTTCGTGGCAGGGCATGGAGACCACGCGGGTCTTAATGCCCTCATCGCTCAGGACCTGCCAGGCGTCGCGCGCGATATGCACTTCGCTGCCGGTGGCCAGCAGAATGACCTCGGGCGCCCCTTCGCAGTCCTGCAGCACGTAGCCGCCGCGCGCCACGTCAGCGCGCAGTTGCGCCGCGTCCTGCTCGATGACCGGCAGGTCCTGGCGCGTGAAGATCAACACGCAGGGGCCGGGCTGCTCCATGGCGACGGCCCAGGCGGCGACGGTCTCGTTGGCGTCGGCGGGGCGCAATACCGTCAGGTTGGGGATGGCGCGCAGGGCCGCGAAGTGCTCGATCGGCTGGTGCGTGGGGCCGTCCTCGCCGAGGCCGATGCTGTCGTGGGTGAAGATGTAGAGCGCCGGCACCCCCATCAGCGCGCCGAGACGCATTGACGCGCGCATGTAGTCGCTGAAGGTGAGGAAGGTGGCGCTGTATGGCTTGACGATGCCGCCGTGCAGGGCGAGGCCGTTGACGATGGCGCCCATGGCGTGTTCGCGCACGCCGAAGCGCAGGTTGCGCGCCGTGGCCACGTCCGCGCCGCTGCTGTCCGCGCCGGAGATCAATGTTTTGGTGCTGCCGGCGAGGTCGGCGTCGCCGCCGATCATGGTCGGCAGGTGCTGCGCGATGGCGTTGAGCACCTCGCCGTTGGCGTTGCGGGTGGCCACTACACCGCCGGCCTCGTAGTGGGGTAGGTCAGCGTCCCAGCCGGGAGGCAGGTCGCCGCGCTGCAATTGCTCCCACGCCGCCGCCAGTTCGGGATGCGCCGCGGCCCATGCGCGGAAGCGCGCCTGCCACTCGCTCTCCTGCTGCGCGCCGCGCGGGATGGCCTCGCGGAAGTGTTCCAGCGCCTCGCCCGGGATGTAGAAGTCTTCGTCGGGCCAGCCGAGCGCCGCTTTGGTCAGGCGGACCTCGTCGGGGCCGAGCGGCGAGCCGTGGGCGTCGCTGCTGCCGGCCTTGTTGGGGCTGCCGTAGCCGATAGTCGTATGCACCGAGATCAGGGTCGGGCGGTCATTGACCTGCTGCGCCTCGGCCAGCGCGGCGCCGACCTGGGCGGCGTCGTTGCCGTCCGCGACGGCGAGCGTATGCCAGCCGATGGCCTGGAAACGACCCTGCACGTCCTCGCGCCAGACCATGTCGGTGGGCCCGTCCAGCTGGATGTCGTTGCTGTCGTAGAGGAAGGTCAACTTGCCGAGGCCCCAGAGCCCGGCCAGCGCGCAGGCTTCCATGCAGACGCCTTCCTGCAGGTCGCCGTCGCTGACCAGGGCGTAGGTGCGGTGGTCGACGATGGCATGACCTGGCCGGTTGAAATGGCCGGCGAGGAAAGCCTCGGCCAGCGCCATGCCGACGGCGTTGGCCGCGCCCTGGCCGAGGGGGCCGGTGGTGGTCTCGACGCCGGCGGTGTCGCCGTGTTCGGGGTGGCCCGGCGTGTGGCTGCCCCACTGGCGGAAGTTCTTCAGTTCCTCCAGCGGCAGGTCGTAGCCGCTCAGATGCAACAGGGCGTAGAGCAGCATCGAGCCGTGTCCGGCGCTGAGCACGAAACGGTCGCGGTTGGGCCAGTGCGGATTGCGCGGGTTGTGGCGCAGCACCTTGGTCCACAGCGCCCAGGCCATCGGCGCGGCGCCCATGGGCAAGCCGGGATGGCCGCTGTTGGCCCGTTGCACCGCGTCCATCGCCAGGGTGCGGATGGTGTTGATTGCCAGGGTTTGCAGGTCGTCGCTCAAGGGAGGCCCTCCCGCTGCGTTTTTTGTTAACGGCGCCCATGATAGCGCAGATTACCGCCCCCGGTTGAGGGTTGGCCTGCGTCAGGGCATACTCCTTGCACAATCTGCATCGGGGAGAGGGACGGGGACATGGGCGACATTTCCGCCGAAAAACTTCTGACCACCACGCGCAGCGTGCGCAAGCGCCTGGACCTGACGCGCGCGGTGCCGCCGGAAGTCATCAAGGAGTGCCTGCAAATTGCCATTCAGGCGCCTTCGGGCAGCAACCTGCAAAAGTGGCATTTCATGGTCGTCACTGACGCGGACAAACGGGCGCAGATCGGCGCCTGGTACAAGGAGTCTTTTCTGCAATATGCCGACACGGGCGACGGCGATATTCAGCAGCGCCGGCGTCATATTCGCCTGCTCGACAGCGCCCTGCACCTGGCGGAGCACATGCACGAGGTGCCGGCGCTGGTGATCCCCTGCTACGAGGGGCGCGTCGAGGACGCCGGGCAAATGGCGCAGGCGGCGCACTACGGCTCGATTTTGCCGGCGGTATGGTCCTTCATGATGGCATTGCGGGCGCGCGGCCTCGGTTCGGCGTGGACGACGCTGCATTTGCGTTATGCCGACGAGGTGGCGGCACTGCTGGGCATCCCGTCAGACGTGACGCAGGCGGCCTTGCTGCCGGTGGCCTGTTACACCGGCAGCGACTTTCTGCCGGCCCGCCGACGTGCGGCGCGTGAGTTCACTTACTGGGACAGCTGGTCCGACACCCGCTGAATCCGGGCGCTCGCGGCAACCGCTACTCTGAATCCAGCCAGTCGATGGCGGTCAGGGCGGCGGCGCAACCATCGCCGGCGGCGGTGATCGCCTGGCGGAAGATCTGGTCGTGGATCTCACCGGCCGCGAAGACGCCCTCGATGTTGCTGCGGTAGCGCTGGTCGATGAGCACGTAGCCGGCGTCGTCGGTGGCCAGTTGACCCTCAAAAACATCGCTGTTGGGGTCGTAGCCGATGAAGATGAAGACGCCGTCGACCGGGCGCTCCTGCTGCTCGCCGCTCTTGACGTTGCGGGTCACGATTTCATTGACCGAGCCGCTGCCGTTGGCGCGGATTTCATCGACGACCGAATCCCAGGTGAAGTGAATCTTCTCGTGGGCGAAAGCGCGCGTCTGCAGGGCGACGCTGGCGCGCAATTCGTCGCGGCGATGAATGATGTCAACGCGGGTTGCGAAGCGCGTCAGGAAGAGCGCTTCCTGCAGCGCTGAGTCGCCGCCGCCGACCACGACGACGTCCTTGCCGCGGAAGAAGAAACCGTCGCAGGTGGCGCAGTAGCTGACGCCGTGGCCCACGTACTCCGCCTCGCCGGGGATGCCGAGGGCGCGCGGGTTGGCGCCGATGGTGACGATGACGGCGTCCGCCTCGTGGGTCTCGCCACCCTGGGTCTCGATGCGGAAGGGCGGGCCCTCCGCCAACTGCGCCCGCGCGACCGAGTCGTAGACGTATTTGGTGCCGAAGCGCTCGGCCTGGGCGCGCATGGCTTCCACCAGTTCGGGGCCGGTCGTGCCATCCGGGAAACCCGGGTAATTCTCGACCTCGTGGGTGGTGGCGATCTGCCCGCCCAGCAGGGGGCCGGTGATGACGGTCGTCGGCAACTGGGCGCGCGCTGTGTAAAGGGCGGCGGTGAGCCCGGCCGGTCCGGAACCGATCACGACGACGCGTTTCTTTCCTTCGTTCATGGTTTCACTGTCCTCAGGGTTGAATTCAGGTCTCACCGGACTGTTCGGCCCGCAACACTGCCAGCAGCGCCTCGTACTCTTCCTGGCAGTCCGGGCAGTGGGCGATGTGGGCGGCGGCCTGGGGCAGGATGTTGTGGATATCCGCCCCGTTCAGGGCCTGTTCACAGAGGCTGGTGAAATGGCGCGCAGCCGTGGCACAGTCAATGCCGCCTTCCTGATGGACGGCCGCCAGGCAATCCAGCAGCCTGCGCATGCGCTCGTTTATCATTCCATGGTGCTCCACCCGTCCCGCGCCTGCGGGTCGCATCTGCTTTATTGACGCCGGCAAACTCTCATATCTTACTTAAGTAATTAGGTCCCTCAGGTGAACAGTTCCAGCATGTAGGCGACGTCCAGGCCCTGGTCCTCCAGCCTGGCGCGCAGCTTGCGTCGGGCGTCATGCAAAAGTTTGTAGAGGGCGTTGCGGTTGCTGCCCATCTGCTGCGCCACGATTTCCAGCGGCACGTTCTGCAGCACGACGGCTTCCAGCGCCTGGCGCTGGCGTGGCGTCAGGCTGTCCTGCAGGGCCCGCAGGATGCGCTCCTGCACGTCCTGGCGTTCCGCCGCCCCTTCGGGCGAAGGCGCCGGATCGTCCCCGGCGCTGGCGGGATCGTATTGGGGCAGCAGCTCGCCCTCAACCGTGAGGTCATCAAGGCGAAAGTCGCGGTAGCGGACGCGGCGCAACTCGCTGATGGCGACCCGCAGGGCGATGCGCGTCGCCCAGGTGGTGAAGCGGCTTTCGCCGCGGAAGCTGTCAAGCCGTTTCAGAATGCGCAGCAGGGCATCCTGAGTGAAGTCCTCGGCCATCCGTTCCAGTTCCGCCAGCGGGTGGCTGCCCAGGTCGCTGCGTTCCCTTGTCAGATACCAGACGAGGCCGCGCCGAAGTCGCGCCTGCAGGTCCGCGATGGCTGCTTTCTGGTCCTCCGGCGCGCCGGTCAATGCCCGCAGCCATTCCTCGTTGCTGCGTCCTGCCGTGTCCGTCGGAGCCCTTTCCAGAATCGCCATGTTGGCAGTATAGCATGGGCGTTCAGGGCCTTTTCGTACCATCCGGCGCCGCATTTGACCGACGGCCATTCCCTCATTATGATGAGGACAGCAGCGTGGAGAACAACGTGAACAATCGACCCCCGCGAGACAACAACTACAACG
>JAGWBD010000096.1 GCA_021296065.1 Anaerolineae bacterium
CACGTGCACGTTGGACTGGTGCTGGAAGACACAGACGGCGATGGTGTGCTGGAGGCGGTCTGTGGCCTGAAGGACCCTGAGCACGACGATCGCTGGACGATTGTGCGCTTTCGGCCGGGCAACACGCTTGAAGACCCCTGGACGAAGTCCGTGATCGATCCCCATTGCAATGGTGGCGCGCATGACGTCTGCTTCGCCGACGTTGATGGCGATGGCCGCAATGAGCTGGTGGCCAACGCCGCCTACTGCCCGGTGCCGGGCATATTTGTCTACAAGCCCGGCGACGACCCATCTGCGCCCTGGCGCAAACACGAAGCCATGAGCGGTACCTTCACCGAAGGCATCGTCACGTCGGACCTGAATGGCGATGGCCGCCTGGAAATTGTCGCCGGCCCGGTCTGGCTCACCATGCCGGCAGACGGCCCCTGGGCCGCGCCCTGGGAGATGCGCACCTGGGCGCCGTCTTTCCGCGAAATGTGTCGCGTCGCCGCCATCGACATCAGCGGCAACGGCCGTGACGATCTGGTAATTACAGATTCCGAATACATGGACGGTCGCCTGTCCTGGTTCGAGAATCGATTGGCCGGCAATCCGGAAAACCCCTGGGTTGAACATCGTCTCGAAGACACGCCCTTGCTCTATTCCCATTCCCTTACCGCCTGGCGCGATGGTGACGCCATCAAGATATTTGTCGGAGAAATGGCCCAGGGCGGCTGGAGCCCACCATACAACCACGATGCGCGATTGATGCTGTACAGCTCACGAAACAATGGCCGCAACTGGGAGCGTGAGATGCTGGCCCAGGGGGCCGGCACCCATGAGGGTATGGCCATCGACATCGACGGCGACGGCGACGTGGAGATTGTGGGCAAGGAGTGCTGGCGCCCGCGGGTCACCATCTGGAAGGCGGGCGAACAGCACGGAAATGGGCTGCAGGACTGGCAACACGTCTTTATCGATCGCGACAAACCGGCGACCGGCACGGACATCCTTGCCGCAGACGTGGATGGCGATGGCCTTGAGGACGTCATTTGCGCGCGTTGGTGGTATCGCAATCCGGACTGGCAGCGTCATCACATTCCAGGTGTGGCGCAGGTCATTGCTGCCTGCGATCTGGATGGCGACGGGCAAAATGAATTAATTGCCACCAGGGTTCCCGCCGGGGGCATGGAATCGGGCGCGCCGGGCCTTTCGAATGAACTGGTGTGGCTGAAGGCCGTCGACCCGCTTCAGGGAGAGTGGAGGGAATATCCGATAGGCAGGGGCGATGGAGACTGGCCGCACGGCAATGCGGTTGCGCCCCTCCTGCCCGGCGGAAGGCTTGCGCTCATCGCTTCCTGGCACAGCGCAAATCAGGGCAGGGACCATTACCCGCAACTGTTTGAAGTACCGGAAGATCCGACTTCCGGCCCCTGGCCAAAACGCACGCTCGCGGAAATCATCTACGGTGAGGAGATGATTCCGGTTGACCTCAGTGGCAACGGCCTGCTGGACGTGGTTGCCGGGCCTTACTGGCTGGAAAACCTGGACGACGGCAATTTCGAGCCCCATCGCTTCGTCGATGATGAGGACTTCTATAGCGCGCGCCTGAGGGTAGAAGATATCAACGGCAACGGGCGTCTCGACGTCGTGCTCGGCGAGGAAGTGCTGGACTTCGAAAACCGGGTCGCACCTTTTTCGAAGCTGGCCTGGTTTGAATGCCCGCCAGACCCCCGCCATGTCCCCTGGCCCATGCATGTCATCGACATCATGCGCTGCCCACACTCGGTTGAGGTGGCTGACCTGGATGGCGACGGTCAGCCGGAAGTCATCGCGGCCGAGCACGATCCCTTCTGGCCCTATCGCAACCAGTGCAAACTCTACGTTTACAGCAAGGCCGACGCGCAGGGCAGGGCCTGGAAAAGGCAGGAACTGGACAACCGCTTCGAACATCACGACGGCACCCGTTTGATCACCTTGGCGCCAGGAAAGCCCGGCATCGTAAGCCACGGCTGGCGCGACAGTCGCTACGTACATCTCTGGACGGCCGCCAACGGGACCGGGGAGTGAAGCGGCCCAACATACTCCTCATCCACTCGCACGACACGGGCCGTTACATCCAGCCCCTGGGTCATGCCGTGGAAACGCCGGCCCTGATGCGACTGGCCCAGGAAGGGGTCAGCTTTCGCAAGGCCTTTTGTGTCGCGCCGATGTGCTCGCCGGCCCGCGCCGGCCTGATGACCGGACAGATGCCCCACAGTTGCGGCATGACCGGTCTGGCCCACCGCGGTTTCGCCCTCAACGACTATCGCCAGCACCTTAGCTTCACACTGAAGAAAATCGGCTACGCCACTGCTTTGGTGGGCGTGCAGCACCTGGCAAGCGATGTCAGCCAACTTGGTTACGATCATCTTGCAGCGTTGGGGACGGCGCCGCCCGGTCATCCGCCGGGAACCGTACTTGACGCGCCCGGTGCAGAGGCCGTCGTGCAGGCCGCCAGCGATTTCCTGAATGACCCGCCCGACCAGCCCTTCTTTCTCTCCCTGGGCTTCTTTGAGACGCATCGACCCTTTCCGCCTCCAGATTTGCGGTCTCTGCACTGCCTGCCGATGTCGCCAATGGCGGACACGTCGGACACGCGCAGGGACATGGCGGGCTTCCTTGCCAGCCTGCAGGTCCTGGATGAAGGCATCGACGCCGTGCTGGACTGCCTGGCGGCCACCGGCCTGGAGGAAAACACGCTCGTCATTTTCACCAGCGATCACGGCCCTCCTTTCCCAGGCATGAAATGCACCCTGAGCGACCAGGGGTTGGGGGTTGCCCTGATCTTCAGGGGGCCTGGAGGCTTTGACGGAGGGCGCGTGCTGGATGCCCAGGTCTCGCATCTGGACCTGTTCCCAACTTTGTGCGACCTGCTTGCCATTCCGCGGCCTGGCTGGCTACAGGGGAAGTCCCTGCTGCCTTTGTTGCGCGGCGAATGCGGGCAATTGCACGAGGCGTTGTACGGAGAAGTCAATTATCACGGCGCCTGGGAACCACAGCGCTCCCTGCGCACGGTACGCTGGAAGTACATTCGGCGTTTCGCATCACGCCGTGAACCGGTCTTGTGCAACGTTGAAGACAGTCCTTCGAAATCCTTGTGGCTGGAGTCTGGCTGGCCGGCCCTGGAGCTGGCGGAAGAGCGTCTGCATGATCTGTTGCTGGACCCGGCGGAACGGGAAAACCTGGTTATGGATCTCGCGCACTCCACGGTGCTGGATGAATTGCGCCAGGGACTGGAGCGCTGGATGCTGGCGAGCGATGACCCCTTGCTGAACGGACGAATTCCGGCTCCGCCGGGAACGCTGGTCAATGACCCTGACAGCGTCTCGCCGGGTGAAGCCCTCTTGACGGCGGAAGCGTGGGAGCGACGCCATGCCTGACTTTCCACGCTGGCGGCGCCAGCGAATTTATGACGGGCCGCCTGGCGAGCGCACAATATGCGTGGTTGGCGACATCAGTGGCAACGGTGAGGAGGACATTGTCATCGCCAGTCGGGCGCCGCAGCCGGAGTTGTTCTGGCTGGGTCGTGTGGCAGATGGCAGTTGGCAACGTCACGTGATCTGTGAAGGACAACCTCTGGCGGCCGGCGGTTTCCTTGCCGACATCAACGGCAACGGTCGGCTGGACTTCGTTGCCGGCACGCCGGCGAGTGACAATTGCGTCTTCTGGTGGGAAAACCCGCCGGACGCAACCCGACCCTGGATCGGGCGGGAAATCTTCCGCATGCCCGGCCCCATGTCGCATGACCAACTGGTGGCGGACGTCGATGGCGACGGCCGTCCGGAAGTTTACTTCTGGAACCAGTTGGGCGATTCCCTGTTTTGCGCCCCGGTGCCGAAGGACCCGACCGTTTCGCCATGGCCGGACGTAAAAGTGGTTGCCAGCAATCTTCGCGAGGAAGGGCTGGCCGTTGCGGACCTTGATGGCGACGGGCGTCTGGAGCTGGTGGCCGGGCAGTCCTGGTATCGTCCGCCTGTACACCCCGACGGTGACTGGCAGCGCTATCCCTACGCCGAAGGTTTTCTGTCGCCGCGCGTGGCAGTCGCCCGCTTCACAATGCATGGCGGACCGGAAATCATCCTGTCGGAAGGGGATGCAACCATTTACGGGCCGCAACAGGGACGCAGCCGTTTCGGGCGGGTTGCGCGCTGCCGGCCCGGCGAATACATCACCTCGCTTTGGCAGGTGGAGGTATTGCGTGATGACCTGCTTGATCCGCACTCCCTGATCGTCGCGGACTTCGATGGAGATGGCGCGCCGGACCTCTTCGTGGGTGAACTGGGTGACCCCGCAGGTCAAAATGAACATCCGCCGGCCCAGCGCATCTGGCACAATCGACAGGGGCGATTGCAGGAGCAGGTCATCGACGCGGGTTTGGGCACGCATGAGTCAAAGGCGATTCGGCTGGACGGCAAGACAGGTATCGTTTGTAAACCTTTTCGAATCTTGCGCTCCCCCTCGCCCCGTCCGTCAGACATAGACGGGATCCATTTGTGGCTGCCTGAATTTGGTTGAGACCGGAGAACAGGATGAAGCGTTTTCGCTTTCGACAAGAGTTGATTGACATCTCCCTGCCTGGACGCCACTTTGCGCAAACGGCGCTCGCAGACTTTGGTCGCGACGGGATCCCGGAATTCGTCACCGGCCAGCAGTTCGGGACGATCTTTCGCTACCGTCGGCGCGCGGATGGCAGCTGGTCGCGCCACGTGCTGGGGGAGGACTCGCCTTCAGACGTCGGCGCCTGTGTGCTGGACGTGGATGGAGACGGCTGGCCGGACCTGGTCACCGGCGGCGCCTGGTATCGCAATTCACGCCATCCGGAACGCCCGTTTGAGCGAATCGTGTTCGACGCTGCTCTGGAGGGTGTCCATGACGTGCTGGCCGCTGATCTGGACGGCGATGGCAAGGCGGAAGTCATCACCATGTCGGACCGCAACGACTTGCGTTGGTACAAAATCCCGGACTCGCCGGAGGAGAAGTGGCCCTTGGCGACCATTGGCCCGGCCGTTCACGCCGGCGCAGCCGTGGGCGACTTGACGGGCAATGGCTCACTTGACGTCGTTCGCAGCAACGTCTGGTTCGAGAACGTGCACGGCGATGCCAGTTTTTGGCAGGTGCGCCCGGTCGGCCCGACCTCGTACCCGCCGCCGGATTTCCAGCCCTGGTTTGCCTATGACGCGACGCGTGCCGCCATTTGCGACATGAATCGCAACGGGCGCAATGACGTTGTCTTGTGCGATGCGGAGATTCCGGGTGGCAAACTGTGGTGGATGGAAAATCTCGATGGCCGGGGACAGAACTGGCGTCGCCACGAGATTCCCAACGGGGACCCGGTCAGGCGTGGCGCCTACCACAGCCTGTATGTCGGCGACCTGGATGGCGACGGCGATTGCGACATCTTCACTTGCGAGATGGAGCATGTGGCGGGAGATGGCCAGCCGCGCTGGTACATTCAGGAAAACGTGGACGGTGCAGGCGGCGCCTGGCGGGAACACGTCATTCTTGACGCCAACCTGGGCGGCCATGAAGCTGTTGTCGGCGATGTAACCGGCAACGGTTGGCCCGACATCATTGCCAAGCCCTGGGTGGCATTCGAAGGCAATGCACTTGGTGGCGAAATGTTTGTGCTGCTGCTCGAGAACCTGGGTCCTGGCCAGGGCTAATTTCTGTCAGTCTTTCCTGGGGCGTTGCCGGATCCTTTCTTCCGCAATCAGGGCTTCAAGTATGCGCGGTGCGATGTCCGCCAGGTTGCGAAAGCCCTCGTCAAAGCGCTCCCGGCCCTTGCCGATGACCACGGTCGGTACGTCGTTCAGGGTGTGGCGCCTGTCGCCGATGTGTTCCATGTTGCCGTGGTCGCTGCATATGATGATCATCCCCTCGTCGTCATCCCAGGCCCCAAGCACAGCGGCCATCACTTCGTCAAATCGCTCCAGCAGGGAAATGGCCTCGTCGAGTGTTCCCCGGTGGCCTATGACGTCGCTGGGCCAGTGGGCGAAGAGAGAAAGTGTGTGGCGCCGGGCCAGACGGACCAGCTGCGCCCCGGCGTCGCCCGGGCTGCGGAAAGGGACCATCTCCCGCCCCTGATTGCGTGGCCAGTGCTCGCCCGTCCAGTCGACCGGTAGCGCATCCCCGCGCAACATGTCATCCTGATTCAGAATGCGTATGCCGGCCTCGTGGGCGGCGAGCTGGTAGCTGGAACGCAGGCGCCGCCCGCTTTCGACGGCCCGATGCCACGAGGCCGGATAGGCCTCCAGCAGGGCAGAACGATGGCCGCGTCCGACAACCTGTTTGAAGAGATTGTCTTCGGCCAACAGTGTCCGGGTCTGTTTGTCCGGTTTCGGCCCGTAATGCTTGCCCAGCAATTCAGGCACGTTCCGACCGGTGAATATGGTGGCCTGACCGGTCCCGCTGTGGGGTCGGCCAGGGACGCCCATGCGCGGGTCCGGCGCGCTCGCTCTCTTGTCGCCCTGTGCACGCCAGCCAACGATGGCCATTTGCGAGCTTGCGCATGGTTGGAGTCCTGGCGGCCGCAAAAGGATTGGTGTCCGAATCATCCGGCCCAAGCCCGATGCCGTCCAGAAAAATCATGAGTACGCGCATGACTGCGCCGCTGTCACTCCTGCGGCGCTTCGCCCGCGAGCGCGCGACGCAAGCTGGATTCGAAAGGCGCCCTGGCGATGCCGGATTCCGTGACAATGCCGCTCAGGTAACGATGCGGCGTTACGTCAAAGGCCGGATTACGGGCGTGGTAGTGCGCCGGCGCCAGTTCCTGACCGTAGGGCGCAAGCACTTCACTGCGATCGCGTTGCTCAATCGGGATTTCTGCGCCGCTGGCGAGTTCCAGGTCAATGGTCGAGGTCGGGGCCACACAATAGAAGGGAATGTCGTTTTCCCTTGCCAACACGGCGACCTGGTAGGTGCCGATTTTGTTGGCGACGTCTCCATTGGCCGCGATGCGGTCAGCGCCCACCAGTACGAGATTGATTTCACCATGCTGCATAAAATAGCCGGCCGCGGTGTCCGGAATGATGTCGTAGCTGACCCCCAGTTGTTCCAGTTCCCAGGCGCTCAGACGCGAGCCCTGCAGCCGCGGACGCGTTTCATCCAGCAACACGTGAAAACCCACTCCCCGTTCGTGTGCGCTGCGGATCACGCCCAGCGCCGTGCCGTGGTCCACAGTGGCCAGCGCGCCGGTGTTACAGTGATGAAGGACTGTGGCGCCTTCCGACAGCAGCGCCGCGCCGTGCGCACCCATGCGCCGGTTGGTGCGGACGTCCTCGTCCGCGATGTGCTGCGCACGTTCGAGGAGGGCAGCGCGCAGGCCATTGGCATCCCTGAAGCGGCTGCTTCCGGCCAATGACATGAGATTGTCCACAGCCCAGGCCAGATTGACCGCTGTGGGCCGCGCAGCCTTGAGCCGCAGCGCTGCGGCTTGAAGCCAGGAAATCAGGTCAGCAATTGAAGCGGCATTGCACTCCCGGGCTGCCAGTGCCATACCGAAGGCAGCCGTCGCCCCGATCGCCGGTGCGCCGCGCACGACCATGTCCGAGATAGCCTCGGCAACCGCTTCATGCGAATCAAGGTCGACGTAAGATAACTTCCAGGGGAGCAGACGCTGGTCGATGAGGCGGACCTTGTTGCCATGCCAGGAAACTGTGCGCACGGACACTCCCGCTGCGTCCAGGTCGGAGACTGTCAATTTCCAGTGTAACCCGCGTTCAGACCGGCGGCAATTCAGGCAGTCGCCCGCATTTCCAGCCTCCGTTACAATGCGACCCGTGTATCTCTTAAGGAGAACGGAATGAAACTGGAAATCACGGTGGCGGAGCGGCAGGCACGCTGCGACCGGCTGCTGGAGCATTTGCGCGAACGCGGCCTTGCCGGTGTCACCCTGTTCGGTCGCGACTACATCCTGTATTACGCAGGGTTTGATTTCATTCCCACCGAACGTCCCGTAGGTCTTGTCATGAACAGCGCCGGCGAGCGCGCCCTGTTTGTGCCACGACTGGAGCTGGAGCACGCCCGCAGCGCTGCGGTTGTAGAGCGCGTGGCCCATTACGACGAATACCCGGACAAGGTGCATCCCCTGCAACAGATGGCGGCCCTGCTGGCGGACATGGGCGTCCAGGGGGAGACGGGCGGTGACGGCGATGGTTATCCCTGGATCTTTGGCTACCGTGGGCCGGCGCTTTCCGAGGTGGCAGACGTGGTTTTGCGGGACGTGCGTCCTTTCATTGAGGACGCCATGGCAGTGAAGAGTCCGGCCGAGCTGAATTGCATCCGCGAAAGCTGTCGCTGGGGCAATCTGGCGCACCAGTTGTTGCAAGACTACACGCGAGTCGGCGCTTCCGAGACCGAAGTGGAAATTCGCGCCAGCACCGAGGCGACGCTGGCCATGTATGCCGCCATCGGTCCCGTTTATCGCGCCCAGGGCGGATTCTCTGGCTCCGGCGCCCATGCCGGCTATCGCGGGCAAATCGGTCGCAATGCGGCCATTCCGCACGCCATCGCCAACAACATTCGCTTTCAGGCCGGCGACGTGTTGGTGACCGGCGCCAGCGCGATGGTCTGGGGCTATCATTCCGAACTGGAGCGCACCATGTTCCTGGGCGAACCCGGCGACGCCTGCAAGCGTATGTTTGACCACATGGTCGCCCTGCAGGACGCGGCAATCGGCGCGTTGGAACCCGGCGCGCCCTGTTCAAAAGTCGACGGCGTCGTGCTTGAATACTTTCGGCAACACGACTTAATGTCCCACTGGCGACACCACAGCGGCCACACGATCGGCCTGCGCTACCATGAAGGTCCCTTTCTGGATTTTGGGGATGATACGCCCATGTTGCCGGGCATGGTCTTCACGGTGGAGCCCGGACTGTATGACGCGGCGCTGGGCGGCTTTCGCCACTCGGACACGGTGGCTGTGACGGAGGATGGCGTGGAAGTCATGACCTACTATCCGCGCGACGTGACCAGCTTGACGATTCCGCTGTGACGTGAGGTCTGCCATGAACATGGAATTCAACTCCCGCCGTTCTGCAGTGTTGGCGCGACGGGGCATGGCCGCCGCCAGCAATCCTCTCGCTGCCCAGGCCGGTCTGAACATTCTGCGCCAGGGCGGTCGCGCGGCGGACGCCGCCGTCGCCATGTCGGCCGTGATGAACGTGACCGAACCCGCCGCCTGTGGCATCGGCGGCGACTGTTTTGCCCTGCATTACGATGCCGGCAACGGCGAAGTGACGGCGCTCAATGGCAGTGGGCGGGCACCCGCTGCGCTGCATGCCGGCGATCTTCGTCAACTGGGATGGCGTGAGATGCCGGCGCGTCATGCCCACGCGGTCACAGTGCCTGGCGCCGTCCAGGGCTGGGCGGACCTGCTGGAGCGGCATGGCAGCATGGCGCTGGCGGACGTGCTCGCCGATGCCATCTTTTATGCCGAATGCGGATTCCCGTTGGCGCCCGTGTTTGGCGTGGGCTGGGCCGGCCAGGCTGACCTGCTGCGTGATACTCCCCATGCCAGTGAATATTTGCCCGGAGGCAGGGCGCCAGTTCCGGGTCAGGTCATTCAACTGAAGGAACTGGCGCGCACCCTGCGCGGCATTGCCGAGGGAGGACCGCCGGCCTTTTACCAGGGCCCGGTGGCCGAGGCCATTGCCGACACCGTGCAGGAACAGGGCGGTGTCCTGACCGTTGAGGACCTTAAGTCGCATCGTTCGACCTTCGACGACCCGATTTCCAGCGACTATCGTGGCACGACTGTCGTTGAGTGCCCGCCCAACGGACAGGGTCTGACGGCCCTGCTGACATTGAACATCGCTTCACATTTTGACCTTGGCAATCTGGCCTGGGACGACCCCGAACGTTTGCATTTGATGGTGGAGTGCATGCGACTGGCCTGGGCCGACGCGCGTTGGCACATTACGGACCCGGCGCAC
>JAGWBD010000024.1 GCA_021296065.1 Anaerolineae bacterium
GTCAACTGAAGCATGATTGTTGCTGCCCTCACCCCCAACCCATCTCCATCAGGGAGAGGGGAGCGCTTGCTGTAGTCGTCTCCGCCCCTCTAACTTTCAGTGAGAGGAGCGATCAAGCAGCCACGGCATCCATTTGATGGATACATTGTGCCCGGACGTGGCTTCGGGCGGCCCAGTTGCGAAGGTCAGGCAGCCCGAAGCATCAAGGCTGTGACAGCCGGGACGCGATTAGCCGCGTCCGGCCCAGAAGTCGTCGAGCAGGGCCTGTTCCAGCGCCGCCGCTTCGTCCAGCGCCTCGCAGGCACCCACACCGCCCAGGCGGATGAGATCGAAAGCGTCGATCAGGTGCTGACGCTGCTGCGACTCATCGGCGAAGAAGGTCGCGTGGGCGTATTCCAGACCAGCGGCGAAGGGCCCCAGACGGGCGTCTTCCAGCAGCATGGGGTTGCCGGCTGATTCAAGCTGTGCAGGCAACTCGCCTACCATGTCCACCCACAGGGCGCCGGCCTCGGCGGTGGTGATGAACTGCAGGAAGCGCGTGGCGGCTTCGAGGCGGGCCTCGTCACCGGCCGCGCGGCGGGTGATGCCGTGCGTCCAGTAGGAACCGAAGGTGTGCTTTTCACCGTTGGGGCCGACCGGTAATTCTGCCACGCCGTAGTTGAGATCGGGATTGTTGTTGGCGATGGTGCCGAGGCGGAAGGAGCCGTCAATGTGCAGGGCGGCCGAACCGGTGATAAAGGCGTTGGTGGCGTCGGTGAAGAGATCGTTGCTGCCGGTCAGGTGCTCGGTCTCAAAGCTGGCCAGCCAGGCGAAGGCCTCGCAACCCTCGGCGCTGTTGAAGAGCACCTCGCTGTTGTCATCGCTGTAGGGCACGCCGCCATACTGGCGCAACAGCACCTCGCGGAACCAGTGATGCGCCTGGCCCGAGAGCTGGGGCGCGTAGCCTTCCTGGGTGATGTTCATGATGCCGGCGTCGCCATCGTAGGTGGTGGTGGCGATGGCCATCTCGACGAATTCGTCCAGGGTGGCGGGCGGAGTCTCGGGATCAAGACCGGCGGCCTCGAAGATGTCCTTGTTCCAGAAGAGGGCCAGCGAGCGCACGGCGGTCGGGATGGCCCAGTAGGAGCCCTCAAACTTCGACTCGGAGACCATGGGCGAGAAGTGGCTCTCGATCCATTCCTCCGGGAAGTCCTCGGCCGGCAGCGGCACCAGATAGCCCGCGTCCACGAAGGCCGGAATCCAGCCGTAGAAGAGCGTCACCACGTCCGGGCCGACGCCGGCGGGCGCAGAGGCGGCCAGTTCGTCGCGGAAGTTGGCATAGGGGATGTCGCTGTTGTGGACGACGCGCACGTCGGGGTTGGCCTCGTGGAACTGCTCGATCAGCGCGTCCATGGCATCGACGCGGGCGCCGAAGTTGTACTGCCAGTACTCAATCTCGACGACGTGGCCGTCGGCGAGCGCCGCGCCGGAAAGCGCCAGCAGGGCGACAAACATCAATAGCAAACGGACCTTGTTCATCTTGTTTCTCCTGTTTCCTCTAGGTAGTACGTGGTTCCGGGTGGCCATTTTAGCGCCAGGGGCTGGTAAGGGCAAACCGGCGCGAATGCGAGGCGCGTCTAATATTGAGGAAATTTGGTTGCGTCCAACCTGGTCAAGGCTCGCTGTGTCGTCGGTCACTGTCTGTGCGACCTTCTGCCTGGGCGCCATGGTGTGGCGCCCCTACGGCGTAGGGGCGATTTATCAAAGCGCCCGCCGTGCTCCCCGAATGCGTTCGATTGCCGGGTGCCCGGCCAGTCCCTTACAACTTGAACAGCCGCGCCGAGTTCTCGCTGAAGATGGCGCGCAATTGCGGGACTGTGAGGCCCAGCTCACGGCAGTCGCGGACCTGGTCCTGCAGGTAACGGATGGCGAAGCCGCGTGGGAAATAGCTGGAATCGCTGCCGAAGATTATGCGCTCGGCGCCGATGGTCTCGACGTATTTGCGGAAGAGCTTCTTGGTGTTCCACTCGCCATCGACCCAGCGCACCCACTGGTTGGAGCCGGAGGTGTCGATGCAGACGTTGCCGCAGCCCCAGCAGAGTTGCAGGGTCTCGCGGATCCAGGCGCAGCCGAAGTGGGGAATGACGAATGTGACCTCCGGGAAATCACGGGCGACGGAGTATAGCTTGAGCGGGTTGATGTTCTCGTGCCAGGGGACGCCGCCGCCGCTGCCGAGGATGCCGAAGTGCACCAGCACCGGGATGTCCAGTTCGCCGCACATTTCCCAGACGGGGTAACCTGCCTCGTCCTCGATGGGGCGATCGAGCGCCGGGGCCAGCAGTTTGTAGCCGCGCAGACCCAGTTCCTCGACGCCGCGCTTCACTTCCTGTGCCGCGTTCTCGCCGAAGAGGTAGTTGTGGGCGAAGCCGACGAACTTGTCCGGGTGGCGCGCGACGAGGCCGGCGAGGTGGTCGTTGCCGCCGCCGGTGACGAAACCGAGGGCGCGCAGGCCGTAGCGATCGAGCTCGGCGGCCCAGCGGTCGGCCTGGGTCTCGTCGTCGGGCGGGTCGCTTTCCGGCGGGTCGAAGCCCCAGGTCAGGCGCCAGTGCCGGTTGTAGTCCATGGCGTGCTGACGCGCGATCTGCGCCCGTCGTTCACCACGACGCTCGATGTATTCGCTGCGCCGGTCCGGTCCCGGGCCTCCGGGCCCGCCAAACATGGGTTTGCGCGTGGGGAAGTGGACGTGAAAGTCGATGATTTCCAGGCCGAGGTACATTGGGCATCCTGTCGTATGTCCAGTCGCGTGCCGCCAGTATAGCGAGGGCCCAGGCCCGCAGCATCCCGCAGCGACAGCGCGTCGCTTGCGGGGCGGTCGGCGATGCAGGATAGTCTGTCCTGCTGACCAGACTGCGAAAAGAGAGACGGGTGGACATGAAGAGCAAACGACTGGGCGTAATCGGACTGGGAGACATGGGCCTGGCGATGGCGCGCTGTCTGCTGACGGCGGGCTATCCGGTGACGGGTTACGACGTACGGCCGGAGCGGGCAGCGCTGCTGGAAGCCGAAGGCGGTGTCGGCGCGGCCAGCCCGAAGCAGGTGGGCCAGGCGGCGGACACGGTCATCGTGATGGTATTCAACGGCCAGCAGGTGCTTGAGTCGCTACGGGGCGCGGATGGCCTGGCCGCGGGCCTGGCGCCGGGCGGGACGGTCATCATCACCTCAACCATCGAGCCGCGCGAGGTGCGCGAGGCAGCGGCGCTGTTGGCGGATAGCGGCCTGCGCGCCATGGACTGCTCGGTCAGTGGCGGTCGCACGACGGCGCCGATCGGCCAGTTGGCCTTGATGGTGGGCGCGGCCAGCGAGGACTTGGAAGCGCAGCGCGACGTGCTGGAAACCCTGGCGCATACGGTGCAGCACGTCGGTGAGGAGCCGGGCATGGGGCAGACGGCCAAGGCGGCGCTGCAGGCCTTCATGTACGCCAGTTCGATGGCCATGCTGGAAGCGCTGGCGCTGGGCGCGAAAGCCGGCATCCGCAACGACATCCTGCACGACGTGTTTCGCAAGAGTGCCATCCAGTCGGGCGAGACCGGCTTCTTCCGCAAACTCGTCGATCTCGTCTTCGCGCGCGATTTCATCGACACCGGCAGCCAGATCAGCGTAACGGCCAAGGACGTCGGCATCAGCGTGGCGATGGGGCACGAATGCGGCGCGCCGCTCTTCACAACTGCCGCGTCCTACGAACTGATCAAGGCCGGCTTCGCGCGCTTCCCGGACGAGGACAAACAGAGCGTGATCAAGCTGTTGGAAGAGGTGACGGGCGTGGTGGTGGAGAACCAGGAATAACCTTTCTTGCCCTGGACCTGATTGATGAATGCGAGTGCCGCCCTCACCTCTAACCCCTCTCCCAAGGGAGAGGGGTTTTCCCTGCTGGCAGCCTGGAAACAAGGGGTTTGGGCATCCATGAATTGCATTCCTGTCAGAAAGCGGGAAGCCTTGTGATGAACAGAACGAAGGCAAAACGTCTGGGTCTCATCGGACTGGGCGAGATGGGCATGGGCATGGCGCGCAACCTGCTGGCGGCCGGCTTCCCGCTGACGGGGCTGGACCTGCGCGCGGAACGCAGGGCCATGCTGGAACAGGCCGGAGGCGCCGTCGCCGGGAGTCCGGCGGACCTGGGCCGCGCGGCGGACGTGGCCATCCTGATGTTGTTTTCGGGCGCAGAGCTGCCGGGCGTGCTGCGGGGCGAGGACGGCCTGCTGGCGGGGATGCAGCCAGGCGGAACGGTTATCGTCTGCGCGACGGTAGGGCCGGGGGTGATGCGTGACGTGGCGGCGCGGCTGGAGAGCGACGGCCTGCGATGGCTGGACTGCCCGGTCAGTGGCGGACGGCAGGTGGCTGAAGCCGGCGCGTTGGGGCTATTTGTGGCGGGCAGCGGCGGGGACGTTGCGGCTCAGCGCGACGTTCTGGCGGCGATTGGCGAGCGCGTCATTCACGTCGGTGCGGAGCCGGGCCTGGGCCAGGCGCTCAAGGCGGCGACGCTGGGCTTTTACGCGGTGGCCAGCGTCGGATTGCTGGAAGCGCTGGCGCTGGGGGCGCGGGCCGGCGTGCCCGTCGATGCACTGCGTGAGGCCTTCTGCGGTGACGGCGGCGACGGGTCTCACTTGCAGGAACTTGCCGGGTACGCGCTGGACCGTCAATTCAGAGACACGGACAACCAGATCCGCTATACGGCCAAGGACCTGGAGATTTGCCTGGAGTTGGGTCGGGAGTGCGGAACATCGCTGCTGGCAACCCGGGCGTCACATGAGCAGGTGAGCCTTGCGCACTCCCGTTACCCGGACGAGGACAAGCAGTGCCTGTTTAAAGTGCTGGAGGCGTAGCTGGATTGGCGGCGCCCCGGCAAGTGGGTACTGATGCCGATCAATTTCTCTCAATTTCTTGCGCTGTGTAGCGGGATGCAGGATATTTCGCGCGGGTCAACTGACCCCGCGCTTCTACTTACACGTGGATAAACAAATATGGCGACTAAACGGGTGGGCTTTATCGGACTGGGCGACATGGGCATGGGCATGGCGCGCAACTTGCTGACGGCCGGCTTCCCGGTGACGGGGCTGGACCTGCGGGCGGAGCGCACGGGCCTGCTGGAGGAGGCGGGTGGCACGGTCGCCGCCAGCGCCGCGGAGCTGGGCCGCGCCTCGGATACGGTCTTCATTATGGTGATGAACGGTCAGCAGGTGGTGGACCTGCTGCGGGGCGAGGATGGCTTGCTGGCGGGCATGGCGCCGGGCGGGACGGTCATCGTTACGGCGACTATCGAAGCGCGGGAGATGCGCGAGGCGGCGGCCCTGCTGGAGGGCAGCGGGCTCGGCGTGATCGACAGCCCGGTCAGCGGCGGCCGCTCCGGCGCAGACTCCGGCACGCTGACCCTGATGGCCGCCGGCGCCAGCGCCGTGTTCGCGGCGCAGCAGGACGTGCTGGAGGCGGTGGGCGCAAAAGTCTTCCACGTCGGCGAGGAGCCGGGCATGGGGCAGACGGTGAAAGCGTCCCTGCAGGCCTTCATCGGGCTCACCTTCGCCGCCATCTTCGAGTCGCTGGCCCTGGGCGTCAGCGCCGGAATCCCGGGTCAGATCCTCTTCGACGTGATCAGCAATACGGCGGCGGGCGGCACGTCATTCTACCGGGAAAATGCCGGGCTGGTGCTGGAGCGCCGCTTCGTCGATACCGGCAGCCAGATTGGCACCATGACCAAGGACCTTGGCATCAGCATGGCGCTGGGACGCGAGACGGGCGCGCCGCTCTTCGCCACCGGGGCCGTTTACGAACTCTTCAAGGCGGCCATCCGTCGTTTCCCCGATGAGGACAACCAGAGTGTGGTCAAGATCCTCGAGACCGTGTCCGGCGTGGAGGTGCGGCGATGAAGCCGGGCGTCATCACGGACGGCATCAGCCGCAACCCGGAGCGGGCCTTCGCGGTGATGAACGAGTTCGGCCTGGAGTACGCCGAGCTGCAATACATCAATGACCTTGAGGTGGGTGACCTCAACGACGCGCAGACGGCGCGGCTGAAGGACCTGCTGCAGGCGCACGGGCTGAAGGTCAGCTGCATCTCGCGCCACGTCTTCGCCGGCCTGGCCCTTGGCGAGCTGGAGCGGGACTCGGCGGTTTACCGCCGGCAGCTGGAGTGTCTGCGGCGCTGCATCGAATTCGCACAGGCGCTGGACTGTCCCCTGGTGCGGGTGATGAGCTTCCGCAAGGAGATGATCCTCTTTGGCGCCAATGGCGCTGACGAGTGGATCGTCACCTCGGGGGCCTGGGACAAGCTGGTGCATCTGATGGCCCCGGCGGTCGAGATAGCCGAGGAACTGGACGCGCAACTGGTGGTCGAGAACGGCAACAACGCCATGATTACCTCCGCCTGGCTGGGACGCAAGCTGATTGAGGAACTGGACACGACGCGTCTGAAGCTGCTGTGGGACCCCGGCAACGGGCTTTACTGCAACGAGCCCGCCTGGCCCGATGCCTACCAGGCGCTGGCAGGGCGGGGCGGCAGCCTCTTGGCCCATTTGCACATCAAGGACGTGGTGGTCAACATCCCGCAGGCCCGATCGGACTTCGTCCCCTTCGGCCACGGCGACATCGGGCCGCGCCTGCCGACGATCGCCGCGGCCCTGCGGCGTGACGGTTACGAGGGCGTCGTGTCGCTGGAGAGCGTTTACCGTCCACCGGGCGGCACATTTGAGGACGGCTTTCGCGCGTCGGTGGGTCGCTTTCTGGAGTGGTACGGGTAGCAAATCCCGGGACCCCCAAGGCGTTGACCACCTTGTACGCCCTCACCCCAAATCCTTTCCCGCTCAGTCGCGGGAGCCCTTCCCTCAGGGAGAGGGACTTTAACTTCAGGCGAAGCATTTCTTGGACAAAATGTAGGCTCACTTCGTCCTTCTCCCCCTCTCCCTGAGGGAGAGGGGGCCGGGGGGTGAGGGCCGCTACCCGCTCTGGCCCTTGACGCTCCAGACCGAGCCAGTGGTGTAGGTGTTGCGCTCGGAGCAGAGGAACTCAATCACCTCGGCTACTTCCTCGGGGTCGGAATAGCGGCCGATGGCGGTCGGCGGGTTGTCGAGAAATTCCTGCGAGAAGCGCGGCACGACCATATCGGTCAGGGCGCGGCCCGGTTCCACGCCGTTGACGAAGACATTCTGTTGCGGCCAGGCGTTGCCGAGGGCGCGCACCATCGACCAGACGGCGCCCTTGGAGCAGGAGTAGGGCACGACGTGCGCGCCGCCCATGCGCGCGCCGGAGGTGATGGTCACGCAGCGGCCCCAGCCGCGCTCCAGCATGTGCGGCACGGCGGCCTGATGGGCGTAAAAGACGCCGTGCACGTTGATGCGCATGACGCGTTCGAATTCCGCGGCAGTCTGTTCCATGAAGGGCACTTCCGCGCCCAGCACGCCGGCACAGCAGACCAGGATGTCGAGGCGGCCCAGTTGTGCGACGCTGCGCGCGACGGCCTCGTGTACGGCGGCCTCGTCGCGCACGTCGACGCGCAGGTAAATGGCGCGCTGACCCAGGGCCTCGATGGCGCTGACGGTTTCGGCGCCCTCCCCGTCCAGCAGGTCAAGCAGGGCCACGTCGCGTCCCTCGCGGGCGATGCGCAGGGCCGTGGGGCCGCGCGCGCCGCCGGTGACGAGGGCGACACGGCGTTCTACGGGCGCGGCAAAACGCAGGTCGTTCATGCCGGCGCCTCCTCGTGAGCGTCAAGCAGGGGGATTTCCAGTTCCGCCGCGATGCCGTGGAAGAAGGCGCTGACCTCAGGCAGGTCTTCGGTCTGCGCGCCCTCGATGATGATCGGGTAATCCGGCGAGAGCTCGTGCATGCGGCGGCAGAGCGTACGGAAATCCACCAGGCCGCGGCCGGCGCAACCGTCACTGATGTGAATCACCAGGCGCGGCTCGACGAAGACGTCCTTGGCGTGGCAACTGACGATGTAATCGCCCAGCACGTCAAAATGGTGGTTGAGGGCGTTGCTGCTGTCCCAGGCGCTGTGCAGGTTGAGCCAGTTGGCCGAGTCGTAATCGATGCGCACCCAGGGCGAGTCGACGGCGTCCATCACCTCCAACGCGACTTCCGGCGATTCCAGGGTGACGGTCTGATGGCATTCGACGCTGAGGTAGACGCCGGCGTCTTCGGCGGCGGGCGCGGCCTCGCGCAGGCTGCGAATCAGTTGACGCCGGGCCAGTGGCGTCCAGTTGGCCGGATGCGGCGCCCAGGGGCCGTGGGGGCTCATGGAGCCGGGGCCGGTGTCGATGCCGCGCGCGCCCAGCCAGCCCGCCAGGCGCAGGGCGGCCTGCAGTGTGCGCACACTCTCGCGCCGCTGCAACTCGTCGCCGGTGACGAGGTTCTGCCAGTAACCGGTGCCCTGGAAGAGGCGCAGGTTTTCGCCGGTCAGCAGGTCGCGGAAAGCTTGCGCCTCAGCGCGCGTGGTTGTGTGCGGGTCGTTCTGGCGGGAGCGTATGAAGACACCGCTGAAGCCCAGGTCCCGTACGCGTCGGCAGAGTTCGGGCGTGAAGTCGTTGATGTTTTCCGGCAGGAAAGCGCTGCACATTCCCAGTCGCATGTCGTCCCCTTTTTCCCCGCTTGTTCTGGTCGGGAGTCTTGCGCCTGGGGGGCGTTGGCGCAAGTTCTGCGGAAAGCATATAGAATGGACGCGGCACTGTGATCACAAGGGAGACGCGCATGAAGGTACTGCTCGACACGGACATTGGCTCGGATATCGACGACGCGGCCTGCCTGGCCTACCTGCTGGCGCAGCCGGCGTGCGAGTTACTGGGAATCACGACGGTCACCGGCGAGGGACAACGCCGCGGCATGCTGGCCAGCGCGCTCTGCCGCGAGGCGGGGCAAGACGTGCCGATCTACATTGGTGCGGAGCAGCCCTTTCTGATTGAACAACGTCAGCCCATGTCGCCACAGGCCGACGCGCTGGGTGACTGGTCCCACGCGACGGACTTCCCGCGCGGCGAGGCGATCCAGTTTATGCGCAGCACCATTCGCGCCAACCCCGGCGAGGTGTGGCTGCTGCCCATCGGCCCGCTGACCAACGTGGCGCTGCTCTTTGCGGCGGACCCGGAGATCCCTTCCTTGCTGGGCGGGCTGATGTTGATGGGCGGTTCCTACTGGAGCGGCGTGCGCGACTTTGAGGAGTGGAACGCCATCCTCGATCCGCATGCGACGGCCATGGTGTACCGTGCGCCGCTGCGGCCGCATCGCTCGGTGGGGCTGGACGTGACGACCCAGGTGCGCCTGTCGCCGGATGAAGTGCGGCGGCGCTTCGGCAAGGGGCTGCTGCGGCCGGTGATGGACTTTGCGGAAGTGTGGTTCACGGAACGCGCGGAGATGACGCTGCATGACCCGCTCGCCGCGGTCTGTCTCTTTGACGAGGCGATCTGCGGCTTCACCTCCGGCAAGGTGTCGGTTGATCTGGGCGAGTCGCCGGGCAAGACCAGCTGGCAGGAGAGCGCCAACGGCCCGCACGAGGTGGCCACCTCGGTGGACGTGGATCGCTTCTTCGAGCACTACTTCGGCACACTGGGCGTGTGACCCTGGCGCAACTGTGAGGCCGGTTGACGGCCCAGACTCCAAACCCCTCTCACCAGAGAGGGGTTTTCGCTGCGTGAGGTTTGTCTTGCCGAAAAGGGATCGATGTGCTGTTGGCTAGACAAGCCGGTTGGTCAGGCGGCCGAGGCCATCGACCTCGACGCTGACGACGTCGCCGGCCACCATCCAGACGCGGGGGTCCATACCCATGATGACCCCTTCGGGCGTGCCGCTGGAGATGACGTCACCGGCCTCGAGGGTCATGTAGCGGCTGGTATAGCTGACGATTTCGGCCACGCTGAAGATCATGTCAGCGGTGTTTGAATCCTGGCGCAATTCGCCGTTGAGCCAGCAACGCAGCCCCAGCGCCTGGGGATCGGGCACCTCGTCGGCGGTGACCAGCCAGGGGCCCAGCGGCAGGAAATTGTCCAGCGTTTTGCCCAGCAGCCACTGCCCGGTGAGCATCTGCAGGTCGCGCGCGCTGATGTCGTTGCTGCAGCAGTAACCGGCGACGTGGTCGAGCGCGTCGTCCACGCTGACGTCGCGCGTGCGTTTGCCGATAACGGCGCTCAACTCGACTTCGTAGTCGTACTCCACGGCGCTGGCCGGCAAAGGGACGTCCTCGTCCGGGCCGGCGAGGCTGTTGTTGAACTTGGAGAAGAGCACCGGCGTCTCCGGAATCGCCTGGCCGCCTTCGGCGGCGTGTTTGGCATAGTTGAGGCCGACGCAAAGGACCTTGCCCGGCTGCGGCACGCAGGGGCCGAGGGTCACCTGGTCGGCGGGTAACAGGGCAGCCTGCGGCGGGTCGGCGGCCAGGTTGCGCAGCGAGTCCAGGGCGGATTCGCCGCCATTGAGCGCGTCGGCCAGGGTGGCGGGCATGCCGGCGATACCGACTGCGGCGCAGTCGACAATAGTCTCGCCGAGCCAGATGCCGAGGCGCATGTCCGGAGCAATGGATGCGAGTTTCATGAGCTTTTCCTTAGGGGCGAATCGCTGCTTGCCAGCATAGCGCGGCGAAGGGGGCGTGGCCAGGTGGTTCAGCGCAGGGCGGGCAGGATGTCTTCCTTCAGAATGCCGATGACCTCCGCATCGCTGAATTCGAGAATCTCCAGGATGAAGCGGTTGACGCCCAGGTCTATGAAGGCCTGCATCTGCTCGATGACCTGTGACGAAGAACCGATGAACGCCCCCTCACGTTCCCAGGAGCGGCTGTTGCGCTCGCGGGCGGTCTGCTCTGTAGTGGCGACGCTGAGGCGGCCCAACAGGGAGACTTCAATGTTGGCATGGTCGCGGCCCATTTCCTCGCAGTGCTGGTGCAGGATGGCGAGGCGCTCGCGGAAGGTCTCGCTGGACGAGTCCGGCAGGTTCCAGCCGTCGGCGTACTGCGCCGCGAGGCGCATGGTCTTGCGGCCGCCACCACCAACGATGACGGGCGGCACGGGGTCGGGACGCGGTTCACAGATGGCGTTTGTGATGCGGTAGTGGCGGCCCCGCCAGGTGACCGGGCCGGGCTCGCGCCACATGCGGGTCAGGATCTCAAGCGTATCCTTCAGTTGTTCGATACGGATGGCGGCGCGCGGGTAGGGCCAGCCGTAGGCGCGGTATTCGTCTTCCTTCCAGCCGGCGCCGATGCCCATAATGAAGCGCCCGCCCGAGAGCTGCTGCAGGGTGGCGGCCATTTTGGCCAGCAGGGCGGGGTTGCGGTAGCTCTGGCCAAGCACGATTGAGCCAATGCGGTACTGCGGCCAGCGGGCCGCCAGGTAACTCATGACGGTCCAGGCTTCGTAACAGGGATCGCTGTCCCAGATGAAGTGGTCGGTCATCCACAGGCTGTCGACGTGACCGGCGAGTTGCGGCAGGGCGACGTCGAGGTCGCCCATGTACTTGCTGATCTTGCCCCTGTCGGGGCCCGGCGGCAGGCACAGGCTGATGTGGCAGGTCATCTTGATTGGTCTCCGGTCACGTTGGTCAGTCCGTCTGTTGCAGGGCAGGCAGGACTTCCTCCAGCAGGGGGCCGAGCACGTCCTCGTCGGCGACGTCCATGATGTCGAGTATGAAGCGACGGACGCCCTCATCGACAAAGGCCTGCATCATCTCGATGCAATGGGAAGGCGTGCCGACGAAGGCCCGCTCGCGGGTCCAGCGGCCGTGACTGCGGGCGATGGCGGCCTGTTCGCTCTCGCCGATACTCAGGCGACCAAACCAGGAGAGTTCGATGCTGGCGGGGTCGCGTCCCAGTTCTTCGCAGTGCTGCTGCAGGATGGCACGGCGCTCGCGAAAGCGTTCGATGGGCGAGTCCGGCAGGTTCCAGCCGTCGGCGTACTGCGCGGCGAGGCGCATGGTCTTGCGGCCGGCGCCGCCCACGATGACGGGCGGGACGGGGGCGGGACGCGGTTCGCAGATGGCGTCCGTGATGGAGTAATGGCGGCCCTGCCAGGAGACCGGGCCGGGCTCGCGCCACATGCGGGTCATGATCTCCAGCGTGTCCTGCAGCTGTTCGATACGGATGCCGGCGCGCGGGTAGGGCCAGTCGTAGGCGCGGTATTCGTCTTCCTTCCAGCCGGCGCCGATGCCCATGATGAAACGCCCGCCCGAGAGCTGCTGCAGGGTGGCGGCCATTTTGGCCAGCAGGGCGGGGTTGCGGTAGCTCTGGCCCAGCACGATGGGGCCGATTTTGAACTGCGGCCAGCGGGCTGCGAAGTAGCTCATCACCGTCCAGGCTTCGTAACAGGGATCGCGGTCCCAGATGAAGTGATCGGTCATCCACAGGCTGTCAAAGTGGCCGACCAGTTGTGGCAGGGCGACGTCGAGGTCGTCCATGAACTTGCCTGGCGGGCCCATGACGGGGCCGGCGGGCAGGTTGAGTCCAAAGTGCAGGGTCATGCATTTGCTCCTTCGTCCAGCGCTGGAGAAGCGTGAGTTTACCCTGGCAGAAGCGCTGGCCCTTGTAACCGGCGCGCTATACTGCCGCCATGGACGCGCGCAACGTCTACCTTGAAGATATACCGGCGGAGCAGGCGCATGCGCGGCTGCAGGAAGCCTTGCGATCGCCGGGACGGAGCGGGCCGCTGCCGGGCGAGCGTGTGCCGCTGGCGCATGCGACCGGCCGTGTGACGGCCGGGGGAGTCTACGCGCGGCTGTCCGCGCCGCACTATCACGCGGCGGCTATGGACGGCTATGCGGTGGTGGCCGCGATGACGCAGGGCGCGACCGAGACGCGACCGCTGCCGCTGCAGGTGCCTGGTGAGGCGCATCCGGTCAACACCGGCGATCCGCTGCCCGCGGGCAGGGACGCCGTCATCATGATCGAACACACGCAGGAACTGGACGCGGGACGCATCGCGATTCGCAGCGCGGTGGCGCCCTGGCAGCACTTGCGACCCATGGGCGAGGACATGGTCGCGAGTGAGCTGGTGTTGCCGCCCAACCATCTGCTGCGACCGGTGGACCTCGGCGCGCTGGCGGGTTGCGGCCATGACAGCGTGGTGGTGCGGCGGCGGCCGCGCGTCCTGATTCTGCCGACCGGCAGCGAACTGGTGCTGCCGGGCGCGAACCCCGCTCCCGGGCAAGTCATTGAGAGCAACAGTCTGATGCTGGCGGCCCAGGTGCGCCAGGCGGGTGGCGAGGCAACTGTGCTCGACGCAGCGGCGGACGAGCCGGAGGCGATCCGCGGGGCTTTGTTGGCGGCGCTGAGGCAGGAACCGGACCTCGTCCTGCTGCTCTCGGGCTCGTCGGCGGGCAGCCGCGACTACAGCGCGGCGGTTCTGCGCGCGGAAGGTGAATTGCTGGTGCACGGCGTGGCCGTGCGGCCGGGTCACCCGGTGATTCTGGGCATGCTGCGCGACGTGCCGGTGATCGGCGTGCCCGGCTATCCCGTCAGCGCGGCGTTGACCGGCGAGCTTTTCGTGACGCCGCTGCTGCGGCAATGGCTGGGCCTGGGCGTCGCAGCGCGCGAAGAAGTGAAGGCCATCATGACGCGCAAGCTGGTCTCGCCGACGGGCGATGACGACTACGTGCGCGTCACCCTGGCGCAGGTGGACGGGCGCCTGCTGGCGTCGCCGCTGGGGCAGGGGGCGGGCGTGATCACCTCGCTGGTTCGCGCGGACGGCCTGGCGCTGCTGCCGCGCTTCAGCGAGGGACTGAATCGCGGCGCGCCAGCGACGGTGCAACTGCTGCGGCCCCTGGCGGAAGTGCGGCGCAGTCTGCTGGCCCAGGGCAGCCACGACCCTCTGCTGGACCTGCTGGCGCAGTGGCTGGCGGAGCGCGGCCAACGCCTGGTCTCGGCCAACGTGGGCTCGCTGGGCGGGCTTGTGGCCCTGCGGCGCGCGGAGGCGCATCTGGCGGGCACGCATCTGCTGGACGAAGAGAGCGGCGACTACAACCTGGCGGCCATTCGCCAATGGCTGCCGCAGGAAGCGCTGCGTCTGGTGACCTTCGCGCATCGCGAGCAGGGGCTGATCGTATCGCGCGGCAACCCCCTTGACGCGCGCGGCCTTGCGGACCTGCCGCGGCTGCGTTTCGTCAGCCGGCAGCGCGGCTCCGGCACGCGGGTGCTGCTGGACTACGAGTTGAAACGCCTGGGCATCGCTGCAAGTCAAATCGAGGGCTACGACCAGGAGGTCTACACGCATCTGGCCGTGGCGGCGGCGGTGGCCTCGGGCGTGGCGGATTGCGGCCTGGGTTTGCGGCGGGCGGCGCAGGCGCTGGAACTGGACTTTGTGCCGGTCGGCGAGGAACGCTTCGACCTCTGCATTCCGGCGCGACACGTCGCGCTGGCGGGCATGCAGGCGCTGCTGGAGTTGCTGACAGACGGCCGCTTCCGCGCGGCGCTGGGTCGCGAACCGGGCTATGACGCCCGCGCGACGGGTCAGGAAGTGCTGCGCCAGGGAAACGTTACACGCTCCGGTTGAACGGGCACGGATTTCCCCTGGTCAATGTCCAGGCTGGCGACGCGCTCCATCGCCTTTCTTAACCATTCTGACTGCCGAATCACGTTTCAGGACGTGACCGCCCTCACCCTTTATCCCTCTCCCTCAGGGAGCGGGACGTCGCTTCCCGCCGGCGTAACCCCGCTCAACGCCCGGACAGGATTCGCAAGTCCTGCATTCCGGATCCCTTGACGATACATTCACAGGAAACGTTTTCTCCCCCTCTCCCTGAGAAGGGCTCCCACCAAAGGCGGGAAGGGCTCCCGCGAATGAGCGGGAAAGGGGGTTGGGGGGTGAGGGCGCGCCGGCTACCAGGCGACGAACACTACCCGGTCGTCCCTGTCAATGCGGTAGACGTAGGGCTTGTCAATCTGGTAGGGCGGCATGTCGTCGTAATAGGCGCTGACCTCAATCTGCTCTGAATCCGGCAGGTAGCGCACGACGACAGGCTTGTCGTTGGCGGGATGGGCCATGCTGGCCAGTTCACCGCCAGGGTGCCCGGCTTCGGCCAGCATGCCGATCTCCGGCACTGCGACGAGCGGCAAGCCCTCGCTGGCGGACACGACCCCCCAGAGCTCGAGGGCGCCGCCGGCGGGGCTCCGGTACATCGCCACGGGCGCGGCCGAGTGTTGATTGAGACGGTGGTCAATCACCAGCCTCCCACCCTGCCCGGCGACCGAAGGCGGGTACCAGTTGATGAGTTCATCCGGGAAAGGACAGGGGCCATGGCAGGCTGTCGAAGACGGGCCGTAGAGACTGTTCCGGTAGGCATCGATATCTGCGGGATAGGCATATACACCCGCTTGCGCCCAGGGCGTTGTGGGCGTCAGGCCTTCGATTGTGAAGTTAACACTGGTATTGGGGACAAACTCGCTTGACTGCCAAACGTTGGCGAAGCTGGTCCGAAAATAAACGAAGAACCCCCTCACGATGGAGAGGTCTGCCGGCTGGTCCCAGAACACTGTGTTGTAATTTCTCCAGTACACCCCGGTTACGACTGGCAGGTGCGGGCAATCTTCACACTGCGCGAGAACGGGCTGGATCGCCAGCAGGGAAAAGACGAACAGGCTCAGCGCTACGATCAGATGTTTGCTCACTATCATGGACCTCCAATTGCAGACCGCGACACAAGGCCTTACTTGTGAGCGGGACGTGAACTGTACCGTGTACGTTAACTATAATTCTGACAATATGGAAGTGCGAGGCTATGCCCCCTGATTGACCTCTGTGACTGCTCGTGTTATATCTTGAGGGCAGCGAAGACGTCCCCGAGCGCTTTCACATGAGCCACGAGCAACTCCCTGCCGCTTCCGCCTGGACGGGCGAACCGGCGACCAATGCGCCCCCCAGGCAGGCCCGACAGGGCGGCGATCACGTCTTTATCAGTTATCGCAGTGACGACGGCGAGTTTGCGATGTTGCTGGCGGCGACCCTGCGCCGCGCCGGCATCCGGCTGTGGATGGACCGGCTCAACATTCTGCCGGGCGACGACTGGCGCAGCGTGTTGCAGGATGCCCTGCACAGCGCCGTCGCTGCCATTCCGGTGATCTCCCGTGGCTACGTGGCATCGCGTTACTGCCAGCGCGAACTCTCGCGCGCGGACCGCATCGGCTGTCCGGTGGTCCCGGTGCTGCTGGAACACATTGAGGAAACGCAGTGGCCGATGGAGGTGGAGCGGGCGCAGTACTTCGACTTCAGCGACTGGCGTAGCAGCAACCGCTTCCGTCACAACGCGGAAAAGATGGTGGCCGTGTTGCGGCAACGCTTTGGCGATCGCGTCAGTTACCAGCCGGATGCCATCGACACGGCGCTGACCGACCTGGCGGTCGACCTCTACACGCGGCGCGGCCTGCAGGAGTATCTGGAGCATGCCAGCCCGGTGGACCGGGTTATCAGCCAGGACCAGCTGCGGCCCGAGCCGCCCGGCATCCGCGCCTGGATGGAGCAGGCCACCTGCGTCGTCATCGACCATTCCCCGGCGCTGGCCGAAGGTGCGCCCCTGGCCGGGCGCCGGTCCCGGCCGCAAACGCTGGCGCAGATCCGCGAACGCCACCCGCGCCTGGTGCTGGTCGGTGACGCGGGCAGCGGCAAGACCACAACCCTGCACAATCTGGCCCTGAACGACATTCATCACTGGCAGTTGCTGCGCAACGGTCCCCTGCCGCTGCTCATCGACCTCGTCGGCTGGGAAGACCGCATGACGCTGCCGGACCTGGTCCGTGCGCACTGGGACCTGCCCGGCGATCCTCTGCGCCTGCTGGCGCGGGGAGAGGTCGCGCTTTATCTGGACGGATTGAACGAGATCTGCGGGCACCGCCATCACAAGGTTGGTTTGCTGCGCAAGTGGCTGGCCTCGGCCACGGCGCCGCAACAGGTCGTGATCACCTGCCGCGCGCAGGACTATCGCTTTGACGTCAGCCTCGGGCTGCCGCTGGCGCAGTGCGATCCGCTGTCGGCGGAGAACATTCGCTTCTTCGTGCGCAGCTGGCTGGGGCCACAGGCCGCGCCCCTGCTGCTGGAAGGTCTGCTCGGCGAAACGGCTGCGCAGGCCGGCGGCGAGCTGCGGCCGCAGCGCCTGATGGCGCACAACGTGTTTCTGCTGGGGGCGCTTTGCCTGCTGCAAAAGAGCCGGCCTGGCGACGGGCCGGTGGAAAATCGTGGCGTGCTGATGCGGCGGGTCACGGCCGAAATGTGGCTGCGCCAGCCGGACGACAGCCTGTTCGCCCGCCTCAGGTTGCAGGACGTGGAGGCGGGACTGGGCGCGTTGGCCAACGCCATGCTGACCGGGGAGACGGGCGTCTACGTTTCACTGCAAGAGGCGCTGGGTCACGTCGGTCGGCGCGATTTGCTGGAAGCCGCCCTGCGCGCCAACTTTCTGCAACGGCGCGGCGAGCGCCTGCGCTTCACCTGGCAGGCGCAAATGGAGTACTTCGCGGCGTTGACGCAGCGGGGTGGCGATTTGTGGCGCCTGGTGCGGCCACCGGTTGCGGGGGAGGGTGGCGACCGGCAGCAGGACAGCCGCGAGTCGATGATCATCACGGCGGCCTGCCTCAGCGCGCGGCCGGAAGAGACGCTGCTGGGCATCAATCGCGTCAATCCCTTCCTGGCCCTGCGCTGCATCGCCAACGGCATCGACGTGCCGGAGCGCAGCGTCGAACCGATTGTCGGCAACCTGATCCGCGTGGCGCACAGCGCACAGCACGACGCCCGCGTGGCGACGGCCAGCGCCCTGGCAGAAATCGACCTGGAGCTGGCGCTGCCCGTGCTGTTGGCGGCCATGCGCGAGGGAACGCCCGCTGTCCGGCGCGCCGCCGTGCTGGCGCTGTGGCAACTCGATGTGCCCCTGCTGCCGTCGCTGCAGGACAACTTGGCATCGTCAGGAGCGGCGCAGACGGACGCGACGCGGGTGGCTATTTATAATTTACGTGAGCGAGGCCTGCCGACGCTGTTGATGCTGCTGATGAACGAGGATGCGCGCTTGCGCCGGGGCGCCTGCCAGGGACTGGCCTGGTTGCAGGACAATGCCGGCGTACCCGCCCTGATGCAGTTGCTGCACGACGGCGACGACCTGGTGTGCATTGAAGCCAGCGCGGCGCTGGGCAGACTCGGCGACGCCATGGCCGCGCCGGCGCTGATCGCCAACCTGCGCCACGACAACTGGCGCGTCCGGCGGGCGGCGGCGTTGGCGTTGGCGACCCTGGGCGACGCGGCGTTGGCCAGCCTCTTGCCCGCGCTGGAGAGCGACGAGGCCAACGTACGGCGTCTGGCCAGCGCAGCGCTGTCGCGCATTGAAGCGCCGGAAGCGGAAGCGGCCCTGCGTCGCATGCGGCGCGATGCCGACGACGCGGTGCGCAAGACGGCGCGCGAAGCCCTGCGCGCGCGGCAAGAGGCCCGGCCCGACCTGGCACCGGCGCAAGCGGCTGTGGCAGGGCAGGCGTCCGCCAGGCCGGCGCCCGATGCACTGGACTCGCTGCTTGCCCGCTTGCGTCACAGCGCCTGGGGCGAGCGCGAGGAAGCCGCGCGCAGTCTGGCTGCATGGGCGCAGCACTTTCGCGGCAGGCGCAACG
Organism: Anaerolineae bacterium; assembly: GCA_021296065.1. Lineage (GTDB taxonomy): Bacteria > Chloroflexota > Anaerolineae > Aggregatilineales > Phototrophicaceae > JAGWBD01. The sequence continues at coordinate 18,565 of JAGWBD010000024.1, forward strand.
GGCACATTGTGGCGCGCCTCTGCGAGGTCTTGCGCGAACCAGACTGGATGCTGCGCTGGGCGGCGGTGGAAGCGTTGGCGGCGCTGGGCAACCCGGCCGCCGGCGATGACCTGGCGCCGCTGCTGCAGGATGAGAACCAGCCGCTGCGCATCGCCGCCCTGCGCGCCCTGCTGGAGTGCGGCGATCCCGGCGCGGCGCGCCATCTCCTGCCCCTGACGCGCGATCCCGATGCCCTGCTGCGCGAGGCCGTGGCCGAGGCGCTGGGACGCCTGGTGCATCCGGCGGGCATTCGCGCGCTGGGTACGCTCTGCAACGACGGCGAGGCGCTGGTGCGCCTGGCGGCCGTGGTGGCCCTTGGCGAGGCCGGGCGACGAGAGGGCGAGCCCTACGCCATCGCGGCCCTGCAGGACAGCGACGCGACCGTACGCTGGTATGCCGTGGCGACGCTGGAGCGCATCGGCACACGACGCTGTGTGCCAGCCTTGCGCGCCCTGTCAAATGAGCACAGTCACCCGCACTGGGAACCGCGCGAGACCGGTGAACTGGCCCGTCATGTTCTGCAACAACTGGGTGCGGAGCCCGGGCCCGTCTCGTGAAACTCTTCGTCAGTTACGCCCGCGTGGACAAGCCCTATTGCGTACAGATCGTGCGCGCCCTGACCGGCCACGACATCTGGTACGACCAGCGGCTCTACGCCGGCACCAACTGGTGGCACGAGATTTACCGGCGTCTGGAGTGGTGCGAGGGCTTTCTCTGGTTGCTGTCACCGGAGTCGGTCCGCTCGACAGCCTGCCTGCGCGAGTTCAACCTGGCCCTCAGTCTGGGGCGCATCGTCATTCCCCTGCTGATTCACCCGGAGACCGAAGTACCGCAGGCGCTGAAGGACATTCATCACGTGGATTTCAGCCGTGGCCTGCAGCAGGATGCCCTGGATACGCTGCTGCGCTCGATAGAGGCGGCGGAACACAAGGTCATTCAGCCCCCGGCCAGCGGGCCGCGCAGTGTTGACATCGACGACGCGCCGGTGAAGGACCTGGAGCAGAGCATTGGCGAGGCGACGCGAGCGATGCAGCAGGGCCAGTTTGACGAAGCCGTCTACCTCTTGCGACGCGCGCGCGGCCGGCCATCGTTCGCGATTTGTGGACCTGGACGCCGTGCTGGCGGAGGCGGAGGCGGGGCTCAAACGGGTCAGCCGGCAACGTGAGGCGGAGCGGGAATATCGTCAGATTGTTTCGCGGGTGCAGCTGGACAGCACGCGTCGCCTGGGTTGCGAAGCCTTTCAGGCCTTCCGCGAGCAGTACCCCGGTCACGACCCGGAGGACCTGGCCAGCCTTTGCGGCCCGGACCTGCTGCCCCTGTCCTTCCCGCTGCCCGGCGAACGCGAGCGCGCCGCCGCCGTCCCCACGCCTGCGTCGCAGACGGGCGAATCAAGCCGCGACGACGATCTCTTCCCGCAGGAAGCAGGGTGGGGAGCCACGTCATTGCAGACCGGCAAGGTGACCGAAATTACGGATACTCCAGCAACTGTCGGACGCGACCCGACGCAGCCTTTCGACCTGCCCTTGCTGGAGTGGTGCGAGGTGCCGGCGGGCCACCTGCACTGGAGCCCGGCGGGCGAAAATGGCAGTTCGCGGCCGCAGCAACGCCGCGTGACGGCTTTTCGCATCAGTCGTTATCCCGTGACCAACGCGCAGTTCGAGGCCTTTGTGCAGGACCCGCAGGGCTACGCCAACGGGCGCTGGTGGCCGCCGGCGGCCAGCGCATGGCGGGGACATAACCCCGGCCCGCGTCCCGCCACCTTCAGCAACGCTCGGCGCCCGCGCGAGCAGGTCAGTTGGTACGAGGCGATGGCCTTTTGCAACTGGCTGGGCGACCGCCTCGGCATGGGCGTTTCCCTGCCGACCAGCCTGCAGTGGATGCGCGCGGCGCGCGGCGATGACGAAAGACGCTTCCCCTGGGGCGATGAATTTGACCTGCTGCGCTGCAACGTGCGCGAGAGTTTTATCCGCATGACCACCCAGGTCAGCCGCTATCGCGAGGGGGCCAGCCCCTGCGGCGCGCAGGACATGGCCGGCAACGTCTGGGAGTGGTGCCGCGATGCGCAGCCCGGCGGCAACAATGCGCCCGGCAGCAAACGTCTGATCCACGGCGGCTCCTTTCTCAGCGAGGCCGAGCGGGCCGTGATCGACTTTCGCTACGCCCTGGCGCCGGAGCGCGCCCACGCCTCCATCGGCTTTCGCCTGGTGCAGATGACGGGCCCCCTGAAAGGCTGATCGCTCGCGAGGCCCGCTGCCCTGAAGTTCAGCCCTGCACGCCGCGGCCTGCCAGCGGCGCTTGTGGCCGCGGCGGGTTACAATCCCTGCGCGGCGGGGAGCATGTGGAGAGCAAAATGGATACGCGTTGTCTGGACTTTATGTTGGGCGAGGCCGAGCGCGAGGCCTTTGAACGGGATGGCTTTTTCATTGTGAAAAACGCCCTGACGCCGGAACAACTGGAGCGGGCCGTGGCGGCCTTCGACCGCCTTGTAGACGAGCGGCGTGAGGAGCAGCAACTGGGCCAGGGCGAGCGCGTCGCTGTGTTCGACTTTGCGGGGCGCGACGAGGCCCTGCTGGAGCTGGTCGACCTGCCGAATACCTTCGCCCGCGTCTTTGGCCTGCTGGGCTGGAATATCCAGCTTTACCATTCGCACCTCAACCTCTCTCCGCCCGAGCCGGACAGGGACCACGGTCTCGGCTGGCACCAGGACAGCGGGCGACTCAATCTGGAGCTGGAGACCGACCCGCAGCCGCGCATTTCGTTGAAAGTTGGCTTCTTCCTGACGGACTGCTCGCAGCCGGGGCGCGGCAATTTCTACGTCCTGCCGGGCAGCCAGTTGCAGAAGACCATGGTCTTTCCCGGTGGCAATCGGCGCTGCGAACTGCCCGGCGGCGTGCCGGTGCTGGTGCCGGCGGGCTCGGCGGTGTTCTTTGACCGGCGCCTGTGGCACTCGTCCAGCGCGAATCACTGGCACAGCCCGCGCAAGGTGCTGTTCTATGGCTACAGCTATCGCTGGCTGCGGCCGCGCGACGAGGTCACGCTCGACCAGCGCCTGAACGGCCGCATGGACCCGATCCGCCAGCAACTCTTCGGCGCGTCGCCGACGGGCAACTACGGCTACACCTCACCCGCAGAGGTGGACGTGCCGCTGAAAAGCTGGATCGAGACCAACGTCGGCGCGGAGGCCGTGGCCGTCTGACGCTGCCTGTCAGTCCTTACTGCCTTGCCAGACGGATAGCATATTCGAGCGCGGCGCGCAGGCTGCCCGGGTCGGCGATGCCCTGACCGGCAATGTCGAAGGCCGTGCCATGGGCCGTGGTGGCACCGATGACCGGCAGACCCAGCCACAGGGTCGCGATATTCGAGCGCGCCAGCAACTTGCGGGCGATATTCATCTGGTCGTGGTACATGCAGACCACACCGTCGAAGTCGCCATCCAGCGCCCGCTTGAAGACGATGTCGGCCGGGACCGGCCCGCTGACATCAATATCGAGGGCCTGGGCGTCGCTGATGGCCGGCGCGATGACGTCGATTTCTTCCCTGCCAAAGAGCCCGCCTTCGCCGCCGTGCGGGTTCAGCGCGGCACAGGCGATCCGCGGCGCCGCATGGCCCAGCCGACGCAGCACCTGGTGCAGGTGCTCAATGTGGCGGCGCACCCGCTCGCGCGTGATATGGTGGACGATATCGGCGAAGGGGATGTGCTCGGTGACGGCGACCGCCTTCACGGGCCCGGTTGCGGCCAGAATGAAAGGCTCGTCACTACCGGTGATCTCGCCGAGAAACTGCAACTCGTCATAGTGGTCGTAACCGGCGGCGCGGAAGGACTCCTTGTTCATCGGCGCCATCACGACGCCGCCGACGCTGCCCTGCAAGGCGAGTTGGTAAGCCAGTTCGAGGTAGCGCGCCGCCGCCTCGCCGAGCACAGGATGGACCCCAGGCGACGGCAATGGAACAGGGACGTGGCCGGGCGGATTCAGCACGTCGACCTGGCCCGCCGCGAAAGCGGCTTCGTCGAGTTTCTCAATCGCCTGAAACTGCAGCGCAACGCCGAGGCTGTCGGCGGTAGCGCGCATGACCTGCAGGTCGCCGATGACGAATGGCCGGCAACGCCCCCGCCAGCCGTCTTCGGCCAGCACCTTTACGATGAGTTCGGGGCCGATGCCGGCGGGGTCGCCCATGACGATTGCAATGACCGGACCTGCGCTCATGGTCGCTCCTGCGCGCCTGACAGCGATGCCATCGTAACAGAATCATCGGCGGGCTACCTGGCCGGACGAGTCGGCGTATAAAATTGAAACCGGTTTCGCGCTCAGCGGGCCGGGTCCCGCCAGAGCGTGGGAGCATGGCCGGCAAGGTTAAGATGCAGGTCGGCGCGGAGGTCGTCGCCCGATGACGCCAATGTTTCTCGACAGGCTGCGGCAGCACTGTTTGTCGCAGCCGGACAAGGTCGCCATTGAGCTGCTGCGCGAAGATGGCGCGCGGTCGCTGCGCTATGGCGAGCTCGAGAACCAGGTGCAGCGCTGCATGGCCTGGTTGTTGGCTTTGGGTCTGCGGCCCGGTGACTGCGCCGCGACTCAGTTGCCGACCGGCCTGGCCTTTGTACAGCTGCACCTGGCGATCTGTCGCCTGGGCGCGTTGCATTTGCCGCTCAATCCGGCCTTTCCGGCAGCGGAACTGCGTTACTTCCTGAGCGATTCCGTCGCAACCCTGTTTTTCCATGCGGGGGGCGAGCGGGGCGCGGCAGCAATCGTGCAAGCCACGCCCGGCCTGCGCTGCATCGCCCTGCGCGACGACGAGTCATTCACGCGGCAGATCAAGGGATTCGCGCCCGTCGCGCCGCCCACGCCGCGGGGCCCGCAGCAGCTGGCCATGATGCTCTACACCAGCGGCACGACCAGTCGGCCCAAAGGCGCGCGCATCACCCATGGCAACCTGACGGCCAACATCGAGGCCCTGCACGAGGCCTGGGGCTGGCGCCAGGATGACGTGTTGCTGCACGTGTTGCCGCTCTTCCATGTGCACGGCCTGACGGTGGCCCTGCACGGCGCGCTGCGCGCCGGCGCCACGGCCGTCCTGTTGCCGCGCTTCGACGCCGGGCGGGTGCTGGACCTGCTGCAGTCGCGGCGTTTTTCGGTCTTCATGGGCGTGCCGACCATTCACCGCCGCCTCTACCGGGCCGCTGCTGGCGGCGACCACGACTTGCGCCACATGCGCCTGATGACCTCCGGCTCGGACCGTTTGCCGGACGACCTGTTTGAGGGCGTGCAACAACGCTTCGGGGTGACCCTGCTGGAGCGCTATGGCATGACCGAGACCGGCATGAACCTCTCGAACCCCTTGCATGGCGAACGGCGGCGGGGATCGGTGGGCTTGCCGCTGCCAGGGGTTGAGGCGCGCGTCGTGGAGCGGCTGACGGAGCAGCCGCTGCCCGACAACGTGGTGGGCGAACTGCAGATCCGCGGGCCGCACGTCTGCGCCGGCTACCACAACCGGCCGGAGCAAACGGCGGTGGCCTTCACGGCGGACGGTTGGCTGCGCACGGGCGACCTGGCGCAGCGCGCGCCGGACGGCTACTTCACGCTGCAGGGGCGGGCGAAGGACCTGATTATCAGTGGCGGGATGAACGTCTACCCGCCGGAGGTGGAGCGCGCCTTGCTGGAACACCCGCAGGTCCGGGCGGCGGCGGTCATCGGCTGCCCGGACGAGGAATGGGGCGAGCGGGTCGTCGCCCTGGTCCTGCCCGAGGCCGGCGCGGCCCTGGATGAAGCGGCGCTGGAGGCCTGGTGCCGCGCGCGTCTGGCGCCCTACAAGCTGCCGCGCGCCTGGCATCTGGTGGACTCACTGCCGCAGAACGCGCTGGGCAAAGTGCGCAAGGCTGTGCTGCGAGAGCAGTATTGCGGCTAGCCCGCATCGCCACTCTACCTGGCCCGACGCTTGCGACCGGTCGGGCCTGCCGCGATAATGACCGCGACAGCCATTGCATGCCCGCGTGTTGCGGGACAGGAGACACATGAGCCAGACCGGCGAGGGTCAGAGCGCGCTAAGCCGCGACATTCATTTGCTGGGGAACTTGCTGGGCGAACTGATCGTCGAGCAGCACGGCGAGGACGCCCTGCGTCTGGTCGAAACCGTTCGCAAACTGGCCATCCGTCGCCGCGACGGGGAGGACCCCGCGTTGCTGGAAGAGCTGTGGCAGCGCGTCCTGGCGCTGGGGCCGGAGGAACGCGAGATACTGGTCAAGGCCTTCAGCAATTACTTTCAGTTGATCAATATCGCCGAGGACATCCAGCGCGCCCGCGTCCTGCGGCAACGCGCGCGCGACAGCATCGTGCGCGAGTCGCTGGCCGACGCCGTGCGCAGTCTGCAACGGGCCGGCCTGCAGGCAGGGGACCTGGCCGCGATTTTCGATCAGTTGAGGGTGCGACTGGTGTTGACGGCGCATCCCTCCGAGGCCAAGCGCAAGGAGATGCTGGTCAAACTGCGGGCCATCTCCGAGATGATGGACCGCCATGACCGCGAGGACTTTCCGCCACGCGAAAGCGCTGTCTTTCTGGAAGCGCTGCGTGAACAGATCGAGGCGCTGTGGCAGACGCCCACCAACCGCAGCACGCGCAAGACGGTGATGGACGAGGTCGATTTCGGCCTCTGGTACCTGACCAGCGTCATCATGGACGTGGTGCTGGACGTCTACGAGGACCTGATTCGCAGCCTTGATGAGGAATTCCCGGAGGCCGACTGGTCGCAGCCGCAGGGGCTGCTGCGTTTTGCCTCGTGGATCGGCGCCGACCGCGATGGCAACCCCAACGTCACCGCCGACGTCACCCTGCAGACCCTGGCGACGCTGCGGCGGGCAGCGCTGCAGGTATGGCTGCGCGAGGTGGCCCTGCTGCAGGAACATTTGACGCAAGCGGTCCGCGCGGACCATGATCTGAAGGACTTGCAGCAGGCGCTGGCCCGGCAGCCGGACGCGGCCTTGCTGGCCGAACGCTGGCCGGGTCAGCCCTGGCGACAGCTGCTGGAGGGAGTGCGCCGCCGCCTGCAGGCGACCCTGGAAGACTTGCCGCAGGGCTATCGCGACAGTCGCGAACTGATCGCTGATCTGGAGCGCATCCGCCACAGCCTGCTGGCCAACGACAGCCGCCTCGTCGCCAACGGTTCCCTGCTGCGCCTGATCCGCAAGGTGCGGCTTTTCGGCCTGCATCTGGTGCCGCTGGAGTTGCGCGAGGACGCCGGCTTGCAGCGCGCGGCGCTGGTCGAGCTCTTCCGCCACTATGGCATTGAGGAGGACTATGAGGGCCTTGACGAGGCGGCGAAGCAGGCCCTGCTGACGCGCGAGATCGCCAACCCGCGGCCTTTCTTCCCGGTGGACGTCAGCCCCTTTTCGGAAGACACGCAGCGCGTCATTGGCGCCTGGCGCATGGTGGCCCAGGCCCATGCACGCTACGGCACGATCGCCATCGACACCTTTATCGGCAGCATGAGCCAGGCGCCCAGCGACATGCTGGCCATGTTGCTGCTGGCCAGCGAGGTCGGAGTCGACGAGGACCTGGAGCTGGTGCCGCTCTTCGAGACCATTGATGACCTGCGTGACGGCCCGGCGATCATGCGCGCGCTGTTTGCCAACGAGGCCTGGCAGCGCTACCTGCAGGCGCGGGGCCGTCGCCGCGGCCTGCACCAGCAGGTGATGGTCGGCTATTCTGACAGCAGCAAGGACGGCGGCTACCTGGCTTCCAACTGGCATTTGTACCGCGCGCAGCAGGAGCTGACGGTGACCTGCGCCGAACATGGCATTGCGCTGCAACTCTTCCACGGACGCGGCGGCAGCATCAGCCGTGGCGGCGGCCCCACCAATCTGGCGATTCTTGCCCTCCCGCCCGGGTCGCTGACCTACGGCACCAAAATCACCGAGCAGGGCGAGGTCATCGCCTACCGCTATGGCAACCGCGACATTGGCCGGCGCCACCTGCACCAGGTGATGCACGCCATGATGCTGGCGCTGGGCGCCCCGCAGGAAACGCGCGTGGAACAGGTCTGGATGAACGCCATGGGCGAACTGGCGGAACTGGGCCAGCAGGCCTGGCGTGATTTCGTCTACGGCAGCGAGGACTTTCTGACCTTCTGGCAACAGGCCACGCCGATCGGCGAACTGGCGCGTTTGCCCATCAGCTCGCGTCCCGCCAAACGCAACGCCGGCGGCGGTTTCGCCTCGATTCGCGCCATCCCCTGGACCTTTTCCTGGATGCAGAGCCGGGCGATTGTGCCCAGCTGGTTCGGCGTGGGCCATGCGCTTGAGACCTGGTGTGAACGGGAAGAGGACGGCCTCGAACTGCTGCGCGAGATGTACCGCAGCTGGCCCTTCTTCAACGCCGTGCTGGAAAACGCGCAGCTGGACGTGGCCAAGGCGGACCTGGGCATCGCCGGGCTTTACGCGCGCGAACTGGTGGCGGACTCTGCGCTTCGGCAGCGTTATTTCCGTCGCATTGAGGAGGAGCACGAACGCACGCGGCGCCTGCTTTGCGCGGTCACCGGGCAGGACAATTTGCTGGACAACAACCCGGTCATCCGCCTGTCCATCGAACGGCGTAACCCCTACGTCGACCCTCTCAATTTCATCCAGGTGGCCCTGTTGCAGGAATTGCGCGCTGACCCCGACGGGCCGGGTCAGGAGGCCGTGTTGCGCGAGGTGCTGGCGACCATCAGCGGTATCGCGGCCGGCATGAAGACGACGGGCTGAGCGACGGTTCATGGTGTCCGAATCACCCAGGCACACGGAAGCGCAAAACCCGGCCAGCCGCGGTCTTGACCGCATGTCGACGCTGGACGTCGTCACCCTGATGAACGCGGAGGACGCAGGAGTCGCTGCGGCGGTCAGGGACGCGCTGCCGCGGGTGGCGCAGGCGGCGGAGTGCATCGCCAGGCGTCTGCGCGCTGGAGGGCGACTGATCTACCTGGGCGCGGGCACCAGCGGTCGCCTCGGCGTGCTGGACGCCGTGGAGTGCGGCCCGACCTTCAGCGCGCCGGCGGAGCAGGTGCAGGGCGTGTTGGCGGGCGGCATCGGCGCCATGATGCTTTCGGTGGAAGGTGCGGAGGACAGCGCGGAGGACGGGGCGATGACCCTGCAGGCGCTGGACCTGACGGCGCGCGACGCGGTGGTCGGCATCGCCGCCAGCGGACGCACGCCCTTCGTGCTGGGGGCCCTGGCCTACGCAAGGGAGGCTGGCGCCTTTACGGCGGGAATCAGTTGCAGCGCGCCGGCGCCGCTGCTGGATGTGGCGGAGATCGGCATTGCGGCCATCACCGGGCCGGAGTTGATCGCGGGCTCCACGCGTCTCAAGGCCGGTACGGCGCAGAAGATGGTGCTCAACATGCTGAGCACAGCCTCCATGATTCGTCTCGGCAAGGTACACGACAACCTGATGGTGGACCTGCGCGTCAGCAACACGAAACTTGCATTGCGGGCGCGGCGTATGGTGGCGCAGCTGGGCGGCGTCAGCGAATTGCGGGCGGCCGAATTGCTGGAGCAGACGGGTCAGACGGTCAAGCCGGCCGTGTTGATGGCGCGCTGCGGCCTTGACGCAGAATCGGCGCGGGCGCGGCTGGCGGCCTGCGACGGCGTGCTGCGCGCGGCGCTGGAATTGCAGCGAGAAAGAGGGTAGCCATGCCACTGGTCAGCGCGGAGCAACTGACGGACTTTTCCAGTCGTCTCTACCGGGCCACCGGCGCGCCGCCGGACATCGCGGACTTCGTGGCGCAGACCCTGGTGGACGCCAACCTCGGCGGCCACGATTCGCACGGCGTGATGCGGCACGAAAGCTATTTGCGCCAGGTGAAGGAAGGCGTCATCCAGCCCGCGATGCGGCCGCGCATCAAACATCGTCACGGCGCCATTGCAGTGGTCGATTGCCGCCGCGGCTACGGCCAGGTCGGCGCGCGTTATGGCGCGGCGCAATTGCGCGGCCTGGCGCGCGAACACGGCGTGGCGGCTGTCTCGTTGGCCAACTGCAACCACATCGGTCGCCTGGGTGAATACGCGGCCTGGCTGGCGGACGAGGGTCTGGTGGGCCTGGTGATGGTCGGCATCCCCGGCGCCCTGGTGGCGCCCTGGGGCGGACGCGAACGCGTCACCGGCACCAATCCGATGGCATGGGGCGTCCCGACGGGGCGCGGGCCGATGGTGCTGGACTTCGCCACCTCGATTGTGGCGGCGGGCAAGATGAACATCTACAGCGACAAGGGCGAGCTGATCCCGGAGGGCTGGGTGCTGGATTCGGAAGGGCAGCCGACTCGCGATCCGGACAAGCTCTTTGAGGGCGGCATGCTGTTGCCTTTTGGCACTTACAAGGGTTATGGTCTGAACCTGATGATGGCGCTGATCCCGGTGCTGCTGGCCGGGACCGTGCCCTCGGGCGCGAAGGGCGCCGACCTGTATGGCAACCCCACGCTGATGCTGGCGCTCTCGATTGAGCATTTCGGCGAGCTGGAGGACTTCACGGCCATGGCCGACGAGCTCCGCGAAAACGCGCACAGGATCCGTCCGGCGGAGGGACACGACCTGGTGCTGCTGCCCGGCGAGCCGGAGGAGCGGGCCAGGCTTCAACGTCAACGCGAGGGCATCCCCTTGCCGGAGCGGACCTGGTCGACATTGCAGTCGCTGGCGCGTGAGTGGGGCATCGAGCCGCTGGTGGCGGACCGGTAACGCCTTCGTGTACTCCGGCCCCATTCAGATGGCACGGGGCCCTCGCGGGGGGGGGAACCCCGACACTGGCAAGACCACAGCTGGCTGTACAACGAAGGCTCGCAAACCGTCCGGCGTCCGAAGTGACTCAGTCGCTGACACTCACCAGGGACTCGTGAATCCAGCCGTTGGCGCCGTAGCAACTGGCGGGCAACCAGCCCTCCACCGTCGGCGGCCAGACGGTCAGGGACCAGCCGATGCCGCACCAGCGCAAGTGGAGATGCTCCTGCCCCGGGCCGCTGCGGATGGCGGCGGGGCCGCTGGTCACGGTGGCCTGTTGCCCGCTGGCGGGCCGGCCGCTTTCGCCAGGGGCAACTGGCGCCACAGCGGGTTGGACCGGCGCGGCTTCGTATCGCACCAGGGGCTCGTAAATCCAGCCATTGGCGCCGTAGCAACTGGCGGGCAGCCAATTGTCCACCGCCGGCGGGAAGACCGTCAGAGGCGCGCCGTCAGCGCACCAGGCAAGTTGGGAATGTTGTTGCCCGGGGCCGCTGCGGATGCGGGCGGGGCCGTCGATCACTGTGGCCAGCTGACCGATACGAAACGATGTTTTCCCCTGGTCGGCCACCGATACCGGATTGTATATTCGGGTTCCCAGGACGGGTTCGCCCGAAGCCGAGATGTACCGGACACAGCTGTCGGGACCGTCGTCGAACCAGCCGTTGCCCGCAGAGACTCTTTCGGCCCAGTTCGAAATGGCCTCCAGCTGCAGGAGTCGTTGGAGTTCTGTTCCCTCTCCAGCAAAGAGAACGGGAAAACCTTGCAGTTCTGCAATTCTCGCCCTTTTGGCAGCGCTTAACCCTGGTCCCGGGTTCTCTACGCAACGTTCCTAGGCTGCAACAGGGCTCCATGGAAGGAAGAACAGCATGGCGACTGCCAATCCGTAGACTTTCACTGTTTTACCTCCAGCCAAATCGCTCAGATCCAAAGCACAAAGATAACGGTTTCTTAACAGACAGGCGAATCCACCGCCGCTATAAATCTTTGATAACAGGCATTATCATTAGTAATAGTCTTCTTTAAAGTGTTGTTTCGTAAGGCGTCTGCCATTGCAAGCGGGACACTTATACTTTCAAACAAGATCTGCGATCAAGGCTGGAATGTCAACTCCTCCCGACTTTCGATTTTGCTCTCGTCCAGCACCAAGCCCAGCCCCGGCGACTCCGGCAGCGCAAGGTGGCCCTCCTGCGGCTCGTATTGCGTTGTCTGGAAGTGCTGTTTTGGCGGCTGGTGGTAGACCAGGTATTCGACCCAGGGCACGGTGGCGGGCGACTGGGAGGCCGCCACGTGCAGCGCGGGCAGCAGTGAGTGGCCGTGGGCGATGAAGGGCACCTCAAAGGCCGAGGCCAGCGCGCAAATCTTCACGGTTTCGGAGATTCCGCCGGTCCAGTCAGGGTCGTTTTGCAGGACGTCAACGGCGTCATTCACGAGCAGTTCCTTGCTCTGCCAGCGTGTGTAGACGTGCTCGCCGGTGGCGATCGGCACGCGTGACGCCTGGCGCAGTTTGCGGAACTCCCGGATGCGTTCCGGTGCGATTGGTTCTTCCATCCAGGTGGGGTTGAGCGGTTCCAGCGCCTGCAACATTTGCCGCGCGTAGGGGACGGTCCAGCTGGTAAAGGCGTCGAACATCAGCGGATAGTGCGGGCCGACGGCGTCACGCAGGGCCTGCGCCAGGGCGATGTTGCATTCCAGCCCCTCCTGACCGGCGCCGGGCCCGAAGTGGAAGAACCACTTTTGTGCGGGGAAACCCTGCGCCTGGAAGTCCGCCGCGCCCTGCGTCGCTTCTTCTGGTTCGATCGAATGGCCCAGCATGCTGGCGTAGGCCGGCACCTGCGAACGCGTCGGGCCGCCCAGCAGGCGGTAGACGGGCTGGCCCCAGGCCCTTCCCTTCAGGTCCCAGAGCGCGCAATCGATGGCGCTGATGGCGGTCATGAACACGCCGGAGCGGCCGTGACGGTCCAGGCGCAGCAAGATTTCAAAAAGCAATTCAGTCGCCAGGGCATCCTGACCCAGCAGCAGGGGACGCAATTGGGTGGCGATCAGGTAGGCCTGGCGCGCTTCGATGGGCCCGAACAGGCCGGAGACTTCGCCCTCTGCGTGGATCTCGACGAATATGTGCCTGAGTTCGCTTTTGCGTTGGTTGGGCGGGTAAGGATGGACCTGGTCGGGATAGAGGTCCAGCGGCAAGGAAACGCGCATTCGGCCGGCGGGTTCTTCCCAGGGCGCGCGGACTTCGAAAAAGACGATGTCATTTATCTTCACGGAAAATACCTCAGTGTGTGGATTGAGAGCCGGACGAACCGGAACTTGAGGAAAGAGTCGGCCAGTATAACGGCGTCCAACGCGGCCGGCCAGGTCGGTGGCGGACTTCAATTGTTGCCGGTCCGGGGATATAGTTTGCTGCAACTGTTGGTCATACAGACCTTGCGCAGCAAGCCATGCCGATCGTCGACCACCCCTGCCCCGTCACGCGAATCACGGATGGCCCGGGCCACCACTTTTTCGGCTACTACGACAAGACGCCCTGGGACGCGGGCGGCCGCCATATACTTGCGCTGCAGGTGCCTTTCATGGACCGTCCGCCAACGCCGGGAGACGTCGCCACAATTGGCATGCTGGACAGCCGCGACGACTATCGCTGGCAGACCCTGGCCGAGAGCAGGGTCTGGTGTTGGCAGCAGGGCAACATGCTGCAGTGGTTCCCCTGCGGTCCACAGCGCCGCATCCTTTTCAATTCCCGCACTGGAGATTCCTGCGTAACCTGCGTCCTCGATCTGGAGACGGGCAAGAGTGATTTGTTGCCGCGTCCCGTCTGTGCGCTCGCGCCGGACGGCGCGGTAGCCATGTCGCTAAACTTCGCGCGCCTGGCGCGCACCCGTCCCGGCTACGGTTACGTCGGCCTGCCGGACCGCAGCGCCGGGAAACGTGCGCCGGAGGATGACGGGGTCTGGCACATGGATCTCGACACCGGTGACTGTCGGCTGATCGTCAGTCTGGCGCAGCTGGCGGACCTGGAGGCGGTCGACTCAATGCAGGGAGTCGACCACTGGGTGAACCACCTGGAGTGGAACCCGGCGGGGAGCCGTGTTTCCTTCCTGCACCGCTGGCCCTCGCCGAAAGGCTTCCATACTCGTTTGTTCACGGTGGACCCCCACGGCGGCAATCTCAGCTTGCTGGAAGGGTGCGGGGTCGTGTCGCACTACGACTGGCGCGATGACGAACACCTTCTGGCCTGGACGCGGCACAATGGCGCAGATCATTTCCATCTTTACAGCGACCCGTCCGGCGAGGCCGCGGTGGTCGGCGCCGACACCCTGACCCGGGACGGGCACAACTCTTTCAGCCCCGACCGTCAGTGGCTCCTGAGCGACAGCTATCCCGACCCGTCCCGCCATGAACGCCTGCTGATGCTGTATCACCTGGCGAGCGACACGCGCTTCGACCTCGGACGCTTCCATTCGGACCCAAAAATCAGCGGTGAAATCCGCTGCGACCTGCATCCCCGCTGGAAGCGCGACGGGCGCATGGTGTGCATCGACTCGATTCACGAAGGCACGCGTCAGATGTACGTGCTGGACGTGTCGTCGCTTACAGGTTGAGTGGGCTGCGCTCAGATCGGCACGAACTCGCGCAGGATGTCGGTCGGCGCCTGGCCGAGCGGGTTGTGGCCGTGACGGTCCTCGCCGCGCACGAAGCAGGCGCGGAAGGTCGGCCAGGCCGCAGCATCGACGCGCACCTCGCTGGCGGAGTAACGCATGGTCAGGCCGCAGCGCAGGCGGTCCGAGGTGTTGGGCGCGGAGCCGTGGACGATGTTGTCGTCATGGATGCTGATCTGGCCGGCGCGCAGACAAATGTGGACGGCGTCGCTGCGGCTGAAGTTGCCGCGCTCAAGACGCATGTTGAGCATGTCGTGTTCGTCGTGCTCACCCGCGTGTTGCAGGATGCCGGCGCGATGCGTGCCGGGAATGACCTGCATGGCGCCATTTTCGACGTCGCTGTCCTCGAAGGCCAGCCAGACGGTGACCGTGCGATGCGGCGTCAGGGGCCAGAAGGCGGCGTCCTGGTGCCAGCCGGCGACGCTGGGGTCGCCGGGGTCCTTGCTGAAGAACTGTGAGCCCCAGAGGTAGAAGTCGGGGCCGAGAACGGGCTCCAGCACGTCGAGGATGCGCGGCTCGTTGGCCAGCTGCCAGAGATCAAGGTCGAGGTCATGCCACTGCATCATCTGCCGGGTGGAGGTGCCGGGCGGCAGCAGCGCGCGCAGACGCCAAAAGATGGAGCGCAAGCGGGCCAGATCTTGCTCGCTCTCGAAGATAGTGAAGGGAAAGAGGAAACCGTCGCGCTGAAAGCGCTCGACGTCTACAGTTGGTGTGGACATTGAAGGATTCCTTCCTGGGACTTGACGCCGGGTACGGACAGGTCACCGCCATTGTAATGAAATGCCGCGCAATGCGATCTCGTGCGTTTGGCTGGTTGCAAGGGCGCTATCCGTGAATTCCGCCAAAGGTGATTCCCTGAACGAAATAGCGTTGTACCAGAATATACAACAAGACGATTGGCACGGTCATCAGCACTACACCGGCCATAATTTCACCCCAGGGGCTGTCATAGCGTCCCAGCAAACTCCGAACGGCCTGGGTCAGCACCCATTGTTCCTTGCGCTGGAGATAGATGATGGGCAAAAAGAAACCGTTCCACATGCCAGTGAAGTGGAGAACACCCAGGGCGACAAATGCAGGTTTGGACACGGGTACGACTATGCTCCTGAAGGTGCGCAAGGCGCCGGCGCCGTCAAGCGTGGCTGCGTCCTCAAGCTCCCGCGGGAAACTCAGAAAAAACTGGCGGAAGAAGAAGGTGGCGAAGGGGCTGCCGAAGAAAAAGGGAATAATGAGCGGGTTGGGGGTATTCAGCCATCCAAGTTTGCGAAACAGGACGTAGGTCGGGATTAACGTCACGTGGCCGGGCACCATCATGGTGGCCAGCAGGCCGTAGAACCAGACGTTGCGCAGGGGGAAGCGCCAGCGCGCCAGGGCATAGCCGGCGAGCGAGCAGGAAAGTAACAGCCCCAGCGTTGAGAGGCCGGCGATGCGCAGGGTATTGAATGTGTAGCGCGCCAGATCGGGCAAGGCTTCCAGTAAACC
>JAGWBD010000097.1 GCA_021296065.1 Anaerolineae bacterium
TATCTACCGCGGTCACCTGCTCGTTCTGACGCACCACCACCTCATTCAGGGCAAAAGTGCGCTCTACCTGCTCCACAGCATCCACAGCGGCCCTGCGGGCGGCCTCGGTTGCATTCTCATTGGGGAAGGTATTGGGTCGAATCAGGTCTTCAACGATGGCGACTATGATTTCGGATTCAGCCGGGGAGAAGCGAATGCTCACCTGGGTGGGCAATTGCGTACGCACGACATCCAGGGAAGAGGCGCGAATGGGTTCCCGCATGACTCGTTCAAGCACGTTGATGATTTCGCCATCAATGCTTTCCCATGTGTCACCAGACATGTTCAGCATTCGATCGCTTTGGGCCTCGCTCAGTGTCAGCGCCGTGATTTGTTGCAGGTCGTCGGCCCGTTGCGCAACAGTTCCCAGACTGTCTTGCCGAACAGTCCGAATGTAATCAAGCACCTGACGCGCCAGTTGACTTTGCGCCCGACTGACGTTGGGGTCCGGCGGGTCGAAGACCGCCACGACGGCCGCTGCAGCTTCCCTGCGGTTCATTTCCGTCAGCAATGCGCTCTCAAACGTAAGGCTGAACGGGGACAGGATGTTTTCCTCGGCGACCTGACCAACACGCAGATCGCTGCTGCCCGTCCAGAGGGGCAGGAGCACGTCACTGGCCACAATGGCCGTCGTCAACAAGACGGTGAGAACAGCCGCAATGATGAAACCCGGGATGTGCGGGCGAAGATCGCCAACCCCGGCGTTCTCACTCCCGTTCATTTGCTACCTCTCGCGATCGCCGCCATTATGCCACTCTCGCGGCGGATGCTGTTCCATTGCGTGAACGGGATTGGCATCGGCAGAAGGAAAGTCAACTGTGCCTGGAGTCGATTTGCGCATTGCAGGACATACCGGTCATCTTCCCGACTACAGGATCGGCGTTGCCTGGATTTCTCCATCCAGAAAGGTCCCCAGCCTGGCTGCAGTGATTCGATTGGACAGCGGCAGGGGATGAATTGCTCGAACGCGCATCCATGTATCAGTATACCCGACGTTGACGAAACCTTCCGGAGTCGCCCCGGCTACCTGTTCCCACAGCACTTCCTGCGTCTGTCCTTCAATTTCGCGAGCGTAGGCCCTGGCCAAAGACTCAGCCAGACTCCGCAATTGCGCGCTGCGTTCCTTCTTCGTGCTTTCCCGAATCTGCGGGCGCATCCGGGCGGCGGGGGTGCCAGGACGCGGGCTGTAACGAAAGACATGCAGGCCCGCCAGCGGCTGCCCGGAGATGAAAGCCTTGCTGGTTTCGAATTCTTCTTCGTCCTCGCCGGGGAAACCCACCATGACGTCCGTGGTGATGCTCATGTGAGGCACATTCCTGCGGAAATCTCGCAGCAACACGCTGAATTCCTCGGGACTGCAGCGCCGTCGCATGCGCCTTAGTGTGGCAGAACTACCACTCTGCAGTGGCAAATGCAGGTGCCGGCAAAGACGCGCATCCCGCCAAAGACCATGAAAGTCGGGCGTCAGGTCCCAGGGTTCCAGTGACGACAGGCGCAGACGCGGAAAGTCGGTCTCCGAAAGCAGGGCCCGCAATAGTGTCGCCAGCCCCTGCTTCATTCCAAGATCGTGGCCGTAACTGCCCAGTTGCACGCCGCTTAGAACGACCTCCTGATAGTCCAGCGAACGCAATTGACGAACTTCAGCCAGAATCTCCGCCAGTGGACGGCTCCGGCCTGGCCCACGGGCCAGGGTAGTTACGCAGAACGTGCAGGCATGGTCGCACCCGTCCTGCACCTTGACGAATGCACGTGTTCGCGTTGCCGTTCTTCCCGCCGCCGGCGACCTGGTATCCGGCGCCGGCCCGTCCAGCAAGCCGGCTATACTTTCGTTTTCCAGGTTGCCAACGACCTTTCGCACATTAGGCAAGGACTGCATTTCCTGCGGTGCCAGCTCGGCATGGCAACCCGTCACGGTGATGCTGGCTGCAGGCGCCCTTCGTGCCAGTTCGCGCACCAGGGCACGACTGTCGGCGCCCGCTTCCCGGGTGACACTACAGGTGTTCACCACGATTTGCCCGGCTTGCGCCGGGTCCCCTGTCACCAACAGGCCCCGTTGCGCCAGTTTACGCCCCAGGGCGTCCATTTCTGCCTGGTTAAGTCGGCAGCCCAGGGATCGCAAATGGACGTTCATGCCGACGCACCCTGGGCGGGCGGCATGCGCAGCAGCAAATTGTCGAAGGCAATCAGGACACCAGCCTCCTGCAGGGACTGCGCTGCGAGCGCGACCCGACCGTTCAGGAGCTTGTCCTCCCGCAAGGTGTGTCGCATCTGCCCGCCCAGACACTCTCCTTCAACCCAGGTGCTGCTGCCGGATGCGCTGTCCGGAATGCAAAACTCCAGCCGTTCGTCATTGATGAAAAACTCCAGCTCCCGGCCCCTTGCACGAATCTTCAGTCTGTTGGCTATTCCCGGACCCTGACGTATGAACGAGGAAGCAATCCATGTGCTTAGCACTTGCTGCCTGCCTGACTGTGTGCGGAGCAATTGATAGTAACCGTCGCTACTAACGAGAAACAGATAGTAGTTGATGGCCGTTGAAGCGGCAGGGGAAGTCAAACCGCTTGCTTCGAGCTCGGGAAATGAACGTGGCTGCTGCAGTCGAAAGAGTACGCCGAAGCCGTTATCCAGCGGACCGGCCAGCGCGCGCGTCTCAACTTCCAACTCGAAATCACCCAGATGGGGCCCGGCCGACGCATACACCAGGTGGTTCGCTGCGCCCGCGTGAAGCAGAAGCTCACCGTCCTGTAGGCTGGCCGAACTGCGACCCGAAAACAAATCCAGACTGGCTTCGCTAAAAGAAAAATCTGCCGCATATAGCAAGGCCTCCGCCTTGCCAGTGGCAATGAAGTGCAGTTCGGCTGCCAGACGCGACGCTCCGGTCAGTGCAGCCAGCGCCGCCAGCAAGAACAGGATAACCAGTGATCGGCGCAAGAATATGCCCCGTTAGTCAAGGTACATTCAGTCTGGCACGTGGCTCCCGCCCGCGCAAACAGTGTCGCCTGCGGATCACTGGACATCCTGTACCGCGGCCCTATAATCAGAAGCCAGACGCAGGGGAACAAACAGTGCCCGATTTGATGAATCCGGACAGCATTCCCGTCGTGGACGCAAACGGTGAAAGCAACTGGAAACCGGATCCGGCGTATCCACGCCGGCGACCGCCCTGGATCAAGGTGCGCGCGCCCTCCGGCGCAACCTACGAACATGTCCGCAAACTGATGCGGGCCAAAACCTTGCATACGGTCTGTGAGGAAGCGCAGTGCCCCAACATTGGCGAATGCTGGGGCAAGGGCACGGCCACATTCCTCATGATGGGAGATACCTGCACTCGCTCCTGTGGTTTCTGTGACATAAGGACCGGTCGGCCGGCACCGCTTGACTGGGCCGAACCCAATCGCGTGGCTGAAGCCGTGCGCGCCATGGGCCTTGAGCACGTAGTCATTACCAGCGTCAATCGTGACGAACGACCGGATGGGGGCGCGCCAATCTTCGCCATGGTTATCCGTCGCAATCGACAATTGCAACCCGGCTGCATCATTGAGGTGTTGATCCCCGACTTCAAGGGCGACGAAGCAGCCCTGCAAACTGTGCTTCACGCTCAACCCGAGATTCTCAACCACAACGTGGAAACGGTCCCGCGTCTCTTTCGCGTCGTGCAGCCGCAGGATCGCTATGAATGGGCCATGGCCACCCTGCGAAATGCCCGTCGGCTGGACCCCGAAGTGTTGACCAAGAGCGGAATCATGGTTGGCCTGGGCGAGCAAATGGACGAGTTGCTGGCAACGATGCGCGACCTGCGCAAATGTGATGTGGACATATTGACGGTCGGACAGTACTTGCAACCAGGCCGCAAACATTTGCCAGTAGAGCGTTTTTACACGCCGCAGGAATTTGATTTTATTCGCGAGCAAGGGCTGGCCATGGGCTTTCGCTGGGTGGAAAGTGGACCGCTGGTCCGCAGCAGCTACCGCGCCGGCGAGCAGGTGCGCGCCCTTTCCCAACGACAGGAGATTCGTTTGCGGGTGGCAGCGACGTAGTCAGTGGCAACCTGCCCCGGCCCCGACCGGGCGTTCACATTCAAAAATCCTGTGCTATACTGTTGCCAGGTTTCACCGGCAACGGTCACCGGCAGGGATTCCATATACAGGTGACTTCACAACACTTCAGGGGACCGGCAGCTACGTGCTAAAGGATTTGATTGTTCGCGCCGAGCAGCGCGGTTTTTTGACACTTGACGATATCATTGAACTGACCGACCAGGACGAGAGCGCCTCGACACTCGCTGCAATTCACATCGAACTTGAAGAAATGGGGATCGAAGTCCGGCAGGAAGAGGAAAACCATCGCAGCCTGCTCTCCAGAGGCCGGGAGGCTCTGGCAACGGAGAACAATGACTCCGACATAGGCGATATCAATGCTGTTTCCGCCGACGATCCCGTCGGCCTTTATTTTCGACAGATGGCCCAGGAACCGCTTTTGACGGCCCAGGATGAAATCGATCTTGCGCGCCGGATCGAAATCGGCCGAAACATGCGCCAGCGCATGGATGAACCTGACGCCGGAAACCAGTTCAATGACATTGAACTGGCGCGCATGTTGCGCCTGGAAATGGATGGTCAGGCCGCCCGTGAACACCTTGGCCGGGCCAACACCCGCCTGGTCGTCAGCATCGCCAAGCGCTACATGAACCAGGGCCTGCCCTTCCCGGATCTCATCCAGGAGGGCAACGTGGGCCTGATGCGCGCAGTTGACAAGTACGATTACAAGCGGGGCAACCGCTTCAGCACCTACGCCACCTGGTGGATCCGGCAGGCCATTACGCGCGCCCTCGCCCAGAAGACGCGCACCATCCGAATTCCGCTCCACATGACCGAGCGTATCCGCCAGATGTATCGCGCCGCCCAGTCTCTTGAACAAAAGCTGGGGCGCCGGCCCACGCCCGAGGAAATTGCCCTCGAGATGGACTTGCCCGCCGAGATTGTTTGTCGAATGATGGATGCCAGTCAGCACGCCATCGCTCTGGAACGACCGGTTGGAGAGGACGGCGACAGTGAATTTGGCGATTTCATCGAGGACCAGGATTCGCCCAGCCCGGTCGAGGTGGCCACTCGCAATCTCCTGCAGGAGACAATTGAGGAAGTGCTGGCTGAGTTGACCCCGCGCCAGAATCAGATCCTGCGCATGCGTTTCGGCCTTGGTGATGGCGAACCTCACACGCTTGAGGAAATCGCCAGCAAATTTGGCCTGAGCCGGGAACGCATTCGCCAGTTGGAGAAAGAAGCCCTGCGGCGTCTGCGCCATCCCCGTCTGGCGCATAACTTGCGCGACTATCTGGGCTGAATCTTCGTAGTACTTGCATGCATTGCCCTGCACTGGTAAAGACTGGACACGCGAGCCAGATTTTGGCCGGAACGCAGTGAGTGCAATTCAATAACACGTGCGGAGAGACTCACATGAGTGAAAGCAACGTCCGTTTTGCCTGGTTTGAAGGGGCCGTCGTGCCCCATGAAGAAGCCAAAATCAGCGTTCACAACCAGGCCCTCCAGTATGGAACCAGCGTTTTCGCCGGCATGCGCGCCTACTGGAATGCGGAACGGGAGCAACTCTATCTGTTCCGTCCCTACGACCACTTCGAGCGATTGCTGCAGTCTGCTGCCCTCTTGCGACTTGACCTGGACTTCACGCCCGCGCAGCTGCTGGGTAACCTGGTTGAATTGTTGCGAGCCGAACAGCTGGACTGCAATTGCTACATACGTCCCCTGATCTATGCCGCCGATGAGTCACTCGGCGTACACCTGCTTGACTCGCGGCCGGAACTGGCCATCACGCTTTTGCCCCTGCGCGACGGGGGCTTCGTCAGCAAGGCCGGGGGCATGCACGTGTGTATTTCAGCCTGGCGCCGTGTGGATGACAACGCCATCCCGGCCCGTGGCAAGATTGCAGGCTCCTATGCCAATTCACTCATGATCCGCTCGGACGCCATGCTGGCCGGTTACGATGACGCCATCGTCCTCAATCATGACGGGCACATCGCGGAATGCAGCGTGGCCAACCTGTTCCTCGTGCGCAAGGGTGTGGCCATCACGCCGCCGGTGACTGCCGACGTTTTGGAAGGCATCGTCCGTCGCTCCCTGATCCAGCTGTTGCGGGAAGAACTCGGTGTCGAGGTTCAGGAACGACAGGTCGATCGCACCGAAGCCTATTTGGCTGACGAGAGGTTCATGTGCGGCACCGGCGCGGAGATCACACCCATCACCCAAAACGAACATCGACCGGTTGGTGATGGAGAAATTGGCC
>JAGWBD010000003.1 GCA_021296065.1 Anaerolineae bacterium
ATGCTCCGCGAGAATCTGAGGAACCTGCATCCAAGACATCTTCAACGCGGTCAGTAAAGATCATCACAAGAGCCAACACTCCATCGCCGAAATGCCCATATTTCATCAGCATGACGAACTTCTGACTGTAATGCGCTGCCACCACATCCCGACGTGGGAACTGCCAGGCAACACAAAGCAACCATGCCCCGTCAAAATCGACATCCTGAACGTCCAGTTTTTCGCGGGCCAGTCCCCGAACTCTCGCCCTTGCCTCTTCGCCTTCCAACCAGTGTAGATAGACCAGTCCCTGGTTGATGACGTTCTCATCCCGGCGGCGCTTGTATTCAATTACTACCGGACTGCCGTATTCATCAAGTCCGAGCGTGTCGATGTATCCACGGTGAAGTGGTTCATCTTCGCACCACTGCACCTTGCCGTTGACCGTTCGAAACAAGTCAACCCGGTTCAAAGTCCCACTTCCACTGGCATCTCTGTCACTTGCTCTACTCATCAATAAGCCCCCTGACCCCGCTCGCCGCGGACAATGGCCACGCCGGCGCTGGCGCCGATGCGCGTCGCGCCCGCCCTTATCATCGCCAGAGCGTCCTCGCGCGTGCGCACGCCGCCGGAGGCCTTCACGCCCATCGTCGGCCCCACCACACGCCGCATCAGCGCGATGTCCTCGACCGTCGCGCCGCCGCCATTGAAGCCGGTGCTGGTCTTCACGTAGTCCGCGCCCGCCAGCTGGCTCACGACGCAGGCGATGATCTTCTCCTCGTCCGTCAGCAGGGCCGTCTCCAGAATCACCTTGCAGGGCGCAGCGCCCTCGTGACAGACCGCCACCACCGCGCCGACGTCCGCCAGCAGCGCGCCCAGGTCGCAGTCCTTCAGCGCGCCGACGTTAAGCACCATGTCGATCTCGCCCGCGCCGGCCGCCAGCGCCAGTTGCGCCTCGCGCGCCTTGGCCCCCGCCAGACCCGCCCCCAGCGGAAAGCCCGTCACCGCGCAGACCTTTACGCCGCTGCCCTGCAGCAGTTCCGCCGCCAGCGGCACGCGCCCGCTGTTGACGCAGACCGTCGCGAAGCCCAACTCGCGCGCCTCTTCGCAAAGCTGCGCGATCTGGCCGGCGCTGGCCTCGGGTTTGAGCAGGGTGTGGTCGATGAAGGGCGCCAGGCCCGCCGCCAGGTCGACGGGGGCCAGCGGCAGCGGCTCGCCGGGCGCCTGCCCCGCCTCTTCGAGGATGGCGCGCGCCGCCTGCCGCGTCTGCCGCGCCAGTCGCTTGATGGTGGCGGGTGATAGACCCTGCGCCATGGCTTCGCTCCCTCCGAGCCTGCATTTCACCGCGAGTATAGTATAGTTGGCGCCGCGCAGAACACAGGAGGCCTGAACGGTGGCGACGGACCCCGACAAGCAGTTCACGCTGGCGGTGATCATCCCCTGCTACAACGAGGTCGACAACATTGAAGCCGTGCTGCAGCGCGTACAGGCCACCGGCCTCGCCGACGAGATCATCATCGTTGACGATGGCTCCGGCGACGGCACGAGCGAGGTGCTGGCGCGCATCGCCGACGAGGGGCATGCCGGCCTGCAGGTGCTGCTGATGGAGCGCAACCAGGGGAAGGGCGCCGCCCTGCGCCGCGGTTTCGCCGCCGCCAGCGCCGACCTGCTCTTGATTCAGGACGCGGACCTGGAATACGACCCGCGCGATTACCCGCTGCTGCTGCAACCGCTGCAGGAGGGCATCGCGCCGGTGGTCTACGGCTCGCGCTTTCTGGGCGGGCCGCGCAAGGCCATGTACTTCTGGAACATGGTGGCCAACAAGAGCCTGACCCTGCTGACCAACGTCCTCTACAACGCAATCCTCAGCGACATGATGACCTGCTACAAGCTCTTCCGCCGCGAGTTGCTGGCGGACATGACCCTGCGCGCCGACGGCTTCGACTTCGAGCCGGAGGTGACGGCCAAGGTGCTGAAGCGCGGCATCCACATCTACGAGGTGCCGATCTCCTACAACGGTCGCGAGTGGGCGGAAGGCAAGAAGATCCGCGCCAGCGACTCGTTGCCTGTGCTGTGGACTCTGCTGAAGTACCGCTTAATTGACTAGCCGCCGCGCTTAGCCGGCCTCTTCGTAACTGCGTTTGATCAGCGGCTTCGCGCGTTCGAGGTCCTCGTGGTTGCGGATGGAGATTTCCAGGTTGCATGGCGGATTACGAAACGATTCAGGCAGTACGCGAGTGAATCCCTCGTGCAGAGAAGTGCTTTTCAAGTCCGCGTAAACATAGACAATTAATCGATTGTTGCCGGCCTGTGCCTTGATGTAAGCTGCGGTCCGTTGTCTTCTGATACTTATGTAATGTTTCGTCAGGTTGACCAGAACATCGTCGCCCAGGGAATTGGCGTGTTCGCACAGCGCCTCAAACAATCTGTACAGTTCGGGATTCGCCTTTAGCTGTTTCCAGTATTTATATTTTTCAAATTTTTCAAAACCGAGCTTACCATTTGGATCAGACGGGACAGGGTCAGGCTTCCGTGCTTCCTCTCCAGCAACTACCCACTTCAACAGAGTCGTCGATTCGCCATGACGGCGTACGCAAAGCAATTCGATCCTGCGGGTATTCGTTTCTGCGTTAATGATGTCTTCGCGTCTGAATTCCCCTGCGACACAGAGCAGCCGGGCGTGTTTGAAATCGATTTTGCGTGAACGATCAGTGCCCAGACGGTCGCGCACCAGTTCGCGGAAGTCGCCCTTGTGGTCTTGCAGCCAAAAGAGATAGTCCAGCCCCTGGCTGATGGCAGCGCCCCCATGGCCGAGCTTGTACTCGATCACTACGGGCCGCTGTTGGCTGTCCAGTCCCAGGGTGTCGGCGCGGCGTTTGTGCCGGCTGCCGGTGCGATGTTCTGACTTGACGAAATCGATGCCGGTCAGGTCGCGCAGGTGCCTTTCGAAAAGACCCTGCAGCTCCTTTTCGCTACCAAAGGGGGTTGCTTCAAGCTCGCGCGCGCCATCCAGGGTTGCGTGGAAAATCTGAACTTCGCTCATCGGCGCACCTTGTCTATCCCACTTCGTCGTAACTGCGCCTGATAAGCGGCCTGGCGCGCCTGATGTCGGCCTGGTTACGAACCATCACCAGTAATGGCGACGCACACGGGGTGAATTTGTCCCTGACGTCGTGCGAAAATCCTTCTGCAAGGTCAACTGTACGCGGATCGACCTTGAGATACACCTGCAAGTACTGCTTGCGAACATGGATGGCGGCGAAGACACTTTCCCTGCGTCCGTGTGTCCGTTGAAAAGAAAAGCGCGACTTGCGCACTTCAAGACCCATGTCCGTACCGATTCCCTCCAGTTCCACGCGCAACACATCAAACAACTCTTTTGTCGAATCCCGGGAATTGACGTAGTCCGCATACAAGTTGAAATCCGGGGCGTCGCCCCCCGTTCCGTGGCCATTCGACGCTTCGCTACCTTCCGGCAGCAGGCCTTCCGTCTGTAGAGCCCCTTCAATCATCAAATCAAAATGCAACTGCAATGCTTCAATCACAAAGGGGCGGTACTGGTCGACCAGTCTGGCGCCTAATCGGCCCTCATGCACCTTGCGGACAAAATAGCGAATAAAGTCATCGCTCGGCTCGTGGAATTCCTCATCCACTGCCTTGTAGATCGCATCCATGATGCGGTCTCTTTCGGCCATGGAGCGTATATTGTTCGCGTCGAAATGGTCTTTGGCGAAGTGACGCAGGCCCAACAAATGAAAGTCGTCAAGTTCCTCCAGGTTGACTGTGAAAAACGGCCTTTCGTCCATCCGGTTACGCGCTGCCAGATCCGTAAAGAATTTCCAGACCACGCCATTGGTCAATATGGCGAAAGGCGCGTCAGTGGTTGCGAAGTAGCGAAACAGCTGGGCAATCTCATTGTCGCCAAGGCGCGAACTTATTGTCTTGCACTCGATCAGCATAATCGGCCTTGCCACCGGAAAGGATGGCGAAGTCCACCTTTTCGTGGCGTCGCGCGCCAACGTCCGCCGTGAATTCCGCGATGACTTCTGCAGGGTTGGAAGTATCGTAGCCAAGTGCACGAATCATTGGCCGAATCAAAGCATCCTTGGTGCTTTCCTCTCCCCGGATGTAAGGGCGTTTCTCCGTGATACTTGCCGCTATTTTTCTGATTTCTTCTGCAACGCCCATGATTAACTTGAGCCTTCGCCACTGTTAAGCCAGCGCAAACTATGACACGCGGCGGAATCGCGCCCGCAACGCTACTCGTCCCCTACCTCGCGCAGGGTGAACGCCGTCACCTCGCCGCCCTGGACCGAGAGCTCTGCGCGCAGGCGCTGCACGTCCCTGCGCAGCTGCGCCAGGTCCAGGCCCTGACAGCTGTCCGGCAAGTCGCGCAGCCACTGCGCGCTGCGCAGCAGCATCTTCAGCGCGCCGCGCCGGTTGCCGCGCTGCGCCTGATAGAGCGCCACGCCCACCTGCAACAGCGCCCGATACAGCTCGCGCACCGGCCCCTCGGTCTGAACCCACAGCGCTTCGAAGACGTCGTGCTGCGCGTAGTACTCGCCGGCGTTGAAAAGCCGCACGCCCTCACACGCGGCCGCCGGCAACGCCGCCTCACACTCGCAGGCCAGACGCGCCTGACGCTCGGGGTCCGGCGCGCGGGCATGCTGCCGCAGGATGGCCTCCGGTTTCGCCAGCAGCTCCGCCATGGTCAGGGCATGGTCCGCCCCGGCCAGCAGGGCGGCGCTGTGTTGCGCTGCGTCGGCGACGGCCAGCAGCGGGATGCGACGCGTGGCGTTGTTGGCGCGCGCCGCGCTGATCCAGCGCCGCGCCGCCTCGTCGGAGGCGTCAGCCAGCAGCAGCGCCGGCCCCAGGTCCGTCAGGCGCGGCACGAAGCCCGGCCCCGTCGCCAGCGCCGTGACCGTCATCTGCGCCTGCAAGACCGGCAACCAGGCCGGCGCCCCGGCGACTGCGATGCTGCGTCCCCCGCTCACTGTGCCTTCATGTCCCCGTCTGTTCAGGGCCTGCGCGCCAGGCTATACTGTGGGCGCAGTACGCAGCCCCTGTCAAGAGGTGAACGCTTCTGGAGATCTACTGGTACGGTCAGGACTGTTTTCGCTTCAGCGGACGCGGCCAGATCGCGGTCGTGACCGACCCCTGCGCGCCGGTGCGGCGCGAGCGGGGTCGCGGCCTCAAGGCGGAGGTCGTCTGCCTCAGCCGGGGACGGGAGCCGCAGGCGGCGGTGGAGGAGCCGCCGGAAGGCCCGCTGCTCTTCGGGCGACCGGGCGAATACGAGGTCGACGGCATCTTCATGCGCGGCATCCCCACGCACGCGGCGAGCAACGGCGCGACGCGTCACCACCTGGCCTGGCTCTTCCACTTTGGCGACCTTAACCTGCTGCATGCGGGCGCCATGAACGAGCTGCCGACGCAGGATGCGCTGGAAAACCTGGGCGAGGTGCAGGTCCTGCTGCTGCCGCTGGGCGCCGGCCGCCTGGCGACCAAAGACGCCGCCGCGCTGGTCAGCATGCTGGAGCCGCGCAGCGTCGTGCCCGTTTACCAGGGGGCGCTAGAAGACGCCGCGGCGACGCTGTCCGCCTTCACCGGGGCGCTGGGCGTCAGCGAGCCACAGGAAGAGGACTACCTGCGCGTCACCGCCAGCAACCTGCCGCAGCAGACCCGCGTCGTGCTGCTGCAGCCACGGCCCCTGCCGGAGTAGGCGTGCCTGACAACGGGGAAGGCATGGACGTCAAACTGATCATGACCTGGGATATCCGCCCGGGGCGTGACCAGGAGTACTTCGAGTTCCTCGTGCGCGACTGGATTCCCGGCACGCAGAACCTGGGTCTGCGCCATACCGGCGCCTGGATGACCACCTACAGCCTCGGCAACACCGCGCAAATCATGACCGAGGGCATCGCCAGCGACCTCGGCGCCATGCGCGATATCCTCCACAGCGACTCCTGGACGCAACTGCACGAGCAATTGCTGGATTTCGTCATCAATTACGAGCAGAAAATCGTGCGCGTCTCGGGGCACTTTCAAATCTGACGCGCAGGGCCCGGTTTATCGGCGGCCGGGCAAATCCATCGACAGAAGGACGCAAGGGGGAAGCGGAGATGCGACTGGGCGGCGTGGACGACTGGTTCTCCGGCTGGCTGAACGTCGACGAAAAGGTCGTCGCGGCGCTCGTGGCGCTGGATTTCAGCGGCATGGGCATGCACTACCCCGGTGACCCGCTCGAACAGCCGCTGGCGGAAGCCATGCGCACGCGGCAGCTGCTGCAGGACAATGGCATCGAGCTGGTGCAGTTCTGGGGCGCCTATCCCTCCATCATCAGCCGCGACGAGAGCGTGCGCCGCGCCGGCCTGCAGGTCTGCCGCCACGTGATTCAGCGCGCCGGCGAACTGGGCGCGCACATGGCCTCGCTGCGCCCCACCAGCATGTACGACGGCTACCAGTGGGCGCCGCACGCGGACAACTTCCTGCCGGAGACCGAAGAGCGCCTCGTGCGCAGCATGGCCGAAATCGGCGAGGCGGCCGCGCAGTTCGGCGTGCCGGTCGCCATGGAATGCCACCTGACCACCACGCTGGGCGAGCCGGCCAAAATCCGGCGCATCATTGAGCGCAGCAACCCGGAATGGATCGGCGTAAATGCGGACGTCGTCAATTTCGTCAAGGACATCGACAGCGTCTACAACACGACGGCCGTCATCGACCAATTCTTTGACGAACTGGGCCCTTACGTTCGCTCCGCGCACCTCAAGGACGTGATCGTCGGCGAGCAGCTGGTGCTGCACATCGACGAGGCCGTGCCCGGCACCGGCCTGCTGGACTGGGACCGCCTGTTCCGGCGCTTCGAGGCCCTGATGCCGGATGGCTACGTCCTGATTGAACACCTCAGGCGCCTGGAGGACGTGCGTCAGGCGCGCGATTTCGTCGTTGGGCGGCTGGCGCAACTCGCCATCGCCATTCGCTGAGCCCTTCGCCCGGCCAGGAGAGACGCGCCGGCATGAATGAGGAACGCAGGCCGGAAGAGCGGGAGGGCGACGTCCCCTTCCATCTGCCCCCGCTTGAGGAGGGTCCCGACCCGGCCACGTCACCCCCAATGCGCGAGCCGACAGCCCCCGGTCAACGAGACCGGTACGAAGCGGAAGCAGCTGCAGCGCAGGGCGACGCGCCGCAACCCGCCCGGCGACGACCGCGACGGTCATCGCGACGACGGCGGCGGGGTCTCGCGCCGCGCGGTTGCCTGATCGCTTTCGTCGCCGCCTTTGGCTTTCTCTGCGGCGGCCTGACTCTCAGCGTATTGCTGGGAGTCACGCTGCTGGGCGCGCGCGTCGAGGACCAGCTGGCCGAGCGCGTGGCCCAGGTGGATGACTGGCGCAATTTCGAGAGCAGCTTCATTTACGACCGCTACGGCGAAACGCTCTACGAGTCCTTCCGCGAGGGCCGCCGCACCTACGTCTCTTTGCGAGACATTCCGCCGGCCCTGATCGACGCCACCCTGGCCATTGAGGACGACACCTTCTACAGCAACCCGGGCATCGACGTGGCTGCGACCCTGCGCGCCTTCCTGCAGTACGTCGACCTCGCCCGCGGCAGCAGCGGCGGCAGCACCATCACCCAGCAACTGGTGCGCAACCTGCTCTTCACGCCGGAGCGCCGCGCCGAACGCAGCATCGAGCGCAAGCTGGAGGAGATCGCGCTGGCCCTGGTGCTGACGCAGCGCAAGAGCAAGGACGAGATCCTCGAGCTCTACCTGAACGAGATCTATTACGGCAACCTGGCCTATGGCGCCCAGGCCGCCGCCAGCACCTTCTTCAACAAGGACGTCAGCCGCATCAATCTCGGCGAGGCCGCCATGCTGGCCGGCCTGCCCCAGGCGCCCGCCAGCCTCGATCCGCTCAACCCGGAGCAGGAGGTGCAGGAGGCCGTCAATCTGCGCTGGCTGACCGTGCTGGAGCGCATGCTGGTCGAGGGCTTCATCGACAGGGCGCAGCGCGACCAGGCCATCGCCGACGGCCTGAGTTTCGACACGCCCGACGTGCCCTTCCGCGCGCCGCACTTCACCGTCCACGTGCAGGCGGAACTTGAGCAGCTGCTGAGCAGCCTCGGCCACGGGCCGGACCTGATCGCCAACGGCGGCCTCAAGGTCTACACCACGCTCGACCTGCGCGTCAACGACCTGGCACAGGAGTCCGTGCGGCAGCAGGTGGCCCGTCTGGCGGGCAACAACGTGGGCAACGGCGCCGTGCTTGTCACGCGGCCGGACAGCGGCGAGATCATCGCCATGGTGGGCAGCGCCGACTATTACGACGACAGCATCGACGGCCGCGTCAACGTCACCAGCGCCTTGCGCCAGCCCGGCAGCACCGTCAAGCCCATGACCTACGCCGCGGCGCTGGAACAGGGCATGTCGCCGGCCGAAATCCTGTGGGACACCGAACTCGACGTGCGCGGCCCCAACACCCCGCCGGACTGGCCGCGCAACTACGACAAGCTGTTCCACGGCCCGCAGCGCATGCGTCAGGCCCTCGCCAACAGTTACAACATTCCGGCCGTGGTCACGCTGCGCCGCATCGGCGTGCCCGCCCTGCTGGAGATCATGGAACGCTTCGGCGTGGCCAGCCTGGGCCGCGACGCCAGCCGCTACGGCCTGTCGCTGACCCTCGGCGGCGGCGACATCACCCTGCTGGAGCTGACCCAGGCCTACGGCGTGCTCGCCAACGAGGGCGCGCGCGTGCCGTTGCACAGCATTCGCTGTGTGCTCAACCGCGAGGACGAGGTCCTCTATGAACTGGACGCGGGTTGCCCCCACGGCCGACAGACGGCGGACAGCGTCAATCGCCGCGCCCTCGGCGAGCAGGTGCTGGACCCGCGCATCGCTTTTCTCATCAGCGACATGCTGTCGGACAACGTGGCGCGCAGCCCGGCCATGGGCGCCAGCAGCCCCCTGCAAATTCAGGACCTCACCAGCGCCGTCAAGACCGGCACCACCGACGACATACGCGACAACTGGACCGTCGGCTACACGCGCAACGTGGTGGTGGGCGTCTGGGTGGGCAACAGCGATGGCGCGCCGATGGTGGATTCCACCGGCCTTTCGGGCGCCGCGCCGATCTGGAACGCCGTGATGGACGGCATCTACCGCGATGCCGGCATGCTGGCCAGCTTCGCGCGCGACGGCATGCTGCTCAACGACAGTCTGCAGGCGCCGGTCGGCCTGCAGCGCGTCAGCCTCTGCAACCCCGGCTCGCTGACGGACCCGGCCACCGCCTGCGCGCGCCGCGTCGACGAGTGGTTGCTGACCAGCCCCGTCGGCCTGCCTGACGCGGACAGCGGCCTGCTCTATCCCGACCCCACCGCCCCCGGCCGCGCCTTGCAGGGCGGCGGGGTGCGCCTTGAGGAGGTCGAGCCCGGCATCTTCCGCGTGCTGGCCTACCGCATCCCGACCGAAGTGGCCAGCGGCATCCGCTACCAGAATCCCGACAGCCGCACGCCGCCGCCACCGCCGCTCTACTGCCAGGTGCCGCAGGAACTGGCGGCGGCGGCCATCTCACTCGGCGCGCGCGAGCAACTCTTCCTCGCGCCGCCCCTGTCGCCCTCGCCGCAGGAAGTGGTCGAGGCCGAACTCTTCGCGCGCAGCCGCAATCTGGCCTTCCTGCCCTCCATCCAGTGCAGCGCCGCGCTCTTGCAGCCGGCGCAGCACTATAACCCGCCGGTCGCCATCGCCGTGATCACCTCACCGCAGAACGGCGACGTGCTCTCGCGCTGGCGCGCCGCGCCCGTCCTCGGCAGCGTCATCTTCACGCCGGAGCAGGCGCAGTTCTACAAGCTGGAGATCATCGGCGGCGCCTTTGACAGCTGGGTGACCCTGGGCAGCACCCACGACAGCAGCGTGCCCAACGGTCAACTGGAGACCCTGCACGCGCCCTCGCTGGGCCCGGGCTGGTACCACCTGCGCCTGGTGCTGGTCACGCCCAGCGGCGATATCCTGCAGCGACCCTTCGAGATTTCCTTCAGCGTGGAATAGGCCCGGCGCCGACCCGCAGCCGCCAGTCCGCGTCGCCCTGTTCCCGTTCGCAAAGCGCGAGCGCGCTGCCGGCCACCTCGTCCAGGTCAACTGGCGCTGCGATACAGAGCGCGTGCACGCGGATTTCCGCCGGCGCCAGTTCGCGCGCGGCCTGACGCGCCAGTCCCGCAAGACCGGCGCGGGCCGCAGCCGTGGCGGCGTCGCCGCTCGCGCCCTCCGGCACCAGCAGCAGGATGACGCCGCCGCCTTCCTCCGCCATCACGCGCGCCATCAGCTGGGTGCAGAAGAAGGCGCCGGTCAGGTTGACCTCCAGCAGACGACGCCAGTCCCACTCGTCGAGGCGCAGCAGGGGCCGTTGCAGCGGGCCGGCGCCGGCGCCGTGCACCAGCAGCGATATCCGGCCAAAGCCGTCGCGGGCGCGTTCGATCAGGTTGGCGGCCTGAAAGCGGTTGGTGACGTCGCCGGGGCAGGCCAGGGCCTGGCCGCCGCTCGCTGCGATGGCGGCGCGTACGCTTTCGGCGCGGTCGGGATTGAGATCATTCAGCACCACGCCGGCGCCCGCCCGGGCCAGCGCCAGGGCGATGGCGCGCCCGTAACGCCCGCCCGCGCCGGTCACGATGGCCGCGCGTCCCGCCAGGTCGGCGGGGCGCTCAGAGGCCATTGTCATCGGGGTCGGGCTCGAAGCGGTAGCCGACGCTCCATACGGTGCGGATCAGGACCGGTCGGGCGGGATCGGGTTCAATCTTCTCGCGCAGCCGTCGCACGTGCACCGTCACTGTGCTGTCGTCGCCCTCGAAATTGTAACCCCACACCTGGTCCAGCAACTGGTCGCGGCTAAAGACCTGGCGCGGGTTGCTGGCCAGGTGCCAGAGCAGGTCGAATTCGCGCGCGGTGAGTGCGACCTGCTCGCCGTGGCGCCGCACCTCACGCGCCCGCGGGTCCAGGGTCAGCGGCCCAACCTGCAACGGCCGGCCGTCAGCCTGGCTGACGGGGTCGCTGCGGCGCAACACGGCGCGTACGCGCGCCACCAGTTCGCGCGGGCTGAAAGGCTTGGTCAGATAGTCGTCGGCGCCCAGCTCCAGGCCCTCGACGCGATCCTGTTCGTTGCGGCGCGCGGTCAACATGATGATCGGCACCATGCGTTCGGTGCCAAGTACGCTGACGTCGCCGCGCAGTCGCCGCGTGATGCTGAGTCCGTCGATGCCCGGCAGCATGAGGTCCAGAATCAAGAGATCGGGCGGGTCCTCATTCAGGGCCTGCAACGCCGCGCGGCCATCGGCCGCCTCGTTGACCTGCCAGCCCTCGCGTTCCAGATAGCGGCGCAGCACCTCGCGCACGGTGGGCTCGTCATCCACGACCAGAATGCGATGCCGCCGCTTCACGGGGCCGCGCTCCGGGGGCGTCGCCTGCGCATCAGGGGGTTTCCCCCCGCTTCATCAAAAAGGCCTCGACGGCCGCGCGCTGCGGCATGGCCGGGATGGCGCCGCGCGCGATGGTCGTCAGCGCGCCGACCGCGTTGGCGAAGCGCGCCATCTCCGGCAGATGGTCGGGCCAGGCCTCGCCGTATTCCAGCAGGCTGGCCAGAATGGCGGCCACGTAGCCGTCGCCGGCGCCGGTGGTATCGACGGAGTCGACGGCGAAACCGGGCGCGTGCACGCGCCGGTCATGCGTGTACAGGGTGGAGCCGCCCGGGCCGTGGGTGACGATCAGCAGGCGGGTGCGCTCGCGCCAGAGGGCCTGGACGTCGCCATCGCTGAGGAAGTCCACCTCCTCGTCGCTGACCTTGACCACGTGCGCGAACTCGAGGCCGGCCAGCATCCAGCGCCGCGCCGTGGCTGCGTCCGGCCACAGGCCGAGGCGCAGGTTGGGGTCATAGCCGAGCGTCATGTCGCGCGCCAGCGCATAATCGATGGCCGCCAGCAGCGACTCACGCGAACTTTCCGCGATCATGGTGATCGAGCCGTAAAAGAAGATGCGCTGCCCGTCGATGCGCGCCACGTCGACGTCGGCGGGGGTCATCAGCATGTCCGCGCCCGGGTGGCGGTAAAAGACGAAACTGCGTTCGCCGCCCTCCGCCAGCGAGACGAAGGCCAGCGAGGTGCGCGCCTGGGGCGAGAAGCGGATGCCCTGCACGTCGACGCCTTCCGCGTCCAGCAGCTGTGCCAGGTAGTGGCCGAAGGGGTCGTCGCCGACCATCGCCAGCAGCGCGCTGGCGTGACCCAGGCGCTTCAGGGCGACCACCACGTTGGCCGGCGCGCCGCCCGCGGCCTTCAGGAAACCACTGGCCTCGCCCACGGTGACGCCACTCTCCAGCGCCACGAAGTCGATCAACAGTTCACCTAGGCTAACCACGCTCATCGTCGCCCCCTCCGGCGCCAGGCGTTTCCCTCTGCCTCATGCGCTGTCACCAACTGTACCGCATCGGGCTTTTGCTGTATGATGCCGCCGCGAGCCAGCCCGCTGAAACCCGGAGCCCCGCGACCGTATGTGGATGAAGCGCATCACCATCATATTTGGCATCTCGATGGCCGCCATTCTGGCCCTGACCACGCTGCTCTCGGCCGTGGCGCCCAACCAGCCACGCATCGTGCCGACCGCCGCGCCCGTCGCCACCTTCCCGCCGCCGCCGGCCCCGGAGAGCATCGTCTTCGCGCAACGCTTCCTGCACCCCGGCGGTCTCTATACCGTCGCCGTGCCCGCGGGCTGGAATGTCAACGAGGCGCAAAACACGCGCGAGGGGCTGCGCACCGTGCTGGGCAACGAGGCTGCGCAGAGCCTGATCCAGGTGGACGTGGACCGGCCGCCGCGCAGCAATGACGCGGGCCCGCTGACGCTGGACGTCCTCGACGCGCGCTACAACGACGCCTGGCTGGGCAGCAGCTGGCTCGAATACCGCGACTGGGACGAAAGCGAGCGCCGGCGCAGCGCGGACGAGCGCCTGATCATCGACTTCACCCTGGGTCATGGCGGCCAGACTTTCGTGGCGCGGCAGCAGGCATGGACCGACGGCGAGTGGATCTACGCCGTGCGCGTCGTCACGCCGGAAAACGCCACCGACGCCCTGCTCACCCTGCTGCAGGGCACGGCCGACTCGCTGCGCCCGCTCAAGGAACTGGCCGACACGCCCTTCCTCTGGAACGCCTGGTTTGACGAACAGCGCGCGCACTTCATCCGTTACCCGCAGGAATGGACGCTGAGCGACAGCGCGCCCGGCCGACCCACCAGCATCAGCGGCGACGGCGCCTCGCTGCGCATTGAGACCGACGCCGGCCAGATCGCCGACGCGGGGAGCGCCGGCGCCAGGGTGATCGAGCGTCACCCGGGGGCGGAAGTCCTGAGCATCAGTGCACTTGAGCAGGTGGATGGCAGCGGCTTCAGCGTCGCCTGGCGCGGGCGCAACGCGGATGGCGACAGCCACAGCGGTTTCGACGTGCTGCTCAACGGCAATGACGAACAACTGCACGTGGCCAGCCTGCGCTTCCCCGGTCTGACAGACCTCAACACGGAGGGTGGCGCGGCCGCCGCGCCGGAGCTGGAGATGATGATGCGCTCCTTCCGGCTGCTGCCGGAACTGGCCGCCGAACTGGCCGGCTGAAACGCGCTGGCGCTTACTTGTCGCGCGTCAGCGCGAAGCCGCTCATAAACTGTTTCTGCAGGGCGATGAAGACGATCAGCGGCGGCAGGCTCACCAGCACCGCGCCCAGCATCAGCGGGCCGAAGCTGTCGCCGGTCTCGGTGCCGCTGCGCATGGTACGCAGGCCGACCTGCACCGGTCTCAGCGTCGGCTCCTGCACCACCATTAGCGGCCACAGGTACTGGTTCCAGGCGTAGAGAAACTGGATTACGAAGAGCGCGGCGATGGCGTTCCAGCTGATGGGAATCAGCACGCGCCAGAGGAACTGCAGCGGGTTGGCGCCGTCAATCTGCGCCGCCTCGCTCAGTTCGGCCGGAATGCTGGAAAAGTGCTGACGAAAGAGGAAGGTGCCCGTCGCGCTGGCGATGAAGGGCACAACCATCGCATCATAGCCGCCCCACTGCAAGCGGATACCCACCAGGCGGAAGAGGGCGATGGCCATCACCTCGGTCGGCATCATCAGCGTGATCAGCACGAAGCCAAAGACGAGCCACTTGCCGGGAAAGCGGAAGAAAACAAAGGCCATGCCCGCCAGCAGCGCCAGCGCGGCCTTGCCCGTGGTCATGACCAGCGCCACGATGACCGAATTGACCATGTATCGCGGCAGCTGGCGCTCGTAAATCACCAGGTCCCAGTTGCGCGCGAGGTAGGTGCTGGGCGTCAGTTGATAGTTGAAGATCTGGGTGTTGGATTGCGTGGCGACGACCGCGGCGTAGTAGACCGGGAAGCCCGTGATCAGGATGGCCACGATCAGGATGACGTGCGCGTACCAGCGTTTGGGCAGTCGCTGGCGCCAGGGGCGCCGGCCGGCTGTCGTCGCCAGTGAAATGCCTGCTTCTTCGCGCTTCACGTCCATCATCAACTCCCGTACATCACGCGGCCGCGGCTGAAGCGGAACTGCACGATGGTCACGCCGATTACAATGCCGAAGAGCAAGAGCGAACGGGCCGCCGCGCTGCCCAGGTTACGTGCCACCACGCCGACCTCGAAGACCTCATACATCATGGTCGTGGTGGATTCGACCGGGCCGCCGGCGGTGAGAAAATCAATAAGGCCATAGGTATCGAAAAAGGCATAGGTCGTGGTGGTCACCACGAGGAAGAAAGTGATGGGCGCGAGCAGCGGGAAAGTGATGCTGAAGAAGCGCTGCCACGCGCTGGCGCCGTCGATCGCGGCCGCTTCCAACAGGTCATCAGGGACATTCTGCAGGCCGGCGATGTAGAACAGGATGCAGAATCCCAGTATGTTCCAGATTGAAGCGACGATGACCGTCCATGGCGCGATGGAGGGATCCAGCAACCAGGAGACCTCGAAGCCGAAGAGGGTATCAAGGATGTGATTGAGCACGCCGGCGGTGTTGTGGAAGAGCAACTGGAAGATGATGCCGGCGATGACGGGCGAGAGCGCGTAGGGCCAGACCAGCAGCGCGCGGTAGATGCGCCCGCCGGTGATGGGACGGTAGGCCATCTGTGCGATCAGCAGCGAAAAGGCCAGCGAGAAGACCACGATAAAGGCCGCCAGGAAAAAGCTCACCAGCAGGGTCCTGCCATAGTCGGGATCGCTGAGCAACTGGTTGAAGTTGCGCATGCAGACGAAGCGCGTACGCGGCGCCCCGAGGCGCGCCAGTTGCGTCGAGAGCTGGAAGGTATCGAACATGGGATAGTAGAGAAAGATGGCGAGGATCGTCAGCGTGGGCGCCAGGCAAAGCAGCGCGAACAGGCGCGCAGCCGGCCCGCGGAAGGTACCCGGACGCGTTTCGCCCGCGCCGGGCAGGCCCTCGCCGCGCAGCCAGCGCCCGACCAGCAGCATCACCACGCGATGCACCAGGTAAGCGCCGGCGACCAGCAAAAAGATGCCAATCAGCACGTTCAGCTGATCGGCATTGCCATCGCCGTCCAGTTCGAAGGGGCAGAAGTTTAGCGGCGCCAGCAGGACCGCGGCGCCCACAGCCGCGCTGGCCGCGCCGAGCAGCCCCCACAACTGCGGCCGACTGCGGATCGCAGGGTCTGCGCCCTGCGCCCGCGCGCGCCAGGCGCTCCAGCCGCCACCGGCCAGGGCGACCAGCGCCAGCAGAATCAGCGGCGAGACAGCGTACATGCGTCCTGCTCCTGTGAGCTCAGGTCGGGCGGGACAGTGCCAGGCAAAACTTGCGCCCGGGCTGCCCCGCCGCTTCGTGCTATGGCCTACTCATCCACGTAGAGCAGATTGTACTCCTCAAGCAGAACGTTTGCTTCCTCTTCCGCCGCGGCCATGATTTCAGCGACGTCGCCGTCGGTCAGCATGGCGTCCTCAATCGCCTGGGTGATGATGTTGCGCGTCTCGACGAAGGTGCCAAAAATGGCGCCCTGGGTCGCGATCGTCACCTGCGAATCGCCCAGCTGGATGCTGGCCGTGAGGAAGTTGGGGTTCGCCTCGTACCAGCCCTGCTCCTCCAGCAGCGCGATCGAGCTGTTGCGCACGGGCACGTAGCCGCTGATCTGATGCCAGGAGGCGGAGTTCTCGGTGTTGGAGAAGAAGAGCAGGAAGGCCATCGCGCCTTCCTCGATATCCGGGTCGAGGCCGTCGGTGATCCACATGGTGGCGCCACCGAGGATGTTGCCGGTCCAGCCGACCTCGTCATCGTAAACCATGTTGCTGGTGCCGATCTCGACACCATTCTCGGTCGCGTTGCGTACGATGCCGCCGGCGCTGGCGCTGCTGGTCATGATCATGGGCAACTGCTGGCTGTTGAAGGCCTGCACGGCGCCCGACCAGTCGCGCTGTACGCCACTGTAGGCATAGTAGCCCGCGTTATACATGTCCTTGTGCCACTGCACGATGTTGAGCGCGGCGTCGGTGGTCAGCAACACCTGGTCGGGACGGGCGTCACGGCCGTTGCCATTGTTGACCAGTTCGGTGTTCTGCTGCGCCAGCCACTGCTCGAAGAACCAGCCGTGGTTGGGCCAGACGATGCAGCCATTGACCGTGCCGGCGTCCACCAGCGGCTGCAGTTGCGCGCAGGTCGTCTCGACTTCCTGCCAGGTCGTCGGCAGTGTGTCGACGCCGGCCTCGCCAAGAATGTTCAGATTGGCGTAAAGGATGGGCGTCGAGGTGTTCCAGGCCACCGAGGACCAGTCGCCGCCGATGGTGTAGTAACTCGAGACCACCGGGATGATGTCGTCGAAGTCCACCGCCTGACCCAGCACTTCGTCGCGGCCGGCGATGATCTGGCTGGCCGGCTTGAAGTAGCCGCTGTCGATGGCGAACTGCGTGCCGACCTCAAAGAGCTGCATGATCTCGGGCGGGTTGCCCTGTTCCTGCGAGAGGATGTAGGAATCCAGCAGGATCTCGTAGTCGCCAAAGGATTCGAGGTTCACCTGATATTGCGGGAACATCGCACTAAATTCCGCGGCACGCTCCACTGCCCAGTCAAAGCGATGGTCGGTGAAGCCGATTAGTGCATCGATTTCGCAGGGCGCGTCGGCACTGCAGCCCTGCGCCTGCACGGGCGCCAGCAGGGTCAGGCCCGCCAGCAGCAACAGGGTAAGTACAAGGAAGGTTTTACGCATTTTGTGTTGTCCTCCGCTTCAATGAAATTCGCTCCCGATCTTCGCGATCGGCAACACTGTAGTGCAAGCCCGTTAAGTGTACTTCATGGCCGGGTTAAGACGATCGCACCCCCTTCCAGCAACGAACGGCCATCCGGCTGACGAGCTTAATCTGCACTTAACATCGAAGGTAACGCCCCAGGGGGCGCTTGTCAAACGGCTCGCCTCTGAGCGCGTCGCCAGAGACAGACGCCGGTCCAGCACCTGCGCCTTCCCGTCATCGTCTGCCCGCACAGCGCTGAATGGGCAGGCGTGCAGCGCTCAGTACTGGAAGACGAGGCGCTCAAGCGCCAGCAGGGCCAGTTCAACGCCCAGGGTCAGGACAAGCAAGCGCAGGGAGCGCCTCTGCCCACGGTGTTTCCAGTGATAATCCAGACCGGCCACCGCCACGGCCAGCAGCAGCAGGCCGGCGCCGACAGCCACCACGTTGCGCAGCACCGTCATGACGCCGCGCGCGTTGGCCGGGGCGACCAGATTGTATTGGGCGATCAGCAAGGCCGAGCCGAACTCCACCGTACGCACCAGCGCCAGCAGCGCCAGCACGCCCAGAATCAGGGTCAGCACATAAAGGACGGCCGTCAGCAAAATGACCATGCTGCGGCGGGCAAGGCGGTTCCAGTCCTGGCCGGTGACGGATTCGCTGTTTGCCATGGGCCGGATTGTAGCGCGCGCCGCGTGGCTGCCACAGGCAGGGCCCTGCGCGCCTCACTGTGATATAGTGAATCAGGCATTCACGGGGGACAGGATACAACCATGGCCGTCATCGAGACTCGTGACCTGACGAAGATTTATGGCTCCGGCCGCCAGGAGTTGCGCGCGCTGGACCAGCTCAACCTGCAGGTGCAGCAGGGCGAGATCTTCGGCTATCTGGGGCCCAACGGCGCCGGCAAGACCACCACCATCCGCCTGCTGCTCGATCTCATTCGCCCCAGCTCCGGCAGCGCGACCGTACTCGGCATGGACGCCCAGGCGGAGAGCGTGGCCCTGCACAAACGCGTTGGCTTTTTGCCCGGCGAACTGGCGCTGTGGAAGGGGCAGACCGGCGCGCAGGTGCTGCGTCTGGTGGCCGATTTGCGCGGCGGCGTCGATCTGGCTTACCTGCGGCAACTGACGGAGCGCCTGCAACTGGACCTGAACATGCGCGTGCGCAACTACTCCAGCGGCAACCGGCGCAAGCTGGGCCTGGTGCTGGCCCTGATGAACAAACCGGACCTGTTGGTCCTCGACGAACCCACCGGCGGGCTCGACCCGCTGATGCAACAGATCTTCAACGAAATCATGTTCGAAACGCGCGACGAGGGCCGCAGCGTCTTTCTCTCCTCGCATTTGCTGCCCGAGGTGCAGGCCATCTGCGACCGCGTCGGCATCCTGCGCCAGGGCCGGCTGATCACCGTGGAACAGGTCAGCCGCCTGACCCAGGTCGGCTTCCGCTGGGTCCGCCTGCAAGTGCGCGACGTGGCTGCGCTGCCCGGCCGGCTCGAGGCCCTTGAGGGCGTCAGCGAGGTCAGCGTCGAGGACAGTTCAGTTCGCCTGCGCCTCAGCGGCGATTTCGACCCGCTGTTGCGCGCGCTGCAGGAAAGCTACGTCGAGGAACTGCACGTACACGAGCCGACACTGGAGGAAATCTTCCTCGCCTATTACGGGAACGGAGAAACGCCATGAGCGGCGTGTTGCTGCGCGCCACCTTGCGTCAGCACTGGCGTCCGACGCTCTACTGGAGCGCGGGTCTGGCGTTGCTGGGCCTCTACGTCATCGCCGTCATTCCCGACCAGGACGCGCTCGACAACTACGTCAGCCTGGTCGCCTCCATGCCGCAGCCCATTCTGGACGCCATCGGCGCGGGCGACACGCTGTTGCTGCGCACGCCGGAGGGCTTCATCCAGTACGGCTTCGCC
The DNA here is from genome assembly GCA_021296065.1 of Anaerolineae bacterium. Lineage (GTDB taxonomy): Bacteria > Chloroflexota > Anaerolineae > Aggregatilineales > Phototrophicaceae > JAGWBD01. Next base: position 19,132 of record JAGWBD010000003.1, read on the forward strand.
ACCTGGGCGCAACTGATGCTGGCGGTCTACGGCCTGCTGGCCGGGCTGAACCTCTGCGCCAACGAGGAGGAAGCCGGCATTCTCGACGTGCTGCTCAGCCTGCCGCTCTCGCGCCGCCGCCTGCTGCTGGAGCGTTTCATCGCCTTCGCCCTGCTGACCCTGCTGATCACCCTGCTCAGCGCGCTGGGGTTGGTGCTGGGCAGCGGCGCCACGGAGTTCACGCTGGCGCCCGCCGCGCTCTTCGCCACGGCCCTTAACCTGGTGCCCGGCACGCTGCTGGTGATGGCCTTCACGGCCCTGATGGCGGCCGCGTTACGGCGGCACATGCTGGCGACGGGCATCGCCGTCTTCTTCGTCATCGGCAGCTATTTTCTGGATTTCATCGCCAGCGCCATCAGTGAGGGGCCACTCAACCAGCTGGGCCGGCTCTCCTTCTATCGCTGGAGCAGCGATGGAATCGCGCCCGGCAGCTTCCTGCCAACGGAAAACCTGGCCCTGCTGCTGGGCGTGACCCTGGTGTTGCTGGTCGGCGCCCTGTGGTTTTTCGACCGCCGGGATATCGGTCTCTAGGACCGCGGAGGTTCGCCGCATGAGCGGAGTCATCTTTCTTCACACATTACGCCGTACCTGGCTGCAGATGGTCTACTGGGGCGCGGGCCTCGGCCTGATGGCCCTGTTCACCGCAGCCATGGTGCCCTTCTTCGACTCGATGAAGATGGTCGAACTGATTCAGGGTATGCCGCCCATTCTGCTGGCGGCCGCCGGTTTCGACGCCGACCTGCAGGTGCTGGCCACGCCGGAGGGCATTGTCACGGTCGGCTTCTTCGGCAAGTTCGCGCTGATCTTCGCCGCCTATCCGGTGGTGATGGGCATGCGCATCAGCGCCAACGACGAGGACAGCGGCGTCATGGAAGTGATCCTCAGCCTGCCGCTGCCGCGCTGGCAGGTCATCGTCGAGCGCTTCCTGGCCTACAGCCTGACGATTGTGGGCGTGGGCGCCCTGGTCTACGTCGGCCTGTGGCTGGGCGTGGCCCTGGTCGACGTGCAACTGGACATGGCGCGCATGGCGACGGTGGTCTTCAACGTGGTGCCGGTGCTGATCTTCGTGCTGGCCTTCACCGCACTGATGGCGGCCCTCTTGCGGCGGCGCCAGCGCGCGCTGGCCGTGACGACCGCCTTCGTGGTCGCCAGCTTTGTGATCGACACCGTGGCCGGCATCGCCGGCGAGGGATTGTCACAGTCCCTGCGCGCGATCTCCTTCTTCAGCTATTACGATCCGGCCGGGATCGTGGAGCAGGGCCTGAACCCGGACAAGACGCTCTTCATCAGCGCGCTGGCCGTCGTGCTGGCACTGGGCAGCGTTTGGGCCTTCCGGCGCCGCGACGTGGGTCTGTGAGGCCATACATCAGCGTTTGATTAAGCCTGGCGCCACCAGGCGGCCAGCGCGTTATCCTCCACGGTCGACCCTCTGCCGGCCTTTCAGGAGTCGTCCATGTCGGGTGTCATCATTCGTCGCACCCTGATTTGCGCCATTGCCCTGCTGACTCTGGCCGCACCCCTCGTGGCGCAGGCGCCTGACCCGACGGCGGCGTCGGACCCGCGCGCTTTCCTGCCCGCCGACGTCGACGCCTGGCTGAGACTCGATCTCGACGACAGCGACGCCCTCGCTGCGCTGAACATCGCGGCCCGTTCCGCCGCCCTGTTGCAACCGGCGCGTCCGGGTCTGCAGGCCCTGCAGGGGCTGCAGGGGCTGGAGCAGGCCCTGCCGCTGCAACAACTCGATACCGAGACCCTGCCCGTCTTCGCGCGCGACTTTGCGCCCTGGCTGGACGATGAATTGCTGCTGGCCTGGCGCGCGGACGCCGACGATCCGAACCCCCTGCTCATCCTGCCCACGCAGGACCTGCTGCAGGCCCTCGGCAGCTTCAGCAACATTCTTGACGAGCAGGACCTGCTGCAGCGTGACCAGCACCAGGGCCAGCGACTCTGGCTGGCGGACCGCAGCAGCATCGCCTTCACGCCTGGCGCCGTGCTCGTCGGGCCGGAAGCGCTGGTGCGCAGTGCGCTGGACGCGCAGGCCGGCGCCGCGCCCGGTCTGCTGGCGAGCGCCACCGGCATGACGCCGCGGGACGACGACGGCGCCGCCCGCGGCGAGATTCTTTCCGGCTGGTTGCGCGGCACACAGACGCCGCGCGCCCTCGCCACCCTGCTCTCCGGCAGCGGGGCAGCCGAGCCCTTGCTGGCCGCCTTCGGCCAGGCGCTGCAGGACCTGGACGGCGACTCAACGCTGCAACAACTGGCGCCGGGCGGGGAAGCGCGGGCGCTCACCTTCTCCCTCGAAACCGACCGGCCGCGCCTCAACGAGCTGCGCCTGTCGCTGACGCTTTACAGCGACGACGACGGCGCCTTGCCAGCGTCGCAACCCTTTAACCCGGCAGTGCTTGAGCCCGTGCCGCGCAGCGCCATGCTGGTCGCCAGCGGCAGCGATGCGCGCCAGGTGACCTTCAACCTGCTGGCGGCCTTGCCTTTCAACGCTTTCGGCGCCGAGTTGCTGGGCGCTTTCGGCGTCGGGCAGACGCCGGGCGCGGCCAGCGGCGTCCTGACGGCGCCCGACGCGGACACCATCGGCGCCATCGTCAACGGCTGGCTGATGGCCTTGTGGGACCAGGCCAGCTTCGATCTGGAACTCGACCTGCTACGGCGGCTGAACGGCAGCTTCAGCCTTGCCCTGCTGCCGCGCCCCAACGATCCGCTGCCGCCATTGAACATGCCCTGGGACTTCTTGCTTGTCGCCGAGGTGGACGACGGCCAGGCGGTGATCGACGCGCTCGATCGTCTCGTCTCGCTGACCCTTGACGCGCGCGGCCTTGCAGGCGACCCGGCGGACGAGAACCTGCGCCGCATGCTTCCCGGCGATGACTTTGTCGAGCCGCCGCTGCAGGTCTGGCTGGACGACGGCCTGCTGTTGCTGGGCACGGGCGCGGCGCCGCAGGCCATGGAACGCGCGCTGCGCGGCGACGACCGACTCATCGATCGCGCGCGCTGGCAGGCCCTGGCGCAGGACGGACCGCCGCAACTCTATGTCGATATCGCGCCGCTCTACGCCACCTTCCTGCCGGCAGCCGCCGGGCCGCAATTGCAGCAGGTACGTCAACTGGGCCTGCACAGCCACAACCCCGCCAACGGCCGCCAGCAACTGGATATCACGCTCACGCTGCCGGACCTGCTCGGCTGATTTGCCGGGCCGGCGTGCCCCTTCCCATGTAAAATGCCGCTTGCCGGGCGGGATCGGGGGTCTCTCGAGATGAACAACGCCTGGCTGACGTTTCGGCTGACGCTGACCATGTTTGCAATCACGCTGTTCGGGCTGCCGGCGCAGGCGCAGGACGCGCTGATCGAGCCGGTCTGTCTGGTCACGGACGTCGGGCGCGTCGACGACGGCACCTTCAACCAGGGCGGTTACGAGGGCATGCTGGCCGCCGCGCAGGCCAGCCCCGACGTCTACTTCATCGGCGTGGACCATTTCTACAGCGAGGCCCCCGCCAACCTTGTGGGCCTGCAGTTTCGCGAGGACCAGGCCGGCTTCCTGGCGGGGGCGCTGGCCGGCCTGCTGAGCGACAGCGATGTGGTGGCCGGCGTCTACGGCATCGACGTCCCGCCGGTCGCCCGCTTCCGCTGCGGCTTTGAGAACGGCGTAAAGCACAGCAACGAAGGGGCGCAGGCCCTGGGGGTCCACGTCCCCAGCTTTATTGACCCGGCGACGGGCGCCGAGACGGCGCTGCAGTTCATCGCCGAGGGCGCGGACGTGATTCTCGGCGCCGGCGGCGCTACCGGCTCCGGCGCCATTCGCGCCGCGGCGGCGCAAGGCGTTTACGTCATCGGCGTGGACCAGGACGAATACCTGACGACCTTCGGCCGGGGCGAGAGCCCGGGCGCCGAATTTCTGCTCGGCAGCGCCCTGAAACGCGTGGACCAGGCCGTCTACCTTTCCCTGCAGGCGCTGGTGGAAGGCGACGCCGCGACCTTCCACGGCGAGGGCGGCGTACGGCTGCTGGACGCGGCCAGCGAGGGTATCGGGCTTGGCGCCGGTACATGACGCGGATGTGCCGGAAGAAGTGCTGGCGCAGGTGGACGGGATCTTCGCCGCCCTGCAGGATGGCAGCCAGGAGACCGGCTGCGATCCGGTCAGCGGCGCGCAGCTGGTGGAGCCCGGGGAAAGGCCGGCCGGCGATGATTGAGTGGTCTGATCCGGCGCATCTGCTTTATCGTCCGGCAAATATTGGTTACAGTAGTATGCGTGTCCCCCTATCGACCATGAGAATGAGAGGAACCCTCGCTGTGAACCGAAAAGTATTGCTTTTGCTCACGCTGGTGTTGCTGGCGAGCATGTCGCTGGCGCTGCCGGCCCTTGCGCAGGACCCGCTGATCGAGTCGGTCTGTCTGATTACGGACGTCGGCCGCGTGAATGACGGCACTTTCAACCAGTTTGCCTTCAAGGGCATGACCGACGCCGTCGATGACTTTGACCTTGACTCGACCTATATCGAGACCACCAGCCAGGTGGACTACGCGACCAATATCCAGACCTGCGTCGACTCCGGCTATGGCGCCATCATCACGGTCGGCTTCCTGATGACGGATGCGACCCTGGCCGCCGCCGCGGCGAACCCGGACGTCTACTTCATCGGCGTCGATCATTTCTATGCCGAAGCGTCACCTAACCTGGTGGGCGTCCTGTTCCGTGAGGACCAGTCGGGCTTCATGGCTGGCGCGCTCGCCGGTCTGATGACCGAAAGCAACGTGGTGGCCGGCGTCTACGGCATCGATATTCCGCCGGTGATCCGCTTCCGCCACGGCTTTGAGAACGGCGTGGCCTACACCAACATGGAGGCTGAGGCGCTGGGCGTTTACATCCCCAGCTTCATCGACCCGGCTGCCGGCGCCGAGACGGCGCTGCAGTTCATCGCTGAAGGCGCCGACGTGATCTTTGGCGCGGGCGGCCCGACCGGCTCCGGCGGCATTCAGGCCGCAGCGACGGCAGGCGTCTACGTCATCGGCGTGGACCAGGATGAATACGTGACGACCTTCGGCAACGGCGAAAGCCCGGGCGCGGAAATGCTCATCTCCAGCGCCATGAAACGCGTTGACCAGGGCGTTTACCTCTCGCTGCAGGAACTGGTCGAGGGCGATGACATGAACTTCGGCGGCAACAACGTCCTCTCCGCTGCGAATGAAGGCGTGGGCCTGGCGCCGCCGCATGACGCCGACGTGTCGGACGAAATCCTGGCCCAGCTGGACGATATCTTCGCCGGCCTGCAGGACGGCAGCATCAGCACCGGCGTTGACCCCATCACCGGCGAGATGCTGGACATGGATGACATGATGGACGACGAAGAGATGATGGAAGAAGAAGAGATGGAAGAGGAAGAGTCGGAGTCGGAGGATTCCGACGGCTGATCCTGACCATCGACCGGCAACATCCAGGGTTCCCGTCCCGCCAGTCGGGGCGGGAACCTTTGCTGTTGGAAGCAAGAAACAAGTCGGGAAGGTGCGAGATGACCCTGTCGCATACCACAACCCTGCCCCGGGCTGCTGACGCCTCCATGGCGACGTCACTGGTGGACGATTACCGCGAGAAGGGCTACCTCGTCGTGGCTGACGCCCTGACGTCGGAAGAGATCGGCCAACTGCGGGCCGAGACAGCGCGCATCTGCCGCGGCGCGCGCGGATCGCTGCGCAATGGCCTGACGCACAGCCCGCAGGAGAGCGACGAGGAAGTCATCCGCCAGTACCTCTGCATCCACTTCCCGCACAAGATTTCGCCCCTGATGCGCGCGCAACTGGCGCACCCGGCCATCGTCAGGGTGTTGACGCAGATCATCGGCCCGGACGTCAAGTGCATGCAGTCGATGCTCTTCATCAAGTCCGCCGGCAAGCCCGGCCAGGCCTGGCACCAGGACGAGGACTTCATCCCCACGCGCGACCGCAGCCTGACCGGCGCGTGGCTGGCGCTGGACGACGCCTCCGTCGAAAACGGCTGTCTGTGGGTGTTGCCGGGTTCACATCAGCACGGCGTGCTGTGGCCGCTGGAGCAGCAGGACGACCCGCGCTTCGACTGCACCGACGAGAGCCAGGGCTTCCCCTGGCGCGACGGGGACGCCGTGCCGGTGGAGGTGAGGGCCGGCTCGATCGTCTTCTTCAACGGCTACCTGCTGCACCGCTCGCTGCCCAACCGCGCCCGCAGCGGCCACCGCCGCGCGCTGGTCAACCACTACATGAGCGCGCAGTCGCTGCTGCCCTGGACGCAGTTTGCGGAAGGGACGTACGCCGCCACCGCCGACTACCGCGACATCGTCATGGTCGCCGGTGAGGACCCCTATGCGTGGAAGGGTACGACGGACGTCGCGCGGCCCTCGGTGCGCCCCAGCGGCGAGGGCGGCTGCGCGCGCTAGGCTTCTCTACTCAAACACCACTTCAACCAGCGGGCTGCCGGCGACGCGGCTCTCCAGCTTCTCCGGCGTGTCCTTGCCGGCGAAGATGCCGCCCAGCACGCGGCGCCGTTCGGCCTCGTCGCACACCGGGATGGCGCGCGCCGGCAGGTCGGCCTGCAGGCTTTCCTTGAGGTGGAAGGTGAACTGCGGGTTGGCCAGCAGGTTGGCGAGCCAGTCACGCGTGCCCGGCGAGCCGGTGATGTACCAACGGCCCTCAAGCTCATGGAACCAGATCTCGAGGCGGCGCGGCTGGCCGCTGCGGCGCCCGGTGGTGGTGATGTCGATGGTCAGGTCCGTGGCCAGGGCCTTGCGAATGGCTGCGTCCATGGGTGTGCTCCGCTTGTGTCCTTTTGTGCGTCAGCCGGCAATTGTGGCAGCGTCGCCATCGGCCATCATGTGTATATCGCCCGGCTCCGGCACCGCCTTGCCGGCCTCCAGCAAGCAATAAATGAAGACATGGCGACCGCGGGCGAGGGCCGCCTTTGCCTCCGCTGGCGTGCGGCCGCTTTCCATGCAGCCCGGCATCTCCGGGTTCTCCGCCAGCACGCCCTCGCTGCCGTCCTCAAGCGTCTCGGGTGAAAATTCGACCAGGTAGTCGCGGGCAGCCAGCGCTTCCGCGCGCGACCACAGAGTCTCGTCGATCAGTTCAGGCTCCAGCCAGGTGATGCGTGGACATCCCCCGGCAGTCGGCTTTGGCTCCGGGACTTGCCTGCCGGCTTTGAGAATCGGAAAGAGATACTCCTGCCTGGCTTCTTTCAGTTCAGCCAGCGCCTGCTTAAGCGTGTCACCCTGTGCCATGCAGCCTGGCAATTCGGGATTGGCGACAACCACCACGATGGAGCGGTCCAGCAGTTGTGACTTCTGCGCCTCAACGCTGAAGGGGCGGTCGGCCAGTTTTCCAGCCTTTTGCCACAGGTCTTCGCGAATCATTTTCGACCTCTTTGTTTCGCCTTTACTTCATCTATCGCCCTGACCGCGTTTCTGACATATCCGGGTGGCAATTCGCGGGAATGTTTCACGAGACCCGGTTTCACGTCACTGTCTGGATGAACGGCATAAAAGTGACTACCTGACCTTGAGTATATCACGAAGCCAAATCGCTCAAGCAGACTGCGCAGTTCTTCAAAGCGCCAGCCACGGGGACTGTTTCTTGCCCGTTCGAGTACCTTTTCCCGTCGTGCCATTGCCAGTTCACCTGAATTACCTGCATTGATGTCATCGTGTTCTGCCGGGTGAATCGCATGGCATCAGCCCCCTGCCTGGCGCGGCGCGTCCAGCTGGACGGCCGCGTTGACCGCCGTGACATTCACCTCCCAGGTGGCGAGCTCCGGCTGGGTCAGCACAAAGCGCAGCGGCAGCAGTGTGTCCGGGTCGACGTAGACCTCCGTCTGCACCTCGCCCGTCAGTTGCACCAGGTTGACCAGCAGGGCGCTGACCTCCTCGCCGCGTGCCGGTCCGCGCAGCAGATGGGCCAGCTGCCCCTCCTCCAGCCCCACCAGACCCTGCCAGGTCAGGTTGAGCAACGCGCTGGCCGCCCGGTCGAAGCCGCTGCCGGACGCGACCAGTTGCTGCGGATTGAAGTTCTGCAGCAGGATGCCGCCCTGCCAGTTGCCGCCCGTCAGCAGGGCGTTGCGATACCACTGCTGCTCACCCCGCGCGAAGAGGTCGACGTCCACCGGCAGGCCGAGCAGAGCGACCTGTGCGACCGCCTGCAGCGTGTCCGGCGCCACAAAACTGATATCGGCCTGTTCGAAGGCCACGTTGCCGAAATCGGTGGCGATGAGAAAAGGCTCGCCGCTGTGCTGCAACGCCAGCTTCAGGGTGGCGCTGCCGCGAATGTTGCGGAAGGCCTGGGTCAGCAGCTCGGCCGCATCCGGCGCGGGCGCCGCCGGCGCGACGACCGTTGGCACGGCGGTCGCCGACGCGGCCGGGACCAGGTCCGAGCAGGCGACCAGCGTGGCTGCGGCCAGCAGGAGCAGCAGTATCCGGGGCAGGGTCACCGACTTCGGCACTGTTACAAGGCTTCGCATGCCATGACTACGCAGCAAGACCGGCAAGGGTGGCAAGCTGCGCGTGGCCAGACGGGTGCGGAAGGGCAAGGGCCGGCGCTGCGTCGTTCAACCCTTCAGATCGTCAGCGGCTGCGACCAGCGAGGGCAGACCATAGTGGGCGCGCACGGCATTCTCGATTTCGCCCTGCACGGCGGGATTTTCCTGCAGATAGCGGCGGGCGTTCTCGCGACCCTGGCCGATCAGGGCCTCATTGTAACGGTAGAAGGCGCCGCGTTTCTCCACGATTTCGAGGACGATGCCGAGGTCCAGGATTTCGCCCATCTTGCTGATGCCCTGCTCGTAGAACATGATGTCGAACTCGGTCTCGCGGAAGGGCGGCGCCACCTTGTTCTTGGTGACGCGCACGCGTGTGCGGTTGCCGATCGTGCTACCGCTTTGCTTGATGCCCTGGATGCGGCGGATATCCAGGCGCACGCTGGCGTAAAACTTGAGCGCGCGGCCGCCGGGTTGCGTCTCCGGTGAACCGTACATCACGCCCACCTTCTCGCGGATCTGGTTAGTGAAGAGCACCGCTGTGTTGGACTGCTTGATGGCGCCGCTGAGCTTGCGCAGGGCCTGGCTCATCAGACGCGCCTGCAGGCCGACGTGACTGTCGCCCATCTCGCCCTCGATCTCCGCGCGCGGCACCAGCGCCGCCACGCTGTCCACCACCACCACGTCCAGCGCGCCGGAGCGCACCAGCGCCTCTGCAATCTCCAGCGCCTGCTCGCCGGTGTCCGGTTGCGAGATGTAAAGCGTATCGACGTCCACCCCGAGCCGCTCGGCATAGACGGGGTCGAGCGCGTGCTCCATGTCGATGAAAGCCGCCAGGCCGCCCAGGCGTTGCGCCTCGGCGATGACGTGCAGGCAAAGTGTGGTCTTGCCGCTGGATTCCGGACCATAGATTTCCACCACGCGGCCGCGCGGGAGACCGCCCACGCCGAGGGCGATGTCCAGCCCCAGCGAGCCTGTAGGAATCACGTCCACGGCCAGGCCGCTGGCCTCGCCCAGACGGATGATGGAGCCGTCCCCGAAGCGACGGGTGAGGTCCTGCACAGCGGCGTCCAGCGCCTTCAGCCGGGCGGTCTCCTGCCTGTCGCTGCCCTGCGCGTTTTTCTTCGTTCGCTGCCTTGCCATCGCGCTCGCTCCCGCTGGTAATCCGACCTTGGCCAGTGTAGTCTGACGCCTGGAATCTACCACAGCACACCGGCAAGGCGCAGCATAGCACAGGTGTTCTGATAGCGCAAGGGGTAGCGTCCGGCCTGACACCATGAAACTTTACACCCGCAGCGGCGATGACGGCACCACCCAACTCTTCGCGGGCGGGCGCGTGCCGAAGACGCATTTGCGCGTCGCGGCCTGCGGCACACTTGACGAACTGAATGCACAACTGGGCCTGGCGCGCAGTCTGGGCGCGCGCAACGAGGACTGTCTGGCGCAATTGCAGTCACTGCTGCTGCGCATCGGCGCCGATCTGGCGATGCCGCTGCAGGCCCGCAGCGACCACATCACACGCATCGATGCGGCGGTAGTGGACTGGCTGGAAACGGAGATCGACCGTCTCGATGACGAGCTGCCGCCGCTGACCGTCTTCATTCTGCCGGGCGGAACGCCGCCGGCGGCGGCCCTGCACGTGGCGCGTACCGTCTGCCGCCGCGCCGAACGTCTGGTCGTTGCCCTGCAGGCAGGGGAAGACGTCGGCCCGCAATTGCTGCCCTGCCTCAACCGCCTCTCCGATCTGCTCTTCGCCCTGGCCCGTCACGAAAACCACCTCGCCGGCCAGGACGACGACCCATGGTTGCCCTGAACGTCAAAGGTCGTCCCGCCCTGTTATAATCTGCTTAAATTCTGCTGTTGTTCGTTGTCATTCAGATAAGAATGAGCAGAGAATACTATGCCTTTTAACTTAATCTGCTGCCTCCTGCTCCTGCTGATGAGCGGTCTGGCGTTCCCGGCTGCCGCGCAGACCGGCAGCTGGACGGCCGAGTACTACGACAACGTGGAGTTGACAGGGAACCCTGTGGTCGTTCGCAGCGAAATCAGGCCCCGCGGCAACTGGGGCGAGGGGTCGCCCCACAGGGGTATTCCGGCCAACTTCTTCGCCGCACGCTGGACGACTCGCGTCTGGCTGGAGGAGGACACTTACCAGTTGAGCGCCCAGGCCGATGACGGGATTCGCGTGCTGGTGGATGACGTGGCAGTTATCGATGAATGGCGCGCCACGGGCGCCGATCTCTTCCAGCTGGAACTCCCGCTGGAGACTGGCGAGCACAAGATCGTCGTGGAATACCTGGAGCAGGAAGGCCGGGCCCAGGTGATCTTTAACATGGACCCGCTCCTGACCCCGCCGCCTGAGGACGCGCCGCGCGCGCGCATCACGGCGCGCTTCCTGAACATGCGCAACGATTCGGGCATGCACGGAGACGTCGTCAAACTCGTCACCATGAACCAGGTGCTGCCGGTGGTCGATCGTAACGGCCTCGGCACCTGGCTGGAACTGGAGTTTGGCGATTTGCGCGCCTGGGTAAACGCCAGTTACGTCGAGGCCGAAAACCTTGACAACGTGCAGACAAGCGACGGCAGTCCGGTCCCGGTAAGCGAGGTCAGTGCCGTCGTGACCACGGCGACCCTCAACCTGCGCGATCTGCCGGACCTCACAGGCCGGATCCTGCTGCGAATCCGTGAGGGAGAACGCTACCCTGTGCTGGGCCGCAACCTGGATGAAGACTGGCTGTGGCTTAACGTGAACGGGGTCAATGGCTGGGCACACAACGACTGGCTGGACGCGCAGCCCGGCCTCGAGACCGTCCCCGTCCTCAACGAGGACGCCGTTCTTTCCGATGCCACCATCACCGCCGATTACCTGAACGTGCGCACGGAACCCTCCCTCGAGGGCCGGATCTTGCACATCGTCACCCAGGGCCAGATCTACGCCGTCATCGGACGCAACGCCGATGCCAGTTGGGTGCAGCTCAATACCGAAGGCATTGCCGGCTGGGTCAGCAGCGCCTGGGTCAACGTCCTGCCCGACCTCGATGCCGTGGCGGTCATCGACGACAGCCGCGAGACGCCTCTTGAAGAGGAAGAGGGCGGAGACAATGCCAACGAGGGTGACCCGCTGCCCGCGGCGCAAACGCCTGTCCCGCAGGACGTAACGCCGGAAGCGACTGCCGCCTCCACCTGAGCCGGCCACGCCGGCCTCCCGGCGCCAGTCCCGCTGCTGTGAGTTAGTTTCGAGATGAAGCGCTACGGCTTCATGACAATTGCGCTTTGGCAGAGACAAAATCTGCCGGATTCGTGAGAATTCTGTGACAATGCCCGCGCCAGGAATTGGCATCGTACACATAACGACAATTCTATGAAGCGCAGGCAGTCCTGAGTGTATGCTGCCCGGCTACACGCAAAAGGGAGAGCCTGCAATGAAACTGAAGTTTTTGCTTGTTCTGGCGGTAATCATGACCCTGGTTTTCATGGCAGCCGGGCCGCTGGCTGCCCAGGAAGAAATCGTGGCGGTTGTAAATACCGGTCGCCTGAATGTTCGGGACACTCCCGTCTATCTGACGGGGCGCATACTTACGCAGATTGACCGGGGCGAAGTTTATCCCGTCGTCGGGCGTAACCTGGAGGGCACCTGGGCCCGCATCGATGTCGATGGCTCACCCGGTTGGGTCAATGCGCGTTACATCACTGCGCCGGGCCTCGAGGACGCTCCTTTCAGCGCCAGTGCAGCGGCCGCGGGCATCATCAATGCCCGGGTACAGACCGGGCAACTCAACGTGCGCGACTACCCGCACCATGAGTTCGGTTTTGTGCTTTCGACCATCTACAACAACACAATCTGGCCCGTCACCGGCCGCAACGAGGACTCCACCTGGGCACAACTCAATATCTATGGCGACAGCGGCTGGGTCAACGCGCGTTACTTGCTGGCGCCCGAACTGGAGGCTGCGCCAGAACTGGATATGAACCTGGAGGACCTGCCCGTCCACGCCCGCATCAACACCGGCCGGCTCAACGCACGTGCCATGCCGAACTTCCTCGGCGGTGAAGTGGTTACGAAGCTCTGGCGTGGCGAGGTGTACCCCGTGCTGGCGCGAAACTTCGACTCCAGCTGGGTGCAACTGGATATCAACAGTGAGCCCGGCTGGGTCAACGCGCGCTACATTGAGGCGCCCCGGCTGGACCTGGCGCCGCTCAGCGTGGCAGCCAACGCTGCGCAGGACCTGGTCTTCGCGCGCGTCAACACGGGACGCCTGAACGTGCGTCACATCCCGAACGCCCTCGGTGGCGTGGTGGTGACCAAACTCTGGCGCGGGGAAATCCACCCCGTGACAGGTCGCGATCTCGCTTCGGACTGGGCGCAACTGGATGTCGACGGTACGCCCGGCTGGGTCAGGGCAAGCCTGATCCAGACCGCACCCGGGCTGGAGTTTGCGCCACTCAGCGTTGAGGCCAGCGCCGCGCATGACATGATCTTCGCGCGCGTCGATACGGGCCGTCTGAACGTGCGCGCCAGGCCCGTTTACCCGGCGGGCGAGATCATCACTTCGCTGCCACGCGGCCACGTCGTCTCCGTGCTGGGACGGGACCCCAACAGCAACTGGCTTCAGATCGACTACGACTACACTGGCGAGGGCGCCACCGGCTGGGTCAACGGCCGCTACCTTTACCTCCCGCGCGAGCAGCTTGTGCCTGTCACGCTCTACGGCTGACAGCCGTCCTGGAGCCTGACCTTGCAGGGCGTCGGGCACCCAATCTGACCGGTCCAGCGGACGCATTCCAGCGGCATGCTTCGCCCGTTTGCCGGCACAGGCCGCCAGGCCATTGCCATAGCGACCTCCCGCAGCCCGGGACTCGCAGCGACGTGTCACGGCGCCGGCGCGCGTCAGCGTGTAACGATGCAGCGTCATATCAGGCGGGTCGCCGTCAGGGACGATGGTCATGACGAGGCTTACCTTGCCGACGTCGAAGCCGGCGCCAACGCCAGTCTCAACCTGACTTCGCCCGGCTTCCCTTCCCGGCCCGACCGGCGCCGGTCTGTGGCCGGCAACCCCTTGTGCGATGATATCTTTTCCTGAGGGAAACGCCCGGTAGTGTTGATAAAGGTTTAAGTCTGGTTAAGACATTTTGCCATTTCCCTGTTCACATCCGTGTATACTGCCCAGGCACATCCGCGCGGGGGGGGGGGATTGGAAATGTACACAATATACAGACTTGCGTTGGCAGTAACCCTGTTACTGATCTTGATGGCAGGTGGGCCACTGGCGGCTCAGGAAGAGACCCCGGAAGAGGTCACGGCAGAGATCACGGCAGTTGTTGCAACCGGCCGCCTGAACGTACGCGACTCGCCCGTCTTTCTGCTGGGGCGTATTCTGACACAGGTTTTCCACGGCGAAAGCTACCCCGTCGTCGGGCGCAATCTGGAAGGCACCTGGGCCCAACTCGACATTGAAGGCGACACCGGTTGGGTCAACGCGCGCTTCATCAACGCTCCAGGCCTGCAGGACGCGCCCCTCGGCGCCAGCGCGGCGGCGGGCGGCGTCATCAACGCCCGCGTGCGGACGGGCGGCCTCAACGTACGCGACTTCCCGCACCACCAGTACGGTCTCGTGTTGACGCAGGTCTTCAACAATTCGATCTGGTCCGTCACCGGCCGCAACGAGGATGCATCCTGGGCGCAGCTGGATATCGACGGTGAATCCGGCTGGGTCAACGCACGCTACCTGCTGGCGCCGAAGCTGGCGGAAGCGCCGGCACTGGAGACGGACCCGGAGACCTTGCCGGTCAATGCGCAGGTCGACACCGGTCGGCTCAACGCGCGCGACATCCCCAACTTCTTCGGCGGTGAGATCGTGACGAAACTGTGGCGCGACGAGGAATACGCCGTGCTGGGGCGCAACTTCGATTCAAGCTGGGCGCAGCTGGATATCGACGGTGAACCCGCCTGGGTCAATGCGCGTTATCTTGACGCGCCGCGTCTGGAGCTGGCGCCGCCCAGCGTGGACGCCCTTGCCGCCGGGAACGCGCTCTTCGCGATGGTTGACACGGGCGGGCTGAACGTGCGTGACTTGCCCCTGTACGCGGCAGGTATAGTCCTGACGCAGCTGCCGCGCGGGCACGTGGTCGCCGTGCTGGGGCGCGACGAACAGGGCCGCTGGCTGGAGATGAACTGGCGCCGGTCACGCTCGCGGGCTGATGACCCGGACGCATCGTATCGCGGTGGCAGGCGCGCACCCGGGGTGAGCGCCTGCCACCTTGAAACAACCTGCGCGGCCACACAATTTTAATGTGATTCTTCACTTTCTGCCTGCACACGCCGCCTGGCCATTGCTATACTGGCCGCCCGCAAGCGCAGGATTGGCAGCTTTCATCAGGGACTCTGTTGCGGCGCGCGTGGAAGGAACGGGTATCCATGATTGAAGTTGAAAGGCTCAGCAAGCGCTATGGCGAGGTGAGCGCAATCCGGGACGTCAGCTTTGCGGCCCGGCCCGGTGAAGTGACCGGCTTTCTGGGGCCCAACGGCGCCGGCAAGACCACCACCATGCGCATCCTCACCGGCTTCATGCCGCCCAGCTCCGGGCGCGCCATCGTGGCCGGCCATGACGTCTTCACGGACAGCATGGAAGTGCGCCGGCGCGTCGGCTATTTGCCGGAAAACGTCCCCCTTTATCGTGACATGACGGCCATTGGCTACCTGAAGTTCATCGCCGACATCCGCGGCCTGCGCGATGGCAAACGCCGCGCGCGTGAGGTACTGGAGCGCGTCGACCTGTTGCCGCGCGCCAACAGTCGCATTCGCACCCTCTCCAAGGGCATGCGGCAACGCGTCGGTGTGGCCCAGGCCCTGATCCACGACCCCGAGGTGCTGATTCTCGACGAACCAACCATCGGACTTGACCCCTTCCAGGTGCTGGAATTGCGGGACCTGGTGCGGGTGCTGGGGCGCGACCACACCGTGCTCTTCAGTACGCACATCCTCTCCGAGGCCGAGCAAATCTGCGACCAGGTGGTCATCATCGACCGCGGCCAGATCATGGCCCAGGGCTCGCCCCAGGCGCTGCGCAGCGAACTGGAGAGCGGCCGCCCGGTGGTCCTGCGCGTCGAGGCGCCGCTGGACGAGGCCCTCGCGCTGGTCAGCGCCCTGCCCGAGGTCGAGCGGGCCGGGATCAGCGCGGACGGCATCACGGCCACGCCCGCCAATCCGGAGCAGGACCCGCGCCCGGCCATCGCCCGGGCGGTGCTGGAGCGCGGCTGGGCGCTCAACGAGTTGCGTTCGGTGGCGGTGACGCTGGAGGATATCTTCCTTGAGGTGGCCGGCAGCCACGCGCCGTCAGAGGAACCATCCGGCGAAGCAGAAACCCTGGCGGACCTGATGGAAGAGGACGAGGTGAGCCATGCATAGCATTCTGGCTGTGTTTCGCCGCGAACTGGCCCTTTATTTCCGCTCGCCTGTGGCCTACGCCATCGCCTTCGCGCTGCTGCTCTTCCTCGGCGTGCTCTTCAACGGCTTCATCGCCCAGGCCAACGCGGCGCTGTCCTTCGGCAGCGGCATCCCGGCCGACGCCGGTTTCGCGCCCAACCTGCTGACCTTTCTCATGTTCCTCATCGCGCCGCTGCTGACCATGCGTCTGCTGGCCGAGGAAAGCCGCGAAGGCACACTGGAGGTATTGATGAC
The DNA here is from genome assembly GCA_021296065.1 of Anaerolineae bacterium. Taxonomy (GTDB): domain Bacteria; phylum Chloroflexota; class Anaerolineae; order Aggregatilineales; family Phototrophicaceae; genus JAGWBD01. Next base: position 35,349 of record JAGWBD010000003.1, read on the forward strand.
GCTGCCGCTGCACGAGAGCAGCTTCATCATCGGCAAGTTCCTCGCCGCCTGGGCCTATTACACGGCGCTTTTGCTGCTCTCGCTGGTCTTTTACGTGCTGCAGAGCTTCATCGGCGTGCCGGATGCGGGCGTGGCCCTCGGCGCCTATGGCGGCGCCTGGCTCTATGGCGGCGCCGTGCTGGCCATCACCATGATCTGGTCGGCCGTGACCGAGGACCAGATCGTGGCGGCCTTTCTCGGCTCGGCCACCATCCTTGTGCTCTACCTGGCGGAGATCGCCGCCATCTGGATCGCCGGCCAGGGCAGTTCCAGCCTCGTGGCCGATTTCGTGCGCGAACTGGGGCTGCAGGCCCACTTCTCCGTCACCCTGGCGCAGGGCATCGTGCGCGCCGAGGACGTCGTCTATTTCATCTGCGTGATCATCGGCGCCCTCTTCATCACCACCCGTCTGGTTGAAACCCGTCGCTGGAGAGCCTGAACATGCAAGACAAACTTTCCGACGATCAGCCCTTCCTGCCACCCCGCAGCCTGCTTTTGCTGGCGCTGGCCGCCGGCCTGGCAGCGCTGCTGGCCTTTGCCGTCAATGCGGATGCCGTCGTCGCCTGGGGCGCGCTGGGCATCGCAGTGCTGGCGCTGCTGGGCTGGGCCTTCACGGCGCCACAGCAAGTGCGCGCCGTACTCACCGGGCGCACGCTGCGCTTCGGCGGCACCAGCCTGCTGGTCACCCTGGTCGTGCTGGCCGCGCTGGTCGCCATTTACACCTTCGTGCGCCAGGCCAACCTCAGCGTCACCCTGAGCGAATCCAACGAATACGCGCTTTCGAGCGAAGGGCGCGCCGCCATCGCTGCCATTGGCGCCGACCCCAGCTTGCCGCAGGTGCACGTGACCACCTTTATCAGCGCCACCTCGGCGGGCATTCGCGACCAGCTGGAACTGCTGATGGCGGAATACGTGTCCACCAGCCAGGGCAAGGTGATCAGTGAATTCGTCGATCTTGACCGTAACCCCCTGCGCGCCGAACAGATGGGCGCCAGCAACCCCAACCAGCAATTCGTCACACGTCTCAATGCGGAGGGCGAGCCGGACATCGAGGAAGGCGAACTTTTGCGCTTCTTCAGCCAGGACGGCCTGACCAACGCCATCCTGCGCAACGCCGTCGCCGGCGACTTCCGCACCTGGTTCATCGAGGTGGAAGACGGCCCGGCCATGAACGCTTCCGGGCCGGAGGGTCTCTCCACCCTCAGCCTCGGCCTGGAACAGCAACTGGACTGGACCAACCGCGAGGTGCCGCTGCTGGATTTCACGCGACCCGCAAGCGCGCTGCGCCTGAATGACCCGGCCATCGACGGCGAGATCATGATCATCGCCGGGGGCAGCCGGCCTCTCTCCGAACCGGAACTGGCGGTGCTGACCGACTACCTCGCCGGCGGTGGCAAGCTGATCCTGCTGGCCGCGCCCGGCCTGGAGACCGGCCGCGCGCCCCTGGCCGCCGATGCGGCGCTCGGTGACTGGCTCCACCAGCATTTCAGCCTGCGCTTCCGCAACGACATGGTGCTCGATCGCAGCCAGGCCTTTCAGAATCCGCTTTATCCGGTCAGCACGGAACTGGATACCTCCCATCGCATCACGCAACCATATTCGCGCGGCTTCGCGCTGGTCTTTGAGGCGCCGCACAGCATCGAAATTGCGGACGCGCCGCCGACTTCAGTGACCGTGACGACCCTGGCTTCCTCCTCGGCCGACTCCTACAACATGACGGACTTCAGCGCCGTGCTGGAAGGCAACATCGAGCCGGAGGAGACCAGCCTGACGGGGCCGCTGGTGCTGGCCGCGGCGGCCGAAAACAGCGAGACCGGCGCACGGGTGGTGCTCTTTGGCAGCACCTCGATGCTGGCCAACGGCTTCACCGGCATCAACGGCGTGGCCAACTTCGACGTGGCCGTTGACAGCATCTTCTGGGCCACGGACTTTGAGGACTGGTTCTCCCAGGTCAACATCCAGAGCGCCGCGCGCCCGCAGGACGCACCGCTTTTCGCCGACGCACAAAGCATCGCGCTGATCAACGTCATCACCACGCTGCTGCTGCCCTTCGGCATCCTGGCGATCGGCGCCCTGGTCTGGTTCAACAACCGCGAGAGCGCGCCACAGGGAGGGCAGTGAGTCATGCGTCTCAGCCGCAACACCCTGCTGCTGCTGCTGGTCAGCGTCATCGTCATCCTTGCCGTTTTGCTCCTCAGCCAGGGCGAGGACGAGGAAGAGGCCGTCGCCACGCCCGTCGTGCAGGAGGAGGGCGGCCCCCTGCTGCCGGCGCTGTCAGAGGCGGATATCGTCAGCGTGGCGCTGCGTGACAACCAAAGCGGCAGCGCCATCCAGTTGACCCGCGCGGAGGATGTCTGGGCCCTCAGCGGCCCGGCCGACGCGGCGCAGCGCACAGTGGACCAGAGCGCGGCGCAAGAGACCGTCGCGGACCTGCTGCAACTGGCCGCCGGCAGCAGCTTCGAGATTGACGACACGAGCGCTTTCGGCCTCGACGCGCCGGCCTGGACCCTCGAAATCGACCGTGGCGAAGGACCGCTGGAGATCGTCTTCGTCGGCAATCAAAACCCGCAGGGCACGCGCTACTACGTCATGCAGCGGCAACTGGACGCGGTCGCGTCCGCGCCCGACCTGGAACAGGGCAAGCAGGTCCTGCTGGTCAACAGCCGGCCCCTGGACGCGGTCCTCGACCGGATCGACGACCCGCCCTGGGAAGCGCTGCCGACCGCGACGCCCCTGCCCACGGCCACGCTCAACCCGCTGAGCGAGGTCGAGATCGCGACGGCCACGGCTGTCGCCCAGGCCACCGCCACCGCGGAGACCGGCGCCGTGTTGGCGACGGTGACGGCACAGGCCGCCCTGACGCCGACGCCGGAAGCCGCCGGCTGAACAACGGCGCGTCAGTCGGGCGACCGCCAGAAGGCCCCCAACAGGGGGCCGGGGAACTCCGGCAGGGGATGCTGTGACTCGCCGGCCAGCAACTGGCGGGCCGCCATGACCTCGCCCAGGTGATACCAGTAATGGTAAATCACATGCAGCAGGCTGGAGCCAGTGTTCTCCACCTGTCTCTCATCGCCGGGCAGGTATTCCTCCATCTGCGCTGACGTCAGGCTGTCCAGCCATGGGTCGGCGGCCTGGGTGATTTGCTGCCAGGCATCCCACATTTCGTCCAGCGGCGGCGCGCTGGCCGGCTGGCCGTAGGCGCAACTGAACACTTGCGGCGCCGGCCCCTCCTGCTGTTGCCCCTCCACGAACCACAGGTATTGCTCGTGGCTGGCCAGATGGCCGACCATCCAGGAGATCGGGTTGATGCGCCCGTGGCGCTGCAGGGCCTGCTCCGCAGTGACGTCCGTCAGCCCACGCTGCCAGTGCCGGCGCGTGAAACGCAACTGTTCAACCAGTACATGTGCCATGTCTTCCTCCCTGCTTCCTCGCGGCTGTCTTCGCTCTCGCTCGGGTCCAGTGTAAATCATTCACCCCGCCGGAGTCACCGGGCGGCTGGATGGGCGCAGCGCTCTGTGTTGTTGTGCCAGGGAAAGGACAGGGCGTCAGCCCGGCCGCCAGGGAGTCGCGGCCATCGAACCGACGAACTCTGGCAGGGGATGCTGCGACCGGCCGGCCAGCAACTGACGCAGGGCCAGGGCCTCGCCCAGGTGGAACCAGTAGTGATAGTTGATGCGCAGCAGGCGGGTGCCAATGTTTTCCTGCCGGCTGGCGTCAGCGACCAGGTAGTCGCCCATCGATTCCGCAGTGAGTTCGTCCAGCCAGGGGTCGGTCATGGCCGTGATGCAATGCCAGGCCTCCCAAACCTCGTCCGGCGGGGGCGCGCTGGCGGGCTTGCCGAAGCCATAGGCCCCCAGTTCCGGCAGCGGGGTTGTCCCCTGCGCCAGGCGAAACCAGTAAAACTGTTCGTGCCAGGCCAGGTGGCCGATCATCCAGCTGATGGCGTTGATGCGCCCGTGGCGCCGGCGCGCACCCTCCGCGTCGACGTCCTGCAGGCCGCGTAACCACTCGCTGCGCGTGAAGCGCAGCTGCTCGACGAGCATGTGTGCCATGCCAACCCCCTGTCACCGCTGCTACGAAGCGTCACCCGACTGTTGCGCCGCGATCTCCCCGTTGCGGCGTACCCGCAACCAGGCAGGGCGCCGGCGCCCGCCATGGGCCGTTTCGCCTTGCGGCGGCAGTGCCGGCGTTTCCTGCACCAGCGGCAGGCGCACACGGAACGTGGTGCCCTTGCCGGGCGTACTGTCAAGATCAATACGTCCCTGATGCGCGTCCACGATCCACTTCACGATCGAGAGACCGAGGCCCGCATCCTGGCCGTGTTGTTGCGCGCGCCGCCGCGAGGGGTCTGCCTGCCAGAAACGGTCGTAGATGCGTTGCCGGTCCTCAGGCACGATGCCGATGCCGCTGTCGGCAACCTCCAGCACGGCGTCGTGGGCGTCGCGGTACAGGCCCAGTGTAATACGGCCGCCGTCGGGCGTAAACTTGATCGCGTTGTCCACCAGGTTTAGCAGCAACTGCTTGATGCGGTCGGCGTTGCCCCTGGCGCGCAGGGGTTCCAGGCGGCGCATCTCAATGTCCAGATTGCGCTCTCCAACGAGTAGTTTCGCCTCCCGCCCCGCCTCCAGCAAGAGCGTGTCGAGGTCCAGCGTTTTCAGCTCCAGCACCAGACCGCCATAGTCCGCGCGCGCCAGCAGCAGCAGATCGTCGACCATCCGCGCCATGCGCCCGGCCTCGCCCTCAATGGCCTCCAGCGAGGGTTCGTCCATACCATAGCGTCGGATGAGATCCAGATTGCCGTGGATGGCGGTCAGCGGCGTACGCAGTTCGTGGGACACATCGGCGACGAAGCGTTGTTGCACGCTGAAGAGGCCCTGCAGGCGCGCCATCATGTCATTGAAGACCGAGACGAGACGGCCCAGGTCGTCACTTGGCCCCTGCCATTCCAGACGGGTATTCAGGTCGTCCGTTCGCGCGATGGAGGCCGCCGCCGCCGCGATGCGACGGATGGGACGCAGGGCGCGCTGCGAGAACCACAGGCCGGCGGCGATCGAGGCCAGTACGACCAGGCTGCCGCCCAGGCCCATGACGAGTAGCAGATTCTGTCGCGTTTCATGCATGGCGCGCAGAGACATGACCAGTTGCACGTTGGCCAGCAACTCGCCACCGGCGCTCATCGGGCTGGTCAGTACGCGCATGGCATGCTCGTTCAGCGTGACGTTGGCGTAGACCGGCTCCGTCGCGCCCAGTGCGCTCTCGTTAAGCGGCAACTCCCTGGCGGCAATGTTGTTGGAGGAGGCTTCCAGTTGTGGTGGATCGCGATCGACGGACCAGACCTGCACGCCGACGCCCGGAAAGCTGAGGACATCAAGGCGGGGCAGCACGATGACGCGCTGGGTGCTCACCAGGGAGGACAGGCCGCGGCTGTTGTTGATGACCAGGGTGGCGGTCTCTTCCAGCCGGCGATCGACGGACTGCATCAGGGCGCTGTCCAGCACTGCGTAAACGAGCACGCCAAAGACCAGGATGAAAATGGCCAGCAGGCCGGAAAAGTAAAGGATGAGCCGCTTGCGAAAGGTCATGTCGGCGCGGCTATTCCTCCCTTAGCACGTAGCCCACGCCACGCACGGTATGGATCAGGCGCGGCTCGTTGCCGGCCTCGCTCTTTTGCCGCAGGTAGCGCACATAGACCTCAATGATATTACTGGCGCCACCGAAATCATAATCCCAGACGCGATCGAAGATGACGTCACGCGTCAGCACCTGGCGCGGATTGCGCATGAAAAGTTCCAGCAGTTCGTATTCCTTGGCCGTCAGGTCAATCATGCGCTCGGCGCGTTGCGCCCGGCGCGTACCGGTATCCAGCGAGAGATCGGCGAAGCGCAGCACGTCGGGGCGGCTGGCGGGCGCATTGCGCCGCAATAGCGCACGGATGCGGGCCAGCAACTCCTGGAAGGAGAAGGGCTTGACGAGGTAGTCGTCCGCGCCGGCGTCAAGGCCCTGTACGCGGTCGCTCACGTCGTCGCGCGCGGTCAACATCAGCACCGGCACGCTGCTGGCCCTGCGCAGGCGCTTGCACACTTCCAGTCCATCCAGGCCTGGTAACATCCAGTCAAGGACGACCAGGTCCGGCGGCTCGTCGCGCGCGGCCGCAAGGCCACTGTGGCCGTCGTGACGTATGACGGGACGGTAATTTTCGAAGATCAGGCCGCGTTCGATGAAACGGGCGATGGCCACTTCGTCTTCGATTACCAGTATGCGTTCGCCGGTCATGTCCAGCTCCTGCTTGTGAATTGCTGTTCACCCTTTGTAACGCCACTTTAAGGATAACGGATTAATGGCTGCTGAACTGGTTCTGTGACGGAGGCGGATCGGGCGCGTATACTGGGCAGGATATGGTGAGCGAAGTATGAACACCAATGTACGCTGGCGACTGATGCAACTGTTACTGCGGACGGGTGACGCGCAGTTGCGCCAGGCCCTGTGGCGTCTGCTGCGGGAGGGGCGCTGGCAGCAGCGCGTCGGCGACCTGGCGACGGAACTGGCCCGTTCCCTGCCGCAACTGCAGGACGGCGGGCAAATCCGTGAGCTCAAATTGCTGCGCCGTCTGCTGCTGGACGAACGCGTACCCCTGTGGCAGAAGGCCATCCCGGTCGCGGCGGCGCTGTACCTCGTCTCACCGCTGGACCTGATTCCGGACTTTTTGCCCTTGCTGGGCCAACTGGATGACCTGGCAGTGCTTTGGGGTAGTATGCGCCTTTTCCGCTCGCTGGTACCGCCCGCCCTGATTGAGGAGCATCTGGCCTACATTGATGGCGAACGCGTTGACGCGCCCGGCTGGCGTACCGGATCCGTCCCCGGCTCCGGCACAGGCACAGGCACCGGGAGCCTGGATGCGCGTTGAGGCCATGCGGCGCGCGGCAAGTAACGCGCGCGCACTGTCGCTGCAGCCGGAACGGCACTTTTGGCTCATCGTCGGCCTGATCATCTTCGGCGGGCTGGTGTTGCGGGTGCTGGTGCATGACTTCGGCCTGCCCTGGTTCGAGGAAGTCGACGAACTGCGTATCTGGTTCACCGGACGCATCGCGCGTGACATGCCCGTGGTCATGGGGCCAAAGTACGATCCGGGCTCCTACCCGCCGCTGAACATCTGGTTGCATCGACTGGCGCAACCTTTCGCCGAGGCGCAGGGACGCCCACTGGCGGTGGACGCGGTGCTCGATTTGCGGCGTTTCATGCTGCTGTTCAATACGCTCGGCGCGATCTGGTTCGCGATGCTGGGCCGGCGCTGCGGTGGCGCCCTGGCCGGCATCATCGCCGCGGCCCTGTGGGCCTTCGACGCCGACGTGCTTGAGGTGATGATCTACGCCATTGGCGAGTCGCTGGTCATCCCCCTGCTGATGCTCAGCGTTTTGCTGGCCGCAAAGTCACTGGATTCTCCCCGGCGCTGGTGGCTGGCATTGGCCAGCATGGCCCTGGGCCTGCTGTGCTTCCTGGCCGAGTACCGCCTGCTGGTCGCCATTGTGCCGGGCTTCGCTGCGCTGGTCTGGCAGGCATGGCGCCACTATCGACCGGGTTGGCGCCTCGTCCTGCTGTTGAGCGGCGCCAGCCTTGTGCTCGGCATCACTGCCGGCATCCTGATTCTGGAGCGCCTGCCGGCACGTTTCCAGACCCATGCGCAGGAGGCGCTCAGCACTTACCTGTGGGACATGGACGCCTTTTTTCTGTTCCTGGAACGGAGCTTGCAGCTGGCCCATCCCCTTACCCTGCCGCTGGTCCTGTTGCTTGTCCTGCTGGCGCTGCGCGACCGTGCCGCGCGAGCCGCCGCTCCCCTGTCCATCCCTGCACTGCTGATGGTGACCGTCATCATGTTCCTGACGACCTGGGCGACCAGTTCCATCCGCCCTTACGGACCGGATTCACTTGAACGCATCTGGCCGCGCCATCTGCTGCCGGCAACCCTGATGCTTTACCTCCTGCTGGCCACGACGGTTGCGCAACTCCTGTCCAACTTGCGGCAGACGCGCATTCGCCGCATCGCGCAGGCCCTGCTGCCGGCTTACGCGCTGTTGTTGCTGCTGCCGCCTGCCCTGCGCCTGGTGCAGGACTACCGCGTTCTGCCCTGGCCTGTCATCGTGCGCAACTGGGTCGACGACAACCTTGAGTCCTCCAACATCCTCGTCTACCAACCCACCGAACGCTTCTTCAACCCTGTCCGCAGCAGAATGCCGCATCGGGTCTGGTTCAACTGGTGGAAGGTCGACGACATCCGCGAAAAGCCGCTGCAGGCGTGGATCGACGACTACCACCTCACCTGGGCCCTGATCCCCGCCACCATCCACGACAATCAGTTAAGCAATGACGCGGAAGGACAGGCCTTGCTGGCCCAGATGCTGCTGATAAGGGAATTTACAGCCCCGCCCCAACGCCGCGACAACGAAAGCGTCCTTTACCGCCTGTGGCGCATGCAGCACGAGACCGACGTCCGCTTCGGTGAGCACATCCGCCTCAGCGGCTACGACCTGCACACCCCTGACCCACGGCCCGGTGACGAGTTCAGCGTCACGCTTTACTGGAATGCGTCCTCCGCGCCAGCCGAAAACTACTCCTTCTTCCTGCACCTCGGCGCCCTCGACGACCCCCGTCCGCTCGCCCAGGTCGACGGCAACCCCGCCGTCCCCGCCCGCCTGACCCGGACCTGGGAACGCCCCGAAGAGACCCTCATCAGCCCGCGCTTCTTTTTCACCCTGCCCGAGGACCTGCCGCCTGGCGACTACCGCGTCACGCTCGGCCTCTACAACTTCCGGACCGGTGAACGCCTGCCGGTGCGCGATGAAACGGATGCGCCCCCGGGCGACGCCTGGGAACTGCTGCGGCTGAGCATCCCGGGCTCGTAATTCGACATGCAAGAGCGACTTTCCAGGCTGGCACAGCTCCCGCGAGGCCGGCGCGGCACACTGCTGGTGGCCCTGACCCTGCTGGCTCTGGCGCTGCGCCTGGCCTGGGGATGGGGAGCACTGGCGCATGACCTGTCGCTTGTTGACCAGGGCGATTATGCGTCCTACAGACAGGCCGCGCGGCACTTTCTGAAGAGAGGAGATTTCAACAACAGCCATTTTCTTGTGCGGCCGCCGGCCTTCCCGCTACTGATTGCCCTCGCCGGGCAGAACGTCACGCTGATCATCACGTTCAACGCGTTGATCGGCACATTGTTGACTCCCCTGACCTGGTTGCTGGCGCGTCGTCTGGCTTTGGGACAGGGGAGCGCCCTGCTGGCCGCGTTGCTGGTCGCCGTCGACCCGCTGGGCATCCGCTATACCGCTTTCCTTGGTCCGGGTTCGCTGGCCTTCGTTGGCGCGCTGGCGATGATGCTCGGCCTGGTGGCCCTGGTGCAGGCGCGCACGCAAGGCCGCGTCTTCCTGTGGGCTGTCTTCGCGGCCCTGATGCTTTTGCTGTCGGTTTACGCGCGCCCCTCCATCTATGCCCTGCCGCTCATTCTGGTGCTGTGGCTGCTGTGGACAAGTCGCCGTCACTGGCCCGCGATCGTTGTCTTTGCGCTCATCAGCCTGGCGGGCATGCAATTGTGGGTCAACCACAACGCAGCTGTTTTCGGCAACCCGACTTTCTCCACTGTGGGCACCTGGACCCTGGCCTGGTACCGCGCCGTGCCGGTTCTGCGGCTGGCAACCGGCATGAGTGTGCAGGAAAGCGAGGCGCAGGTTCTCGCTGCGGTACAGGCAAGGATCGGCGGCGACCCGATGAGCGCGAACAGACACGACTGGCTCGCCGCCGGGCCGGAAGTGGAACAGGCGCTGCTAGGCGTCAGCCTGGAAATATTCAGGGACCATCCCTTCGCCTGGCTGGCGACCTTCCCGACGGGTTTCCTGCGACTCTATGGCCTTGTCCCGCCGCTGTCGCCACGCAGTGAGGTGTTTAACCCCGTCCACTATCCCCTGCTTTTGTGGAACTGGAGCCTGATGCTGCTTGCGGTCGTCGGCCTGTGGCGTCTGTTGCGCGAGCGACACTGGATCGTTTTCTGGTGCCTGTTTCTGATCATCGCCTACTTCAGCGCTGGTACACTGCTGGTCAAGTCCGCCGGCATGATCGGGCGTGAGAGCCGCATTGTCCTGCCCTTCCTCGCCATTGCAGCGCTCTACGGCGCGCCCTGGCTGCTGGCCCGCTTGCGAGGACGGGGCAAGTGAGCACTCACTGCCGACAATTGTCGCAAGGCGGCGCGCCGGCGACGCCATAGAATCTGCTGATGTGAACCACGGCCTTGCGCTATACTCTGGCGCAGAATTTCCCGCAAGGAGAGGCTCTCATGACGACCTGGCATCAAACCATCATCGTAGGCAACCTGGGACGTGACCCCGAGCTGCGCTATCTCCAGAGTGGCACGGCTGTTTGCAACCTGAACGTGGCCGTTAGCGAAAGCTGGAACGACCGTCAGAGCGGCGAACGGCGTGAACGCACGACCTGGTACCGCGTGTCAGTCTGGGGCGGCCAGGCCGAGACCTGTAACCAGTATCTCAGCCGTGGCAGCCGCGTACTGGTGACCGGTACGGTCAGCGCCCGCGCCTACACCAACAACGCCGGCGAGCCGGCCGCCAGCCTGGACCTGCGCGCGCGCGACGTGCGCTTCATGAGCAGTCGCCAGGACGACGCCGGCGGTGGCGGGGGCGGTTATGGCGGCAGTCAGGCGCCGCGTCAGCGCGACGGCGACGGCGATTTCGCCCCGCCGCCCTCCGACGTCGGCGAGATCCCCTTCTAGCCTGACGCGGCCATTTCAGCACTTGTGCTGACACCCCTTCCAGGATAAACGGCGAAGGGGTCAGTAAAGCGTCAGGCGCAACGCATAGTCCACCGCTTCGGTCGTCAGCGCCGCCATGGGTGAGAGCGCCAGCGTCACCTGGGTCGTGTCCGGCTGCAGAGACAATGTCCAGACGCCGGGCTCCGTCACCAGCCAGCGCTGCAACTGCGGCTCGCCGGCGCCCCTCTGCAGGGCCTGCAGCCACATGCGCTGCGGCACCCGGTTGTCGCTCCAGACCCAACCGCGCGCCTGCCAGCCGCCATCGTCCATCTCGAAGTCGCTGTCGTAGCCCAGCTCGGGAATACGGACGTCATCAAGCAGCATGCCGGGTTGGGTGATGGCGTCGTCGGTCAGCACCTCAAAGCGCAGCAGCACCTCCCGCCCGGCCCAGGCATCCAGCGGGATGCGCTCCTGCAACCAGCCCTCGCTGCGGCCCGTGTAACCCGGACCGATGGCGTTGCCATGCGGGTTGGCGCGGGTCATGGCGGGGCTTTCCAGCACCTGCCAGCGCTGCCCGCCGTCGTAGCTGAGCAGCACGTGGCCGTAGTCCCAGAGTGCTTCCATGTGGTACCAGAGGCTGAAGTGCAGCGTGGCCCGGGACAGACCGCGCAGGTCGAAGGCGCGCGTCAGCGTGGTGTCGCTGTTGTCCTGGCGCTTGCTGTACCACAGACGCCGGCCGCTGGCGGCCTCCGTCGGCGCCAGGCGCGCCTGCGCTGGCAGTTCCAGCGCGATCTCCAGCGCTGCTGCGCCCCGCAGCCCGTCCAGTTGCAGATAGTCCGTCGCGTACTGCGCCAGGCTGGCCGCGCGCCTGAAGGGGTAGCTGTCGACCCTGGCGACCGGCGGCGGCGGCCGCAGCGACAGCGGACTGCGATAACCGTAGCGGCCGTCCGCAAGTTGCGCATCCTGCAACCAGTTGGCCAGCACCCAGTCCGCGAAGAAGGTATCGGCATTTGGCTCGCCGAGGTCGGCCAGCAGGGCTTCCAGCGCGCTCAAACCGGCCAAGGGATGCTGCGACAACTGCCGCAGCGCCTGCGGCCCGTAGCGATCGTGCAGGTAGGCTACGAAGAGCAGGCCGGCGCCGTAGTGCGGGTAGGTGTCGCCGGTCTCCGGCCAGGTGTTAAGCTGCGTGCCCGGTCGCGCCAGAAAGGCGTTCGCCTCGGCCTCCGTGCCAAAGTTGAAACCGCCATGCAACTCGGCGAAGCCGGAAAAACCCTCGTTGAGCCAGACGTTTTCGTTGGGGTCCTGGTGCGCCTGGATCATGTGCTGGAACTCGTGCGCGGCGAGGCCGGCCAGCGCGGTGGCGTCGACTTCTGTCCCCAACACGTCCAGGTTGAAGATGACCATCTCGCGCTGGTTGCTGGTGGGGACGGCCGCGCGCGGCCAGCTGTGCTCGCTGGAGAAGTAACCGGCCACGCGCGGGCCCAGGCCCCGCGTGAAGAGCACGTAAATGCGCGGGTCGCCGTCCACGCCCGGTTTGTTCTCGCTGCCAAAAAGCTCGCGTAGCGCGCCGTAGATTTGCCGGTCGAAAATCTGCGCCAGCGCCTGCAGTCGCGACAGATCGACGTCGACGCCCGCTTCGACCCAGAGCCAGGCGTGCTCGCCGCTGGCGCGCAGGCTGGCCTCGACATCGAAACGGCGGTTCTCCTGCTCGTTGGTGACGTTGAAGGACAGCAGGTCGCCTGGTTGCCAGTCCGGCGCAGCGGCTGGCGCGGCGAAGGCAGTGGGCGGGCGCTCGACGAGGCCGATGACGCGGCGCGCCAGCTCCACCCGATCGCGCGGCGGGACCTCCGCGACGGCCAGGGCAGCGAGCGTGTCCGGTTTATCCCCGGAGCGGCGAAGCGAAGGGGACGGTTCCGGGGGCTGCGCCGTCAGCGGCGCGACGCCCAGCAGCAGAATGAGCAGCAGAGTCAGCAGCAGCGCCCGGAGGATCAATACCTTTTTCCTTCTTGTTCCTGAATGCATTGTAGCCTGCCCCGGCGTTGTCCTGACGCCTGCAGGCGCCTACAATCGGCGCTCGTTGTCACGCAGGCAAGGAGCGCGACCCTGGGCGGCACCCTGCTCAACGCCATTGCAGTGCTCTTCGGCGGCCTCGCCGGCCTGCTCATCGGCCAGCGCCTCAACGAACGCCTGCGCGGGGCGGTGGTCAGCGGCATCGGCCTGGTGACCGTCGTGGTGGGCGTCAGCAACGCCGGCCAGAGCGGCAACATCATCATCCCGCTGGTCAGCATCGTCAGCGGCGTGGTGCTCGGCGAACTGCTGGATATCGACGGGCGATTGCAGGGCTTCGCCGCCTGGCTGCAGGCGCGTGTGGGAGATGCTTCGGACAGCGAAGCCAGATCGCGCTTCATCAACGGCTATCTCTCGGCCAGCCTGGTCTTCTGCATCGGGCCGTTGACCTTCGTCGGCTCGCTGCAGGACGGCATGGGGCTGCCGATCGGCTTTCAGCAACTGGCCATCAAGAGCGTTCTGGACCTGATCACGGCGGCGACTTTCGCGGCCAGCATGGGCGTCGGCGTGCTCTTCAGCATCGTGACCATCCTGGTCCTGCAGGGCGGCCTGGCGCTGCTGGGCAGCACGCTCGGCGAGGTGATGAGCGTCGCCATGATCGCCGAGATGACGGCCGTCGGCGGCGTCATTCTGATCGGTCTGGCGCTGGTGCTGCTGGAGTTGCGGCCGCTGCGGGTGGCCAACTTCCTGCCGGCGCTGGTGATCGCGCCGCTGCTGGTGGCGCTGGCCGAGGCGACGGGCGTCATCCTCTACCCTTTTTGATATCCGGCGGCGGACATCCGGGTCAAGGCAGCGCCTGGCAGGCCGCGGCCGGCCGCGTCAACTTCCACCCTTTTTAAATATCCGATGGCGGACGTCCGCGTCAAGGCAACGCCTGGCGGGCCGGACAGGCGCAGGGGCACCCGCCCGTTTAACGGCTGCGGCCCAGGGGGTTAGCCTGGGCCGCAATTTGCGAAGGTTGGGTGGGCGACACCGCTCCGCGGTGTCCACTCACCCCCGTGTTACTGAGGTGAGTACCCTAGCGGAGCCGTACCTCCACCTTACCTTGATCGCTCATCAGGATCACCTCCTCGTCTACCTTGACAGATGGCGCCAGTATAACGCCTTCTCGCCAGCGTGCAAGTAATCAATGTCACCACTTCAACTGTTCCACAGTTGCCAAGCGCGATACCGGTGACCACCCTCCTGTGCCAACAGTCAAGGGTCATGCTATACTGCCGTTGTGGAGCGGTCGGGAATTGAACCCCATACACACAGGTGGGTAGCCGAATGTTGGAACCATCCACCGCCCCTTGGACCCCCGAGAGTTGGATTCTCGGGGGTTCGCATTCCAGACAGCCTATCGTTTTGTCCGTTTGTTGTCAAGTACGTAGCAAGTTCCCATTTTGACATGTTTCCGTTTCGTGTTACAATACGGCATGTGTTGTGAAATGAGGTGAATCATGGTTGCGAAGCCCCGGAGTCCCAGCTACCCGAGCGTTGATCTGGAAACAGCCCTTGATCTTTTGCGCAAGCTCTACGACAAGGTCCATAGGGGTCAGTTCATGGCGATCGATGCCGCCAGCGCCTGGGGTTATAAAAGCGTCAGTGGACCGTCAAAGAGCAAGATATCCACATTGAGGCAATATGGACTCCTTGAAGGCAAAAAGGGAGGCAAGAACACAGAAAAGCCAAAGATATCTCGGCGAGGATTGACCTTTGTAATGCGACATCCCGCATCTAGAGAATATCAAGCAGCATTAAAAACCGCTGCCCTTTCGCCTCCGCTTTTTCGTGAAATCTTTGACGCCTTGCCCGAAGTCACTGACGGAGTGTTGCGAGAATATCTGCTCTTCGACAAGAACTTCACCGAAAGCGGTGCCGAGCGTTTTATCGACGTCTACCGCGCTACTATTCAGCTTGTCAATCTCGATGATGATGGTGAAATGTCAAAACCGGTGAGTGACAACAGCAATCACAATGTCGAGATTGGTGTAACCGAATCTAGCCCTGAGCTTGGAGTTTCTGGCGGGCAGCCTCCTCTAGTGAGGATTACCCTTTCTACGCAGGGAGAGTACGCCATGCTCTTGCCACAGATGACATCCGATGAATGGGATCGGAAGGCTGCGCTCTTTGACGCACACAAGGATATTTTTGTACAGAAAACAATCGAGCCTCAGACTCCGCCTGAACAGAACACTTCGTGACTGAATTGCGAACGCCCCGGCATGCCGGGGCGTTTCTCTTGTCCGTATAACTGTCCTGCGTCACGCAAATGCCTTGTTTCACGCGTTGACGCTGGCCGTCATGAATTTGACGTTGGAGGCCTTGCGCACGCCCTCGTTGGCCTTGCGGAAGGCCACCATGTGCGCCGGCGGGTTGTCGGCCGAGAGGTGGGCGTCGAGGTGCGCCTGGCTCTCCCATTCCTCGTAAACGAGGAAGCTGTGCTCGTCCTCAAGGTGGGCGAAGAAATTGTAGCGGATGCAGCCGGCTTCCTGCTGCGTGGCGTGGGCCACGGCGATCATGGCCGCGATGGCCTGCTCACGCGTGCCTTCGTTGACGACGATGTCTCCTGCAACGACGATCATAAAATATCTCCCGTGTGAACTCGATAAGGGTCAGGCCGACTCGCCCACGCGGCGCTCCGTGCCGGCCAGCAGACGGCGTATGTTGCCCAGGAAGCGGATGTAAATGAGCAGGGCGCCCGCTATGGCGTAGACGTTGTAGATCTCCGGCAGTTCACCGGCGTTGACCATCACCAGCACCCAGGCCATCACCAGGGTGACGCCGCTCAGCACGGCCAGCGACATGTAGCGCGTCAGGCGCAGCAGCGCGAGGCCCAGCGCCAGGCTGACGATGAACTGCAGCGGCGCGACCAGCAGCAGCGAGCCGAAGAGGACGGCGGCGCCCTTGCCGCCGCGCAACTGGCGGGTCAGCAGCAGTACGATCACTGACCAGTTGTGGCCGACCATGCAGGCCAGCGTGGCCAGCACGGTCGCCCCGGCCTCGTCCCCCGGCGCCAGGGCCCGCGCGATCAGGATGGCGACGATGCTCTTGGCCAGGTCCATCACGCCCACGATCTGGCCGGCGCGCGGGCTCACGGCGCGGGCGACGTTGGTGCCGCCCATGTTGCCGCTGCCGACCTCGAAGATGTTGACGCCGTGCAGGCGCGCGATCAGCCAGGCCGAAGGGATGCTGCCCAGCAGGTAACCGATGATGGCGACGAGGACCCAGGTCGTGTTGTCGGTCATGCCTTGCCCTCCCTTACTTCAGCGTCTGGCCTTTCACTCCGCCCAGGCGCTGTAGATGCGTTGCAACTCGCGTTCGTGGAAGCTCCGTTCGGCCGCGCGCGAGGCGTCGGGCGCCAGCCGGCCCAGCGCGCGCGCATGGCGGAAAAAGCCGGCGCCGGGCAGGCCGTCCGCCTTGCGCACGACCAGCGCGCCCAGCAGCGGCCAGCCATCGGCCGCCTCGTCCGCGTTGACGGCCTCCACCAGTTGCGGCAACTGGCGCAGCAACACGTAGCGCTGCGGCGGCAGGCCGACGCGCTGCGCCAGCTCGCTGTAGCTGATGGTGCGGCGCGCGCAGGCGCGGCGCATCAGCGCATCGCGCACGGCCTCCTGACAGCGATCAACCTGCGCCTCGTTCTGCATCGCCCCCGCTCCGGCGCGCTTGACTCCGCGCCTGGCCGCGATTATACTCGCAGTATTGATAAGCCGTAATGAAGGCAATTAACCGGTGACCGCACTTTGTGTCTGTCTGAAGCAGGGCCGTTAGCAGCCACTTCAGACGACAACCCCCGGCAGACCGCCGCCGACTGAAAGGCTGCGAACGTCCCTGAGCGATGGACTTGCACCCCATCGCCCGCGCGGAAACGAGACGTTTGCGCCTTTTTTGTTTTGTGGACGGTCTGTTTTTTGTTTGGCAGGAGAAGGACGGCTATGGCACTTGCGCTGACGATGGACGCAGCCCCGCCCGCTACCTCTGGCGGCGTTAACCTGGCGCAGCAGATCGGCAACACGCCGCTGCTGGATTTACCCCTGCCCGGCACGCGGCTGCCGCAGGACGTGCAGCTGCTGGCCAAGGCCGAGTGGTACAACCCGGGCGGCAGTGTCAAGGACCGCCCCGCCCTGGCCATCATGCAGCAGGCCATCGCCAGCGGCGCCCTGCGGCCGGAGACCCCGCTGGTCGACAGCACCAGCGGCAACACCGGCATCGCCTACGCCATGATCGGCGCGGCGCTGGGCTATCGCGTGCGCCTCTACCTGCCAGAAAACGCCAGCCCGGAGCGCATCGCCATCCTGCGCGCCCACGGCGCCAAGCTGGTGCTCACCGACCCGCTCGAGGGCAGCGACGGCGCCCTGCTGGCCGTGCGCGACCTGATCGCGCGCGAGCCGGGACGCTGGTTTTACGCCGACCAGTACAACAACCCGGCCAACGTGAACGCGCATTACGAGACCACCGGCGTCGAGATCTGGCAGCAGAGCGGCGGCGCCGTCACCCACCTCGTGGCGGGCCTGGGCACCAGCGGCACCTTCACCGGCACCGGCCTGCGGCTGCGCGATTACAACCCCGACGTGCAACTGGTCTCGGTGCAGCCGGAGTCGCCCTTCCACGGCCTTGAGGGCCTCAAGCACATGGACTCGGCCATCCGCCCCGGCCTCTACGACCCGGCCCTGGCCGACCGTCAGTTGCGCGTCAGCACCGAGGCGGCCCATGAACTGGCGCGGCGTCTGGCGCGCGAGGAAGGCTGGCTGGTGGGCATCAGCGCGGCGGCGGCGCTGGTCGCAGCGCGCCAGATTGCGCTGGAACAGGCCGACCTGGGGCAGCCGGCCGTGATCGTCACCATCCTGCCGGACAGCGCCCACAAGTACCTCTCCGAATCCTTCTGGCAGGTCTGAGCGAAGATCCTGCCGCGCGCGCGGGCGCGAGCAGCAAGCAACTGTTGTATACTCGCCCCGTCCGCAACAGAACCTCTTCTCACGCGCATGGATCGTGAAGCACCCGTCCCCGCCGGCCGGTACACCGAGGAATACTTTCGCACGGCCTGCGAGGGCTACGATGAATTTAACGCCAGCGAAGGCGAGCAGCTGTCGCGGCGCTTGCGGGCGGCCTTTGAGTTGGCCGGGGTGCTGCCGGGCATGCGGGTGCTCGACGTCGGCTGCGGCCGTGGTGAAATTCTGTTGCACTGCGCGCAACCGGGGGCCTTCGCCTGCGGCGTGGACTACGCGCCGGCGGCCCTGCGCCTGGCGCAGCAGGTGGTGACTTCGCTCGACCCGCAGACGCCGGGGCGCATTGCGCTCGGCCAGGCCAATGCCCGTCAACTGCCTTTCGCCAACGCCAGCTTTGATCGCGTCATGCTCTTCGACGTGGTCGAGCATCTGCACCCCTGGGAGTTGCAGGCCGCGTTGCTGGAGGTGCGGCGCGTGCTGAAGCCGGATGGCCGCCTCATCGTCCACACCGCGCCCAACGTCTGGTACGACCGTTACGCCTA
Source organism: Anaerolineae bacterium (assembly GCA_021296065.1). Lineage (GTDB taxonomy): Bacteria > Chloroflexota > Anaerolineae > Aggregatilineales > Phototrophicaceae > JAGWBD01. The sequence continues at coordinate 53,675 of JAGWBD010000003.1, forward strand.
CCCAATGGTGCGGCTCGTGCGCCGCCTGATGGGCCAGGGCGCGCAGTACCCGCGCGACCCGCGCCAGTTTCTCGTCGACGTCAACACCCACGTGCACGTCAACGAGCAGTCCCTGCTGAGCATGCGCCGTGTCTTGCGCCGGGCCGGTTTCCACGGCCGCGTCTGGCTGGACAGCCCGCCGCAGCAACGCGACGAGGGCCTGCCGCTGACGCTCCTGCGCCGGCTGGCCTTTGACGTGCCGCCCTTTCGCTGGTTCTTCGAGCGCGAGGTCTTCGCCGTCGCCGCCCCGGCTCACTCGCTGCGCAGCGCCAGCGCCGTGACCAGACGCCCCAGACGCCAGGCCGGGTAGACCCCCGCCAGCAGCGCCGCGCCCACGGCCACCGCAAAGGCCGTCGCCAGCGATTCCGGCTGCAGCGTCGGCGTCAGCGCCCAGCCGAAGGCGCGCAGATTCACGACCCGCACCATCACCAGCGCCACCAGCGCCCCGACCGGCAGGGACAGGGCGCCGGCCGTCACGCCCATCAGCCCGGTCTGCAGCAGCGTGTAGCGCCAGAGCTGGGCGGGCGTCATGCCACAGGCGCGCAGCACGCCGTACTGCCGCGTGTGTTCCAGCTGCAGGGCCAGCAGCGCGCTAAGAATGCCGATGAAGGCCACCAGGGTCGCCAGCAACTGCAGCGCGCCGGTGATCAGGAAGGTGCGCTCGAAGAGCACGAAGACGTCGGCGCGCAGTTCGCTGTTGGCGCGCGCCAGCAGGTTTTTGTCGGCCAGGATGTCTGTACGCAAACGCTCCAGCAGCTCCGGCAGCGACGCCTCGTCTTCAAGAATGAGCCCCAGCGAGGAGATCCAGGGGTCGTCGTAAAGGGCGCGGTACGTGGCGTCCTCCATCAGCACCGTGCCCTGGTCGCTGGAGTAATCGTAATACACGCCGGCGACGGGGAAGGACCGCGGCCCGCGCTCCGTCTGCAGCCTCAGGCGGGCGTTTTGCGGGTCGATGCCGCGGCGGAAGGCGAAGGACTCGGAGACCAGCAGCTGCCCTTCGGTCAGCGCCGTCCAGGCGTCTTCCACCTGCAGCCAGGCGTAACGGCGGCGGCCCTGCGTGACGTCAGCGGAGACCACGTCCAGGTTCACCGGCGGCAGTTGTGGGTAGTCCGGCGCGTCCACGGCGACCGCGCGCACGTGGACCGTCTGCGCGACGCCGGGCAGGGCCTCAACCTCATCCAGGATGGCCGGATCGACGTCGCGGGTGTCGCCCTGGCTGCGGTTGCCGGCGAAGAGCGTCGTCGAGACGTAGATGTCCGCCGCGAGGGTGACGTCCAGCCAGTTGGAGACGGCGTTGCGATAGCTGCCGATGGTCATACCGACGCCGACGATCACGCTGACGGCCACCGTCAGGGCGGCCACGGCCACGGCGCTGCGGCTGAGCGAGCGAAGCACGGCACGCGGCGCCATGCGTCCGCTGACGCCGAAGAGTCGGCCAGTCACCGGCGTCAGGGCGCGCAGCAGGAGGGTCAGTGCCAGCGGCGCCAGCGCGGCGCCGGCGACGATGAAGGCGGTCAACGCGATGAAGGCGAGGCGGATATCCCCGCCAGGCAATTGCAGCAATGTCAGCGCGAGAAGCGCCAGGGCGAGGGCCGCCATGCTGGCCATGGGCAGCAGACGGCGCGCGCGTCCTTCAAGGCCGGAGCGCAGCATGGCCCCGGCCGGCGGGGTGAAGCTCGCCTCAAGAGCCGGCAAACAGGCCGCGCCGAGGCTGGCCAGCACGCCCGCCGCGATGCCGCGCAGCAGGGTCAGGGGCGCCACCGGCAGGCCCTGCACGTTGACCGAGAAGTAGAGGTCGCTGATCGTCTGCGTGACGAGGGCGACCGTCACGCGCCCGAAAATCAGCCCCAGTCCGATCCCCGCCAGGGTCCCCAACGCGCCGGCGATCAGGGCCTCGCCGAGGATGAAGGCGAAGATCTGGCGGCGGCTGGCGCCCAGGGCGCGCAGCGTGGCGATCAGGGGTCGCCGCTGCACCACGCTGAAGACCACCGTGTTGTAGATCAGGAAGACGCCCACCACCAGCGCCATCACGCTCAGCGACTCAAGGCTGATCTCAAAGGCCTCGGTCATTTGCGACAGGCTGTCGTCGCTTTGCCGCGCCTCGTTCAGCGTCACACCGGGCGGCAACAACGCGCGCAACGCGGCGAGGTCCTGCTCCGGCGGCAGCAGCAGGTCGATGCGTGTGATTCGCCCGGCCTGACCGAGCAGTTCCTGGGCCGTGGCGATGTCGGTCAGCAGCAGGTCGTCCAGCGCCTGGCTGCTGACGCGGTCCGTGGGTTGCAGCAGCCCGGCCACCCGCACCGTGGCGATACGATCGCCGCTGCGCAGCGTCAGTTCGTCGCCTGGCGCGACCCCGAAGCGATCGGCCAGGGGCTGGCTGGGCAGCACCAGCCCGGGCTCGCTGACGAGGCGCGTGAAGACCCGCACGTCAAGGCTGCCCGAATCCGTCAGATAGTCGCGGAAAGGCGCCTCGGCGAAAGGGTCCACGCCCAGCAGGCGCAGGGCGCGCTCACCGAGGCCGTCGACGCGCACCTGACGGCTGATGACCGGCGCTGCGTTACGCAGGCCGGCCTCGCGGCGCAACTGCGTGTAAAGCGACGTGGGCAGGCCGCCCGGCCCGCCGGAAATGCTGTGCGTGGCGCGGCCGCGTATGCTGCGCGCACTGAGGGCGAAGGCCTGGCTGGCGGCGCTGTTGGCGAGGTCGATGGCGATCACCATGGCCACGCCCAGCGCCACGCCCACCAGCAGCAGGCTGGACTGCAGGAAGCGTTGCGCAAGGGAGCGCTGTACCAGACGCAGAATCACAACGCGGCGGGCTCCTGTGGCGATTGCGCTGCGTTACGGGGGCGAGTTGCCGGCGCTATCGGGTTCAGGCCTCCGGGCTGGCCGGTTCGGGGCCGCAGCCGAGGCGCTGCAAGGCTTCCATGGCCGCTGCGCGCAGCTTGCCGTCGGCGGAACCGGCGATCAGCAACAGGGGTGCGATGGCGCGGTCGTCGCCGAGGCGGCCCAGCGAGCGCGCCGCGTGCAGCGGCGTCTGCATGCCGGGCGCGTCCAAAGCGTTGATGAGCGGCTGCACGGCGCGCGTGTCCCCCAGGCGCCCAAGCATCAGCGCCGCGCGGCCGCGCACGATGAGGTCCTCGTTGCGGTTCTGCAGCGCCATGATGAGCGCCTTGACGGCCTCGTCGCCGCCGACCAGACCCAGTTTCATGACGGCCGTGCGGCGGCGGTCCTTGTTGTAATCGCTCAACTCGCTCAGGTACTGGTGGATTTGTGTCGGGTCCGGCCTGCTCATGATGAGCGCCCTCCTGCGTCTGTCCCCGCCGCCACGACGCCCGCCTGGGGTTGCTTTCCGCCGGCCGTCACCGTCAACGCGCCATCCTCAATGCGAGCGACGCGGTCCGCCAGTTTCAGGGTGGCCATGTCGTGCGTGGCCATCACCAGCGTCTTGCCGGCGTCGCGCGTCAGGGTCAGCAGCAGGGTCATCACGCGCGCGGCGCTGTCGCTGTCGAGGTTGCCGGTGGGCTCGTCGGCAAGGACGAGCGCCGGCTCGCGGATCAGGGCGCGCGCGATGGCCACGCGTTGCTGCTCGCCCGCGCTGAGCAGGTCCGGGAACTGGTGCGCCAGCGACTCCAGGCCGGTCTGCGCCAGCAGGTCAAGTCCGCGCGCGCGCAGGGCCGGGCCGCTTTCGCCGGCCAGCTCCGCCGGCAGGACCACGTTCTCCAGCACGGTCAGGATGGGGATCAGGTTGAAGAACTGGAAGACGATGCCGATGTGATCGCGACGGAAGCGCGTGCGTTCGCGTTCGCCCATTGCGCCGAGATCGTGGCCGCCAATACACACAGTGCCGGAATCGGGCCGGTCGATGCCGCTCAGCATGTTGAGCAGGGTGCTCTTGCCGCTGCCGCTGCGACCGAGGAAGACGAGAAACTCGCCTTCGTCCACGCGCAGGTCGACCTCGTCAAGGACGACGCGGCGGCGCTCGCCCGCGCCAAAGGCGCGGCTGAGGCGGCGCAGTTCAACGACCGGCGCGGCGTTCACGTCGCCCGGTCCCGCGTCAGCAGGCGCTGCGCCAGTTGCAGGGCGCCGAGGGCGATCAGAGCGGGCAGGGCCAGCGGCAGCAGCAACTCGAGTATGATGCGCCAGGGCGCCGACAGCTCCAGCAGGCGCGGCATGTTGATGAGCAGGAAGTAGAAAAAGATCTGTCCGCCGATGGCGAGGTTGGCGTGGACGCGCACCGGCGCCAGCGCGCCGGTGGCCAGCGCCAGCGCCGCGACCATCAGCGGCTCCAGCATCAGGCGCAGCAGGGCCGACAGCAGGCCGAGCATGAGCGTGACGCGCGAGACGAGCGAGTGGTCCTCAAAGGGCCAGTACTGCGCGTAGATCAGGCCGATGATCGGCAGGGACAGCAGGGAGGCGGCCATGATGATCAGGCCCAGGTCCTCCACCTGGCGCCACACGCCGGCGGCCGCCTTGCTGTAGAGGATCTGCCGCAAGGACATGGGCGTCGTGCGCAGCAGGGTCAGGGTGTTGTCGCGCTGTTCCTCCACGACCAGCTGCACGGTAAAGAAGCCGACGCGCAGCAGCAGCCGGGCGTAGAGCGCGAAGATCACCGGCAGCAGCACAAAGGCGACCGGCAGCAGGGTGAAGATCAGCGGCAGCAGCAAAGGCACCAGCACGGAGAGGGCCAGCAGCGCCGCCTGTGCGAGGATGATGCGCGCCAGCAGGCCGGATTCGAGCGGCAGTATTTTCCAGTGAATGCCGAGGTGCCGGCGCACCAGGGGGTTGGAGCGCCGCGCCCAGTGAGGCAGGCGCCGGTCCAGCATGGGAACAAAGGTGACGTTCCAGAAGGCCGATCCTGCGACGCTGTTCAAGGCGTTGTCCCTGTTCCCGATGATTGCAGTGTAGCAAAAAGGCACAACTCCGGCGAGATACAGTACAATCCACCAACTGCCTGATTTGATGAGGTTTTCATGAACGTCAGCGAAGCCATTCGCAACAAACGGGCCATTCGCGCCTTTCGCGACGAGCCCCTGTCGGCGGCGCAGGTGAGCGCCATTCTGGATGCGGGCCGGCGCTCGCAAAGCTCAAAGAACAGCCAGCCCTGGTCTTTCATCGCCGTGCAGGAGCGCCAGCGGCTGCAGGCCATCGCCGCCCTGGGCGACAACATCGGCCACGTGGGCGGGTCGGCGCTTTGCGTGGTCATCGTGGTGCCGCAGGAGAACGAGCGCACCCTGTGGCACTTCTTCGATACCGGCCAGGCGGCGGCCTACATGCAGCTCGCCGGCCAGGAGTTGGGCATTGGCTCCTGCCTCGGCACGGTCTACGACCCGGACGGGCTGCGTGAGTTGCTCGGCTTCCCGGCAGAGTATCAGGCGCAGTTGCTGATCTCTTTCGGCTTCCCGGCCGAACAACAGCCGCGCCGCGGCCTGGGCGCGGGCGGGCGGCGGCAATTCGCAGACGTGGTACACCACGAGACCTGGGGCAGCTGAAGCCCCTCACGGAAGCCCTGTTCAGGGAGGAACGACGATGAAATACAGCTGCGAGTTGATGATTGATCTGCCGCGCGACGAGGTCGTCGCGCTCTTCGACGACCCCGACAACCTGGTCAAATGGCAACCCGGCCTGCAGAGCTTCGAGCACCTCAGCGGCGAGGCGGGGCAGCCGGGCGCGAAGTCACGCCTGCTCTACGACGAGGGCGGACGCCGCATCGAGATGATCGAGACCATTTTGACGCGCGATCTGCCGGAGACTTTCTCCGGCACCTACGAGGCGAAGGGCGTCTGGAACGAGATCAGCAACCATTTCCTGGAGGAAGATGGCAAGACGCGCTGGGTGATGGACAGTGACTTTCGTTTCAGCGGCTTCATGTTGCTGATGTTGATCTTCATGCGCGGCGCCTTCCGCAAACAGACCGTGAAGACCATGCAGCGCTTCAAGGACTTCGCGGAAGGGCGCGAGGTGGAATAGGGCGCCGCTCAGCCCTCGATATCGCAGCCGAGGAAGCGTCGCCCCTGCTGCTGACAGGCCTCCAGCACGGAGAAGCTGCCGGCGGCGGGGTCGATGACCACGTCGCCCGGCTCACTTACGGCCGCGATTAACCTTCCCTGCAGTTCAAGCGGTTTGCGATGGGCATGCAAGCCGCGTTCGACGCGCTCGCGCCAGACGTCGGGGATGTCATGCGCCGTCCAGACGCCGCGGGCGCGACGCTGCTCTTTCTGCAGCACCACCAGGTGCTCGCCCTGCCGCCGCGTGCGGTAGCCCATGCCCATGCGCCCTTTATCCCAGGTGACCATGTCGACCACCGTCAACTGCGTCCCCGCCAGCCAGGGCGCAAAGCCGCTGCAGAGGTGGAACTTGTCCAGCCACAGGAAGAGGTGGCCGCTGGCCCGCAGGACGCGGTCGATACCCTCGATGAAGGCCGCGATGGTGGCCTCGTCCATCTGCTGCAGCGCGGCCCGCTGCCGGCCGCGATTGACGCCCTCGTTGCCGTAGGCCAGTTTGTCGAGCACGCCGCGGTACTGCGGGTCGAGGAAGGCGACGGGGGCCGCCTCGTCCGGCAATTGCGCGAGAAAATCAAGCCCGTCCATCTTCAGGCGCGTGTCGAATTGGAGGTTGGTGGGTAGGGTGAATGACATCGGTGCCGCGCCATCAAGCGCGGACCCGACAACTCTGCCACTATGACTGTTGTTGTTCACGGTGCGCTTTTAACCCCTGGAGGCGCCTGGCGAGTTCTCTTCTTAGTCTTGTCGCGTTTTCGTAGAAAATAACTGGATAGTCTTTTACATCAAACTCCAATTCTGTGCCCTGCCGTGCGACATAAATTGGTGTTTTTTCCTGCCCGTGTGCGAAACCAGCTTCCCAGTAGACATTCGGTCTTGAATGAGTCAAGTCTGCCACCATGTAGTCGGCATCGGCAATGGCTTTCAGAATGCGGTCAGTGATTTTCTCGTTGCTGATTTGTTCATCTATACGTTCTGCCTTTAGTCCTGCGTCGCTGGCAGCATCTTTAATGGCTTCGTGGATATCTTCGAGCTGTGGGTCTTCGGGTGTCATCGGCATTGCGATGAATACATCACCTTTGCCGCTGGATTGACTCTTCGACTCTTGTGCTTTTTTTGCAGCCATTTCTGCTTTGCGTGCTGTTTTCAAATACCCAATGCCTTCATCGATCACGTCAAGTGTTAAATCGAGGATTTTCTCGTCCGTAATATTTGTCATAAAAGCCGACCTCTGTGTTTTAGACGTTATTAAATTTAGTAGAGGAATTTTTATCACTGGCGCTCTAGATCCAATAGCTGGCGGAGGAAACTCGACCATTTCCGTCTCGGCCCCGCTTTCTCTCAGTAATTTTGACGCCTTTGATTTCATTTCATTAATCATTCGCCGTTGTTCAAGAGTTTCGCTTTCAGTACTCCCTGAATTGCCTCGCGTCAGATACCCACCGACCAATGATCTGAACTGTTCAAGAAACTTGACGTCTTCGCTTCTATCCATCGTTGACTGACCCCTTTGCACGAAAGACCGGGCTGCATGCGGCCCGGCCTTCCCTTTCGAACCTGACATACCCCCGCGAATGCCCTGCGACACCAGGATGCCGCAGAGGCGGGTTAACGCCAGGGTGCATGACAGGTTCAGGATAAGTCAGTTCCCTGGCCATGACAAGTTTCCTGCCCGAAAATCGCCATTCGTGCCTGGCCTGTAACCTTCTGATCCAGCGGCAAAAGTCCACAAACAGCAACAGCCTGCCACCGCTTGCACAAATGCGATAACGGTTAGAATAATCGCCTGTTCCGACGAGACCGAAGCGCGCCTGCAAGGAGAGTGCCGCATGCCCCCGAAAACCTTCCCGCCCTCGCGGGCCCCGCAGTACCGCTTCGCCGACACCCTGGCCCAGCAGGAACGCCAGCTGGCGACCAACCCCCTGATGCAGCGCATGCAGGCCGCGCGTGAGGCGAAGGCCGCCGACCCCTGGCGCCCGCTCTATCACTACGTCAACCCGGAAAACACGCTCAACGACCCCAACGGCCTGTGCTTCTGGCAGGGGCGCTGGCACCTCTTCTACCAGGCCGTGCCGCCGGAGGAAACGCGCCAGCACTGGGGCCACGCGGTCAGTGACGACCTGATTCACTGGCGCGACCTGCCCTATGCGCTGCATCCCGGGCCGGAGGAGCGCTGCTATTCCGGCACCGCGCTCGTCGAAGAGGACCGGGTCGTCGCCATCTATCATGGCGTCCGGTACGGCAACATGGTCGCCGTCTCCCACGATCCCCTGCTACTGAACTGGGAAAAGCTGCCGGACTACCCTGTGATTCCTTTCGCCGGCGCGGACGAGGAGCCCCCGCCCTATGGCGTCTTCGATCCCTGCATCTGGTCCAGTGACGGCGCGTATTACGCCCTCGCCGGCGGCATCATTCCCGACAGGCCCGAAGGTAAACATATCGCCACCGACTACCTCTTTCGCTCACAGGACCTGGTGAACTGGGAATACCTCCATCCCTTCATCGAGAATGACCGTTTCACCGTCCTCGGCGATGACGGCGCCTGCCCCTATTTCTGGCCGATCGGCGATCGCCACATCCTGCCCTTCTTCAGCCACATGAGCGGCGGCCAGTACTGGCTCGGCGACTATGACCGGCAACGCCAGAAATTCGTCGTCGACGCGCACGGCCGCTTCAACTTCGGCGCGACCTTCCCCGCCGGCGTGCACGCGCCCACAGCCGCGCCCGACGGTGTGGGCGGCGTCATCGTGCTCTTCAACATGAACCCCGGCAAACCCACCTACCGCATGAACGACTACCTGGGCGATTTCTACGGCGACGGCCAGGTGGACGATGACGCCGCCCTTCCTGCGCGCCACTGGGACCAGATTCTGACGCTGCCGCGGCGCCTGACACTGCGCAACAAATACGAGCTCAACATCGAACCGGCCGGCGACCTCGAATCGCTGCGCCACGACCACCGCCAGGTCGGCCGCAGCGTCCTGCCCGCCAACCGCGAGGTCCTGCTCGACGACATCCAGGGCAACGCCATTGAGTTGCAGGTCGTGTTCGACCCCGGACAGGCGTCAATGGTCGAGGTCGACGTCCTGCGCTCCGCGGAGCGCGAGGAATACACGCGCATCTGTTTCTTCCACAAGCGCGGCTACCGCTATCGCGAGCCTTTCGCCGACGACCCGCAGGCGCATCGCGTCATGTCGACGATGCTGTCAAACCCGGTGCGCCACGAGAGCGTCATCTCGATCGACAGCTCCCTGTCGTCGACGTTGCCCGACGCGTTGTCGCGGCCGCCTGAGTCGGCGCCGGTCTTCATTGAACCCGGCGAACCGGTCCGGTTGCGCATCTTCGTCGATCGCAGCGTCGTCGAGGTCTTTGTCAACGACAGGCAGTGCGTGGCGCTGCGCGTCTATCCCGGCCGCGCCGACAGCACGGGCGTCGCGTTGCTGGCCCGCGGTCAGGACGCGGAACTGCTGTCGCTCGATTGCTGGCAGATGCGAAGTGTCTACGCGCCGCAGTAGCGTTTGAACTTCAACCTGGTTGTCAGGGGTTTGCGGGCGCGCCTGCGTCGCTAGCGACGCAGGGGCAGGATAAACAGCAGCAGGTGCCAGAGGGCCTGGCCGGCGTGGCGCAGCCGACTGCGCAGACCGGCCCCGGGATGCATGCCTTTCACCTTGTGCAGCGCGTTGCGGGGGTCCAGCATCCAGAGGACGCTGCTCGCCAGGGTCACCAGCGAGACCAGCCCGATCACTTCGGTGGGCTTGTTAAGCGCGCCAGCGCCGACGTCCGTAAACTGCCTCAGCGCTGCCGTCGCGCAACCTACACACATTTGCCGCCATCACCTCTTGTATCCGCCGCCGAAACTCGCGCAAGTATAGACTATCCCGTCTCCTCCGTTTCGTCAAATTCGTCCTTGTCTTCCTCTTCCGCTGTCTGACCTTCACTGGCAGTGACTGCCGCTTCAGCGGTCCCCTCCCCGCGCGTGGCCGCTTCCATCAGCAGCAGCAGGCGGTCGGCCATGGCGGCCGGGTCCGGGTGCAGGCCATCCTGCAGCAGCGCCGTCTCGTAAAGCTGCTCGATGGTCGCGTCGATCACGGGGTCTTGCGACCGCGCTGCCAGCATGCCGCCCAGATTGTGCAGCAGCCTGTGACGCGGGTTCAGTTCCAGCGTCCGCACCGGCAACTCGACCTCGCGCTCCAGCAGGCGACTGACGCGGTAGAGATAACGTTCCTGGGCGCCCTCGGCGCTGACCAGGCGCGCCGGGCTGTCCACCAGGCTGTGGCTGACGCGCACTTCCTGCACGCGTTCGCCCAGGACGACGCGGAAGCGCTCCTGCAGGGCGTCGAAGTCGTTTTCGCCCAGGGCCTCGCCTTGCTCGCCTTCCGCTTCCTCGCCCGCTTCGCCGATGCCCTCAAGGTCGATGTCGGCCTCGTCCACGTTGCGCAGACGATGCTCCCTGTAACTTTCCAGTCCCATCAGCATAAAGGCGTCGACGGGGTCGGTGAAGTAGAGCACCTCGATGCTCCGGCGGCGGAAGGCATCCAGATGCGGGCTGCGGCGCGCGCTGTGGATGTCCTCGCCGAGGATGTAGTAGATGTCCGTCTGTCCTTCCGCAAGGCGGCCCGCGTAGTCCTGCAGGCTGTGCCAGCTATCGGCCTCGTCATCGCGCGTGCTGTTGAAAAAGAGCAGCGGCTCCAGCGTCTCGCGCTCTTCCTCGCTGACCGCCAGGCCCTGCTTCAGGTAGCGACCGAAGGCCTGCCAGACTTCCAGGTAGCGCTCGCGTTCCTTCTCCGCCATGCGCTTCAGCTCGCCCAGCAGCCGGCGCGTCAACGTTTGTTTCAGGCGCGCCATGACGCGCGTGGCCTGCACGCTCTCGCGGCTCACGCTCAGCGGCAGGTCCTCGCTGTCGACCACACCCACGACGAACTGCAGCCACTCCGGCAGCAGGTCACTGGTGGCCTCCTCGATAAGCACCTTGCGCGCGTAGAGTTTGAGGCCCGGATCGCGTTGCATGCCGAGCAGGTTGGGGCCGTCACTCTGCGGGATGTAGAGCAGCGCGTAGAACTGCAGCGGCACGTCCGCGCGCAGGTGCAGGTGTCCGCGCGGCTCGCCGAAATCCAGCGACAGCGTGCGGTAGAACTCACTGTACTGCTCCGCGCTGATCTCGCCGGGACTCTGGCGCCACAGCGCCGTCTGCCGGTTGCTCGCTTCCTCTTCGTCGCCGACGTAGATCGGGAAGGCGATGTAGTCCGAGTGGCGGCGGATGACGTCCTTCAGGCGGAAGGGCTTGAGGAACTCTTGCGCATCCTCGCGCAGCGTGATGATGACGTCGGTGCCGCGCCGCTCGCGCTCCGCTTCCCCGATCGTCCAGGTCTCGTCGCCGCCCGATTCCCAGGCCCAGGCCGGCTCGTCCGGCAAATGGGAGCGCGAGACCACGCGCACGCGCTGCGCCACCATAAAGACCGAGTAGAAGCCGACGCCGAACTGGCCGATGACGTCCTGCGCCGTGCCATTGCCCTCCTGCATGGCGGCGACGAAGGCCTTCGCGCCGCTGTGGGCGATGACGCCGAGGTTCTGCTCCATGTCCGCCCGCGTCATGCCGATGCCATTGTCGCTGAGCGTCAGGGTGCCGGCCTCCTCGTCCATGGCGAGGCGGATCTCCGCCTCGGCGTCGGCGTCGAGCATGTCGTGCTGCGTCAGTTGCTCGAATTGCGCCCGGTTCAGCGCGTCCGATGCGTTCGAGATCAACTCGCGCAGGAAGATCTCGCGCTCGGTGTAGAGCGAATGCACGAGGATATCCAGCAACTGCCGGATCTCCGCCTGAAAGGCGCGGGTTTCAGCCATGCGGGTGACTCCTGTCGGGTGACTTCTTCAATGTGTTTTTTGTACCACAGATCGATGCGCTTGTGACCTGGCAGTCGCCCGCCCAGGGCAAACGCTGTCCAGGGTACAATGCAGGCAGTGACCGTCACCCGGGGACGACCCATGGCAGCAACCCACAGCGCGCGGGCCCAACGTTTGCGCGACGCCGGTTACCGCCTGACGTCAGCGCGTCTGGCCGTGCTGGAGGCGCTGGAACGTTCCCAGGGCCACGTCACCTCCGCCGAGCTGCTGCAGATGACGCCTGACGTCGGCCGCGCCAGCGTCTACCGCGCCCTGGATCTCTTCACGCGCCTCGCCATTGTTCGCCCCGCCTGGCTGCAGGACAGTTCGACGCCCCGCTATTTGTTGTTGCCGGATGGCCACCATCACCACATCCTGTGCACCGCCTGCGACCGCGTCATCGACTTCGACGACTGCCATCTCGAGCCACTGCAGCGGGAACTGGAAACGCGTTACGGCATGCGGCTGCGCGGCCACTTGCTCGAATTCTACGGGCGCTGCCCCGATTGCGTTGACAGGACGGAGGGCTGAGGGCGCGCATGCACGTCGCCCTCAACGGCTGGTTCTGGCAAAAACCCCACAGCGGCAGCGGCCAGTATCTGCGGCAATTGTTGCGCGCCCTGACGCAATTGCCCGCGCCGCCCCAACTCACCCTGGTGCTGCCGGCCGGGGTCCCTGCCGGCAAGGACCTGCCGTCCGGCGTTAAAACGATCTCCACGCATGGCCGGCGCGGCCGCCTGGGCAAGCTGCTCTTTGAGCAACACGGCTTTCCGCGCGCGGTGGCCGCCTGCGGCGCTGACATCGCCCACGTGCCCTATCACGGCGCCCCCTTGCGCTCACCGGCGCCGCTGGTCACTTCCGTGCTGGACGTCGTCGCGCTGGTCATCCCGGACTACGCACGGCGCCTGCCGGCGCGGCTCTATACGGCGCTGGTCAGCGCCAGCGCCCGCGGCTCCTCGCACATCATCACGCTCTCGCATGCGTCCAAAATCGATATTGAGGAGCACCTCGGCCTCCCAGACGAACGCATCACGGTGACCTGGCTGGCGCCGGACGACGCCTGTCACCCGCGCCTGGGCGCGGAACGCGACCCCGCCGTGCGCATTCGTTACAAGCTACCTGAACGCTACGTCTTCGCCATCGGCGGTTTCGACCTGCGCAAGCAGTTCAAACAGTTGTTGCTGGCCTGGTCCTGGGTGGCGCAAGCCGAGGGCGCGGACTGCGCGCTGGTCATTGCCGGTCGCGAGCCGCGCTGGCGCGCGCCGCTCTTTCCGGACCTGCGCGCCCATGCCCGCGAGCTGGGCATCAGCGATCACATCCTGTGGCTCGGCGAAATCGACGACCAGGACAAGCCGGCCCTCTACCGTATGGCGCGCGTCTTCGCCTTTCCCAGCCGCTACGAGGGTTTCGGTTTACCCGTACTCGAGGCCATGGCCTGCGGCACACCCGTCGTCGCCAACGAGATTTCCTGTCTGCCTGAACTGGTGGAAGACGGGGCATTCCTCGTCGAACCCGGCAACGCTCGCGCCATGGCCGGCGCCATCATCGCCCTGCTCAACCAGGAACCCCTGCGCCAGGCCCAGCGCAACGCCGGTCTGGCGCGCGCCACACACTTCAACTGGCGCCGCACGGCGCAGCAGACCCTCAGTGTCTATGAGCGGGCGCTGACAAGCCGCTAAAGACTGTGCGACTCGCCGGGCTGCAGCACAAGCGGCTCGCTGTCGGTCTCGCCGCGCACACGTTCCGCCCAGGCGTCCACGTCCACAGCCACCAGGTCAAAGGTGTTGTAGTGCATGGGCACCACCAGACGCGGCTTCAGGAGCTGCGCGGCCGCCACGGCGTCATCCGGCCCCATCGTGAAGTTGTCGCCAATGGGCAGGAACGCCACGTCCAGACCACCCCTGCCGATCAACTGCATGTCCGAAAACAGCGCCGTGTCTCCGGCGACGTAAAGCCGTTGGCCCGCCGTCGTGGTAAAGACGAAGCCATTGGGATTGCCGCCATAGCTGCCATCCGGGAAGGATGAGCTGTGGAAAGCGATGGTCTGGCGGGCGTGTACGAAACCGAAGTCACGGCCGCCACCGGAATTCAGGGGATGCGCATTGAGCCCCTTGCCGCCTGCCCAGGTCGCGATTTCGACATTGGCTACCACCGTGGCCCCGCTGCGCGCCGCCACCACCTCCAGATCCGCGACGTGATCGCTGTGCGCGTGCGTCACGAAAATGAGTTCCGGGTTGAGGCTGTCGGGATCGACGTCCGTCACCGGGTTGTCGCTGATGAAGGGGTCCAGCAGTGTCTCATGCCCGTCAAAGTGGAACACAAAAGTGCCATGCCCGATCCAGGTAAAGGAAACGCCCATGAAATTACCTCCCTTTTTTACTGTGCATGCTGTCGACCGGCCTGTCGTATGTCGCAGGACGTGGCTGCCTGTTCAAAAACTTGCCGGCAGAGTTGTCATTGTATTTAAAAATAGTAATAACAGCAGGGCCTGTCGATGATGTGCATAACGGAGACAGGGTGCCGGCGTGCGCGCGCATTTATCGCAGATTTTCGCCATGAATCGCAGAAAATAACCAGATATCCCTGTTTATCCCCGGTGATATTGCAAGCTGGCACAAGCAGCCTGTGCACAAGGAACTGTGCACAAGGGCGACGACTGTACACACTGTGTATAACTGCAGGCGCAACTGTGCACAGGCCGACAATAATACACAGCGTTAGAAGCGACTTATGAACAGTTACGGGCAGCTTTTTGGCAGGTTATCGACAGGTTGTGCACAGGTTGGTTGCGAAAAGCGGGGAAATACCTGCCGAAAGTTGGGATATTTGGACGGGAGCGCATGCTATACTGCCTGGCCGGATCTTCGATCTGGCGAGGTAAAGAAATCCCCGTATGTCCCTCCTGAGCGGCAGTGGGCTGGCCTGTTCCTTCGCGGCGGACGAGATTTTCGCGGAAGTCAACGTGGAGATTGCGCGCGCCGCCCGGATTGCGCTGGTCGGGCCCAACGGCGCCGGCAAGACGACACTGCTGCGCGTGTTGAACGGGCAGGAAGCGCCCGAGGCGGGTGTTGTGCGTGTGGCGGGCGGGACGCGGATTGGCTATCTGCCGCAGCGATCGGAACTGGCTGGTGTGCACAGCCTGGAAACAGAGGCGCGGCGCGGCTTCCGCGATCTGGAACGACAGGCGGCGAGGCTGGCCGGGCTGGAAGCGGCCATGGAAGACCCGGTGCGGCGCAAGGCGGCGCTGGCGCAGTACGGGCCCTTGCAGGAAGGCTTTGAGCGCGCGGGCGGTTATACCCGTGAGAGCCGCATGCGCATGGTGTTGCGCGGCGTAGGTTTCGCGGAAGCGGATTTCACGCGGCCGCTGACGCAGCTCTCCGGCGGGGAGAAGACGCGCGCCAATCTGGTGCGATTGCTGCTGCAGGCACCGGACCTGCTGCTGCTGGACGAACCCACCAACCACCTGGACATCGACGCGATCACCTGGCTGGAAAAGTGGCTGGCGTCCTTTGCGGGCGCCGTGTTGCTGGTCAGCCACGACCGCTGGTTCATGGACCAGTTTGCGCAGCAAATCTGGGAACTGGAGCAGGGCAGGCTGAGCGTGTATCTCGGCAACTACAGTCACTACGCCCGCCAGCGCGGGGAGCGCCGGCAGCGCCGCCGACTGGAGTACGAGGCGCAGCAGGAACGCATTGCGAAGGATGAAGCCTTTATTCGCAAACACATGGGCAGCCGACTGACGGCGCAGGCAAAAGGGCGGCAGAAGCGGCTGGCAACCCTTGAGAAGCGCGGTCTGCGGCTGGAACGTCCGACGGGTGAGCGGCGTCGGATGGGACTGGACATGGGCGAGACGCAGCGCAGCGGCGACGAGGTGCTGGTGACGCGCGACCTCGTGCTGGGCTACCCGGACGACGGCCTGCCGCTGCTGCGCGTGCCCGATATCACCCTGTGCCGCGGCGAGGTGGCGGCCCTGGTCGGCCCCAACGGCGTGGGCAAGAGCGCCTTTCTCAAGACCATCACCGGGCAACTGGCGCCTTTGGCAGGCAGCGTGCGGACTGGCGCTGCGGTGCAGCCCGGTTATTTCGCCCAGGCCCACGAGAACCTGCGCGAGGACAGGTCCATCCTTGACGAGATTCTGGAGCGGAGGCCCCTGAAGGTCAGTGAAGCGCGCGACCTGCTGGGCCAGTATCTCTTCGGCGGCGACGACGTCTTTCGCCCGGTGCACACGCTAAGCGGTGGCGAGCGCGGCCGCCTGGCGCTGGCCCTGCTGGCCCTGGCGGGCGCCAATCTGCTGCTGCTGGACGAACCGAGCAACCATCTCGACATCGACAGTCAGGACGTGCTGCAGCAAGTGCTGGAGCGCTTCGGCGGGACGGTGCTGCTGGTCAGCCACGACCGCTGGCTGATCGACGCGCTGGCGACGCAATTGTGGATCGCGTCAGCGGGCGAGATTCGTCTGTTTGACGGTACCTGGGCGGAATACGCGCGGGCGCAGGAGGCGGTCGTGAAACAGCCTGCAAACGCCAGAGCGGCGCCGTCGCGACGGCGCAAGGAGCGGCCGCGAGGAAAGAAAGAGCAACGGCGCGCGCTGGAACTTGAAGCGCACATTCATGATCTCGAGCAGCAACAGGGCCGCGTGGCTACTGCGATCGAAGAAGCGAGCCGCGCGGGTCAGGGGGAGAAGGTGGCGGAGCTGGGGGCCTTGTGGGCGGAGGCGGATGCTGCGCTGGAAGCCGCACTGACGGAATGGAGTGTGCTGGCCGATTGATGGCCCGTCAATCCACTCCGTCGGCGCCGCAGGGGTGGCGACGGGGTGGAATTATTCGACGGGCAGATTGCCGAACTTGCCGTCCCAGTCGCTTTTGCTGACAAACCTGGTGAGGTTGCGGCCGTCCGCCGTTTTGGCGCGGATGGCGTAACGCACCTGGCCGTTGCGGCCTTCGTAACTGGTGCGCTTGATGGCGCTTTCATCGATTTCGACACTCTCGCGGTTCTTCACATCATAGAAATTCTCGGCCATGTAACAAGCCCTCTTCCATGCTAGCGGCGGGTAAATGCATCACCCGCCGTCGCGAACGCGCCGTCGTTATACATGAAAAGCGCGCGCGGCGCAATTCGGGAGTTGTGATTTCGCGGTAAGCCAACCCCGACGAACAGGTCCACAAGGCAGGAGTAGACGCACAGGTTTCGCCCGCTGGCTACAGGGGGCAATGCCTGGTGGGGTTGAGGCTCAGGCCTGGTCCTGCTCCAGGTCCTGGTCGACGCGGGGCTGGGTCAGGGTCAGCCAGTCGGGGCCGGCGCCCTCGTGGCGCTCGAAGAGCAATTCGCCCTCCTGCTCGTCGATACGCACCAGATCGCCGGGCGTAAAATCGCCGCGCAGCAGGCGGATGCTGAGCGGATTTTCGACGAAGCGTTGCAGGGCGCGCCGTAGCGGCCGGGCGCCGAACTGCGGATCGTAGCCGCGTTGCGCCAGCCAGTGGCGCGCGGCGTCCGTCAACTGCACGTCGACGCCCATCTCGCGCAGGCGATCGGCCACGGCGTGCATCTGCAGGTCGACGATCTGCTCGACGTCCTCCTGCGACAGCGTGGCGAAGATGATGATTTCGTCGATGCGGTTCAGAAATTCCGGACGGAAGGTATCGTGCACGGCCTTTTCGATGCGGCCGTGGTCGGCGACGGCGAGTTCGTCGGCGGGTTGTACGAAACCAAGCGCGCCGCCCTTGCGCACGAAGTCCGTCCCCAGGTTGCTGGTCATGATGATGACGGCGTTGCGGAAATCGACCACGCGCCCCTGGCCGTCGGTCAGGCGACCGTCCTCCAGGATTTGCAGCAGCGCGTTCCAGACGTCGGGGTGGGCCTTTTCGATCTCGTCAAAGAGCACGACGCGGTAGGGGCGGCGGCGCAGCGCCTCGGTCAGTTGACCGCCTTCTTCATAGCCGACGTAGCCGGGCGGCGCGCCGAAGAGGCGGCTGACGGTATGCTGCTCGCGGTATTCGCTCATGTCGATGCGCACCATGGCCTCCTCGTCATCGAAGAGGAAGCCGGCCAGGGCACGCGCCAGCTCGGTCTTGCCGACGCCGCTGGCGCCGAGAAAGATGAAGGAACCGATCGGCCGGCGCGGGTCCTTGAGCCCGCTGCGCGAACGGCGGATGGCGTCCGCGAGGGCCGAGACGGCCTCGTCCTGGCCGATGATTTGTTCGTGCAGCGCCTCCTCCATGCGCAGCAGCTTTTCGCTTTCGGTCTCCAGCATTTGCTGGACAGGGATGCCGGTCCACTGGGCGATGACCTCGGCGATGTCCTCGGCCTCGACCACCTCGTCAAGCGTATTCTCCTGCTGCCAGCGATCGCGCTGCTTGCCAAAGTCTTCTTCCAGTTGCAGGCGGCGCATCTTGAATTGCGCGGCGCTTTCGTAATCGCGAGAGAGGCTGGCGGCCTCCTCCTCGGCGGTGAGGCGGTCGATCTCGCTCTTGAGCGCCTTCAGGTCGTCGGGCAGGGAAAAGAGCGCCACGCGCAATTTGGCCGCCGCTTCATCAAGCAGGTCGATGGCCTTGTCGGGCAGGTTGCGTTCGGTCACGTAGCGGTCCGAAAGACGCGCGGCAGCGATGACGGCGTTGTCGGCGATGTTGACCTTGTGATGCGCCTCGTAGCGGTCGCGCAGGCCGCGCAGCATCTCGATGGTCTCGTCGACGCCGGGTTCCTCGACGTAGACGGGCGCGAAGCGGCGGTCCAGCGCGCTGTCCTTTTCGATGTACTGACGGTATTCATCCAGGGTGGAGGCGCCGATGGCGTTGAGTTCGCCACGCGCCAGGGCCGGCTTCATCATGTTGCCGGCGTCGAGGGCGCCCTGGGCCGCGCCCGCGCCCACCACCTGGTGCAGTTCGTCGATGAAGAGGATGATTTCGCCCTGGGAGCGTTGCACCTCTTCGATGGAGGACTTGAGCCGCTCCTCGAATTCGCCACGGAAGCGGCTGCCGGCCAGCATGGCGCCCAGGTCCAGGCTGACGACCTTGCGCCCCAGCAGCAGTTCCGGCACGTCGCCGCTGTCGATCTTCTGCGCCAGGCCCTCGGCGATGGCGGTCTTGCCCACGCCGGCCTCACCGATCAGCACCGGGTTGTTCTTGGTGCGACGGCTGAGGATCTGGATGACGCGCAGAATCTCCGCGTCGCGCCCGATAACGGGGTCGAGCTTGCCCTCGGCGGCGAGGCGCGTCAGGTCGCGGCTGTATTTCTCCAGGGTGCGCCAGCGGCTCTCGGCCTGGGGGTCGGTGACGCGCTGGCCGCCGCGCATATCGTGGATGGCGTTGTTGACGCGCTCGCGGTTGATGTTGTGGCCGGACAGCACGCGCGCGACGCTGGTGTTGCGTTCCTTGAGGATGGCGAGGAAGATGTGCTCGGTGGAGATGTACTCGTCGTTCAGCTGGTTGGCTTCCTCGGTGGCGAGGTCGATGATGCGTTTGACGCGCGGCGTGATGAACACCTGGCCGGTGCCGCCGCCGTAGATGGCGGCCTTGGGGCTGGCGCGCAACACCTCGTCAAGGCGGGCGCGAATGGCGTTGACGTCGCTGTCGAGCTGGTCCAGCAACTGTGGAATGGCGCCGTCTTCCTGCTCCAGCAGGGCCAGCAGGATGTGCTCGGTATCGACCTGGTTGTGGCCGTAACGCTGCAGGATCTCGTAGGCGCGGGCGGCGGCGTCCTGCGCGCGTTCGGTGAAACGTTCAAAGCGCATCATGGGCGGTGGTCTCCGGCAATGGCATGCAGCAGCGACCGGATGACAGCGTCACCCGAACGCTGCCTCAAGCATACACCGTTCCGGGCAGGAATTGTGTTTACGTTCTGTTAGTATTTCGGCCGAACGACAGACATGGCTGCAGACGCCCTGCCAGGACGGGGAACGAAACGCATCGCCATATGAAGACCGTTGTCCTGCCCGTCAACCCGCGCTATCCCCAGGCGAAGGCCATCGCCGCCGCGGCGCGCGCGCTGCAACAGGGCGGCCTGGTGGCCTTCCCCACCGAGACGGTCTACGGCCTCGGCGCCAGCGCGCTGGATGAGGACGCCATCCGCCGCCTCTACCAGGCCAAGGAGCGCCCGGCCAGCAATCCGCTCATCGTGCACGTCGCGGACCTGGAGCAGCTGGAGGGCCTGGTCAGCGAGTTGCCTGAGTCGGCCTTGCTGCTGGCTCGCGCCTTCTGGCCCGGCCCCCTGACCCTGGTGCTCCAGCGACACCCGGCGCTGCCGGACGTCATCGCGCCGGCGCGCGCGACCGTGGCCCTGCGATTGCCGGCGCATCCGGTGGCGCGGGCCCTCATTCGGGCCAGCGCTCGCCCGCTGGTGGCGCCCAGCGCCAACCGCTTCGCGCGCCCCAGCGCCACGCATGCGGCGCACGTGTTGGCGGACCTCGACGGCCGCATCGACCTGCTGCTGGATGGCGGGCCGACGCGCATCGGCCTCGAATCGACCGTGCTGGACCTGTACAGCGAGCCGCCCCTCCTGCTGCGGCCGGGCGCGATCACGCTGGAGCAGTTGCGCGCGCAATTGCCCGACCTGCAGCCCGGCGGCGCCCTGCTGGACCTGGACGAGGACGACGCGCTGCCGGAGTCGCCGGGCCAGCATCGACGCCACTACTCGCCGCAGGCAGAACTGTTGCTCTTCGACGGCGAGGCCCAGGCCGTGTTGAGCGCCATGCGCGCGGCCGCGCGTGAGCACCTGGCGGCCGGCGGGCGCGTGGGCCTGCTGGACGCTCTGGAAGGCTTCGCGGGCTGCGAGCAGGTCTCGCCAGGCGCGGACCCGCGGGCGATGGGACGCGGACTCTTCGCTGCGCTGCGCGAACTGGACGAACGCGGCGTGGACGTCATTCTCGCGCGGCTGCAGGTGCCGGAGGGCCTCGGCGCGGCGATCAACGACCGGCTGCTGCGCGCGGCGGACGGGCGCATTATCCGGGTGTGAGGGCGGGCGTCAGCGCAGACGGCCCTGGTTGATAAAAGGTTCCGGGGCCGGATGACCCACGCGCGCGAAGTCCTGCAGCACGGCGGCGACGTCCCAGGGGACTCGACGCAACTCTACTGTCGCGACGCCATCCCTGAAGCTGAACAGCCCCCATTCGGCCATGCCCGGCGCCCCGAATGACCAGCCGACGCTGCCCACGTTGACGGCGCGCCAGTGACCGAGGTCGCGGTCCATCTGCAGATGGGTGTGGCCGCCGATGCCGAGGCGGCCCTCGCGGTCCAGCAGGGCGTCCAGCGCCTCCTCGGCGGGCGAGTCCGGGCGCAGGGCGCTTGATTCATCGTCGCCGGGGATGGCGTGGTAGCCGATCACGGGGCCGTAATCCGGCGCGCGCAGGGACAGCTCGCGCCCCAGGATACTGCGCAGGAAGTCGTATTCCTCCCAGGCCAGTTGCGCCAGGCTCCAGTTGAGCGCCCGGTCGCGCGCCGCCCAGGCGGGCGCCAACGCGCGCAGGGCGTCGGCATCCGCGGCGGCGGGCGTCCAGGCGGGCCGCATGCCATGCACCAGGTAGCGGTCGGTGTTGCCGCCGATGACGCGCAGCTTCTTCTCGCCCAGGTCCTCGCGCAACTCCAGGACGCGGCGCACACAGTCCGCCGGGCGCGGGCCGAAGGCCGCCAGGTCGCCGAGCAACCAGATTTCATCAAATTCACCCTGGGCCTGCAGGTCCGCCCAGGCGGCTTCCAGGGCCGTCCGGTTGCCATGAATATCCGCCAGCACCGCCAGTCGCATGCGCGTCCTCCCCGTCGTCAATGAGTATAGCCGGCGGGGGGTATACTGGGGCAATCCCCGACAGCGCGAAGGCCAGCTCCATGGCGACTCTCCGCGGCAGGGTGGCGCGCGTCACCTTTCGTAACCCGGAAAACGGCTACTGCGTACTGCGTCTCGAAGCGCAGGCCAAAACGCCGCCGGGCGCGCGCAACCGCGAGGGGCGCGTGACCGTGGTGGGGGTCATGCCGCAGTTCAACGCCGGCGAGGAACTGGAATTCGGCGGCGAGTGGATTGAGGACGCGCGCTACGGGACGCAGTTCCGCGCGGAGACGGCCACGCCGCTGCCGCCGGTCGGCGAGCGGGGCATCACCAGTTATTTGAGCGGCGGGCTCGTCAAGGGCATCGGCCCGCGCACGGCGGAGCGCATCGTGGAGCATTTCGGCGCGGACACCTTGACGGTGCTGGAGGAAGCGCCGGAGTGTCTGACGGAGGTGCTGCGGCCGGCGCTGGCGCGGGCCCTGGCCGAGGCCTGGCGGGCGCAGCAGGACAGCCGCCACGCCCTGATCTTCCTGCAGGAGCAGGGCGTCAGCGGGCGTATGGCGCAGCGCATCCATGAGCAACTGGGCATGGAGACGATCCCGGCCGTGCAGGCCAACCCCTGGACCCTGGCTGACGAAATCTACGGCATTGGCTTTCGCCGCGCCGACGAGATCGCGCGCAACATGGGCAAGCCGGCCGACGCGGCCGAGCGCCTGCGCGCCGGCCTGCGCTTCGCGCTCTCGGAGATGACGAAGGAGGGTCACGTCTTCGCGCCGCGCGGGCAACTGCTGGAGCGCGCCGCCGGGCTGCTGGCCCAGGACGACGAGGCAGCGCTGGCGGCGGTGCTGCAGGAGGCGCTGCAATCGCATGATCTGGTCTGTGAAGATGGCATCAAGGTGGATGGGCAGGTGGCCATCTACCTGCCGGAGTGGCAACGTGCCGAAAGCGAGGCCGCGCGCCGCCTCGGCGAGCTGGCGCGCACGCCCTCGCCGCTGTCGCAGCGGGCTGCGCGGCTCGACTGGTCGCGCCTGCTGCCCGCGCTGACGACGAAGGACAATGGGGAGTTGACGGCGGAGCAGCAGGGCGCGCTGCGGGCGACCTGCGCCCACAAGCTGAGCGTGCTCACCGGCGGCCCCGGCACCGGCAAGACGACGACCCTGAAGGGGGTCATCGCGGCGCTGGAGACACTGAAAGCGAGCGTCGCGCTCTGCTCCCCGACGGGACGCGCGGCGCGGCGGCTGGCGCAGGCCAGCGGGCGCAGCGCCAGCACCATTCACCGCCTGCTGGGCTACAGCCCCGCCGAGGGATTCGAGCGCAACGAGGACAATCCGCTCGAGCTGGACGCGCTGATCGTCGACGAGGCCTCGATGATCGATCTGCAGCTCTTTCACTACCTGCTGCGCGCCCTGCCGCCCGAGGCGCATCTGCTGCTGGTGGGCGACGTCGACCAGCTACCCAGCGTGGGCGCCGGGAACGTGCTGCGCGACGTCATCGCCTGCGGTCTGGCGCGGGTCACGCGTTTGTCTTTTATTTTCCGCCAGGACGCGGACAGCGGCATCGTCAGCAATGCGCATCGCATCAACCAGGGCCAGATGCCGCAACTGGACAATCGCCGCGCGGGCGACTTTTTCTTTCTGGAGACGGACGCGGAGCGCGTCGTCGACGACGTGGTGGGCCTGGTGCGGACGCGTTTGCCGCGGCGCTACGGCCTTGACCCGCTGCGCGAGATCCAGGTGATCGCGCCCATGTACCGCGGCGCGGCCGGCATCAACGCCCTCAACGAGGCATTGCAGGCGGCGCTCAACGGCGACGAACGGCGGGCCGTGAAAGAGATCGGCGGGCGCAGCTTTCGCGCCGGCGACAAGGTGATGCAGACGCGCAACAACTACGAGAAGGACGTCTTCAACGGCGACATCGGCTTCATCCACGCCATCGACGAGGTCGCCGGCGGCTTTGAAGTGGTGATGGACGGGCGCTTTCTCTTCTACGAGTGGGTGGAGGCCGAGGAACTGCTGCAGGCCTGGTGCATCAGCACCCACCGCAGCCAGGGCTCGGAGTATCCGGCGGTGGTGATGCCCCTGCTGACGCAGCATTACATGATGCTGCAGCGCAACCTGCTCTACACGGCCATCACGCGGGCGCAGCGCCTGGTGGTGATCCCCGGCTCGCGCGCGGCCATCGGCATGGCGCTGCGCAACAACCAGGTGGCGCAGCGTCACAGCGGCCTCGTGGCGCGCATTCAGGCCGACCGGGCGGGTTGAAGCGGTGGCGCCTCAGCCGCGGCTGCCGTCGCGCTTCTGCAGGGCCAGAAGGGCGATGAACTCGTAGACCAGATTGGCCGCCAGCAGCGCGGTGATGCCGGCCGGGTCATGGGAAGGCAGCACCTCGACCATGTCGAAGGCGACGAAGTCAAGGCCGCGCAGACCGCGCAGCAACTCGTGGCAGACCGCCCCGCTGAAGCCGCCGGTCTCGGGCGTGCCGGTGCCGGGCGCGAAGGCCGGGTCGACGAAGTCGATATCAAAGCTGAGATAGCAATCACGGCCGCGCAGCAACTCCTGCACCTGCTGCAGCACGTCGTCAACGCCGCGGCGATGCAGTTCGCGCGCCGTCACCACCTGAAAGCCCAGATCATGAGAGAGTTGCACGTCGTGCTCGTCATAGACCGAGCCGCGCAGGCCGATCTGGATGGACTGGCGGGGGTCGATCAGGCTTTCTTCCAGCGCGCGGCGAAAGGGCGTGCCGTGCGTGTCGAGGCCGCCGTAGTAGCCGCTCCAGATGTCGCCGTGCGAATCGAAGTGCAACAGCGACAGCGGCTCGTCACGGACGGAAGCGGCGGCGCGCAGCAGCGGCAGCGAGACGGAGTGATCGCCGCCCAGAAAGACCGGCGTGACCCCGGCGCGGAAGAACGTTTCGGCGGCGGCGGCGATGTCCTGATGCGAGCGCGGCAGATAACCCGGCACGGTGGGCAGGTCGCCATAGTCGATGCCCGACAGCGTCGGGAAGAGCGCCACCGCCTGCTCCGGATGGTAGGGACGCAGCAGTACCGAGGCGGAGCGGATGGCCTCCGGGCCGAAGCGCGCGCCGACGCGGTAGGTGGCGCCGGTATCGAAGGGCACGCCCGCCACGGCGAAGTCGACCCCGTCCAGTTGCGTCACCTGTGGCAGACGCATAAAGGTGCGCACGCCGCCGTAACGCGGCGAGCGCATGCCGTCGGGCGGGTGCCAGGGCGGTCCGCTGCTCATGGGGTCCGTCTCCGCTTGAGGTTTGCCGCGCGAGTGTAGCAGCCGGTCGGGTTGCGGGCGAACCCTGGCGCGGGTCAGGCGTGCCCGGCGAGCACCAGGTCGGCGGCCTTCTCGCCGATCATGAGGCAGGCGGCGGCGGTGTTGGCGTTGATGAGGGTCGGCATGATGGAGGCGTCGGCCACGCGCAGCCCGTCCAGGCCGCGCAGGCGCAGACGCGCGTCGACCACCGCCAGCGGGTCCTGGCCCATGCGGCAGGTGCCTGCAGGATGGTAGACGGTCGAGGCGAAGCTGCGCAGATAGTCAATCATTTCGTCGTCGGACTGCAGGTCCGGGCCGGGCAGAAATTCCGCGCCGCGCCAGGGGTCGAAGGCCGGCATGGTGGCGATGCGCCGGGCCAGGCGCAGGCCCGCCAGCAGGGCCTTCAGGTCGCGTTCGTCATCCAGCAGGGCGGGGTCAATCCGGGGCGGCGCGCAGGGATCGGCCGACTGCAGGCGCAGGTCGCCCACGCTATGCGTAACCACCACGCCGGGGTGCAAGGTGAAGCCGTGGCCGTCAGGCAGGTCGAGTGCATCGAGGGCGGACCAGTTGGGCGCGAAGTGCAGTTGCAGTTCCGGCACTTCGGAATCCTCGCCCAGACGATGGAAGGCGCAGGCTTCGGCGTTGCTGGAACTCAGCAGACCGCTGCGCTCGCGGCGGTAGAGCTCGAACTGTTCCGGATCGTTCTTCGCCGCCAGGGTGACCGGCTGCCTGCAGTGGTACGAGACCGGCGCTTCCACGTGGTCGCGCAGGTTGCGACCGACGCCCGGCAGGTCGTGGACGACGGCGATACCGAGCTCGCGCAATTGTTCCGCCGGCCCCACGCCGGAGCAGAGCAGCAGTTGCGGCGAGTTGATGGCGCCGCCGCAGAGGATGACTTCACGCGTGGCGCGCGCCTGACGCTGGCGGCCCTCGTGCCTGAAATGCAGGCCGCGGCAGCGGCGGCCCGCGAACGCCAGCGCCGTCACCTGGGCGAAGGGGATGGCGCGGAAGTTGGGCCGGGCGAAGGCGGGTTGCAGATACGCGGCGGCGCTGCTGCGCTGGCCCTCGCGCTGGGTGACCTGGACCAGGCCGCAGCCCTCCTGTTCGCCGTCGTTGAAGTCCGGATTGGGGCGCAGACCGGCCTGTTGCGCGGCGGCGACGAAGACGAGGCTGAGCGGGTTGGGGTCGCGCAGGTCGGAGACGTGCACGGGGCCGTCCACCCCGTGGTGCGGCGATTCGCCGCGCGCCTGATGCTGCGATTTGCGGAAGAAGGGCAACAGGTCAGCGTAACTCCAGCCCGTATTGCCGAGGGCCGCCCACTCGTCAAAGCAGGCCGGATGGCCGCGCTGGTAGACCATGGAGTTGATCGAGCTGCTGCCGCCGTAGAGTTTGCCGCGCGGGACGGGCACGCGTCGTCCCTTCAAACCCGCCTGGGGGGCGCTCTGGTAGTCCCAGTCCATCGCCGTATGCAGCAGGTTGGGGAAGCGGCCGGGGATCTGTACGTCCTCGTGGTCGTCCGGCCCGCCGGCCTCCAGCAGCAGCACGCGCCAGCGGCCGTTCTCGCTGAGGCGCGCGGCCAGGGCGCAGCCGGCCGTGCCGGCGCCGACCACGATGAAATCGGCTTGCAGTGGCGCTTCCGACTCGCTGGCAGTTGGCGTCACGGGTTCAGACACCGAGGCGGTTGCGGCGCAAGATCTCGTCGCTGGCCTGGCAGGTGGTCGGCTGATGGCCGGGCAGGGGCAGGATGCGCTCGTGGATGGTGTCGAGGATCCAGTCCGCCTGCGGGAAGAACAGCGCCTCCAGCTCCGCCGGCGGGGTGATCCAGTTGCGCGCGCCCACCACGGCGGGCGGCCCGTCGAGCGCGTCGAAGGCCAGTTGGGTGATGTTGGCGGCCATGGTGTGCAGGAAGGAAGCGCGCTCGCAGGCGTCGGAGACGAGCACGACGCGGCCCGTCTTGTTGACGGATTCCAGGATGGGCCCGTAGTTGAGCGGGTTGATGAAGCGGGCGTCGATGACCTCCGCGGCGAGGTCGTGGCGCTGCTGCAACTGTTCCGCCGCTTCCAGCGCGCGGTAGAGCGTCGCGCCGACGCTGAGGATGGTGAGGTCGTCGCCCGCGCGGCGCAGGGCCGGCTCGCCGAGGGGCAGCTGGTAGTCCTCGACGGGCACGCCGCCGGGCTCGAGAGTCTCCGTCAGGGTGTAGAGGCGCTGGCTCTCGAAGAAGACCACCGGGTCGCTGCCCTGCAGGGCGAGGGAGAGCATGCCTTTCGCGTCGTGGGGCGTGGCGGGGAACATCACCTGCAGGCCGGGGATGTGCGCGACCAGCGAGGACCAGTCCTGCGAGTGTTGCGCGCCGTACTTCATGCCGACCGAGACGCGCAGCACCAGCGGCATTTGCAACAGAGCGGCCGACATCGCCTGCCACTTGGCCATCTGGTTGAAGATTTCGTCGCCGGCGCGGCCCATGAAGTCGCAGTACATCAACTCGGCCACGACGCGCCCGCCGCTGAGGGCGTAGCCGACCGCGGTGCCGACGATGGCGCCCTCGGAGATGGGGCTGTTAAAGAGGCGGTGATGCGGCAGGCACTCGGTCAGGCCGCGATAGACGCCGAAGGCGCCGCCCCAGTCGCGGTTCTCCTCGCCCCAGGCGACCAGCGACGGGTCGTCGTAAAAACGCAGCAGCAGCGCCTCGAAAAGCGCCTCGGCGAAGGTCAGTGCGCGCAGTGGCGAAAGGGGCCTGCCTGCCTCATCGAGGCCGAAGCGCTGCTTGTTGCGCGTGACCTTGAGGCGCGTTTCCTCCAGCGGCAGCAGCACCTCGGGCTCGCCCTGCCACATACGCGCGCGTTGCCCGCCGGAGAACATCAGGCCGGCGATGTCGGCCGCGGCGTGGAGGCGCGGCGAGTGTTCGGTCGAGCTGGCGGCCTGCAACACCCGGCGCAGTTGCCCCTGCGCCTCGTCGAGCAGGGTATCCAGCGCGTCCTGGTCGCCATGGCCCTGCTCAAGCAGATACGCGGCGTGGCTGGCGAGGGGGTCCTGCGCGCGCCACAGGTCGATTTCCTCGCGCGTGCGGTAGGCGGAGGCATCGGAGGGGCTGTGACCGGCGAAGCGGTAGGTGACGGTATCCAGCAGCACCGGGCCGCGCCCGGCCTCCAGGGTGGCGCGCTTGCGCGCAATGGCGTCGGCCACGGCCAGGGGGTTGAAGCCGTCGATGCGTTCGGCGTGCATGGCCTCCGGGTTGACGCCCATGGCCATGCGCGCCAGCATGCCGAAGCCCATGGTCTCGCCCTGGGGCTGGCCGCCCATGCCGTAGAAGTTATTCATGAAGTTGAAGAGCACGGGCGGTGCGCCGCCCAGGTCGTCGTCCCACAGGGTGTGGTACTGGTCCATGGCGGCGAACATCATGGCTTCCCACACCGGGCCGCAGCCGGCGGCGGCGTCGCCGATGTTGGCGATGACGATGCCGCGGCGGCGGTTGATGCGCTTGAAGAGGGCCGCGCCGACGGCGATATCGGCGGAAGCGCCGACGATGGCGTTGTTGGGCATGACGCCGAAGGGCGGGAAGAAGGCGTGCATCGAGCCGCCCATCCCCTTGTTGAAGCCCGTCGCGCGCCCCAGAATCTCGGCCAGGGTGCCGTAGAGCGTGAAGGCCTGCGCTAGTTGCTGAATGTCGGCGCTGGCCGGCGTGAAGCCCTCGACGACGCGCAGCACAGCGCCGTCCATGTAGCTCTCCATGATGCGCAGCAGCCGGGCGTCCGGCAGCTTGTCGATGGCCGAGAAGGACTTGGCCAGAATCTCGCCGTGGCTGCGGTGCGAGCCGAAGATGAAGTCCTCCGGCTCCAGATGGACGCACTGCCCCACGGCCGCGGCCTCCTGGCCGATCGAGAGGTGCGCCGGCCCGCCGTGCTGACAGTCGATGCCGTTCCAGGCGCCCTCGCGCTTGATGTGCTCCAGCATGGTCTCGAACTGGCGGATGTAGAGCATGTCGCGGTAGATGCGCAACAGGCCCTCGCTGCCGTAACGGGCCGCGTCGGCGGCCGGGTCCGGGCGCCAGGCGTTGGCCGGCAGTTGCGGCGCCGTGATCGTCGCCGGGCGGCGCGCCTCGCCCGGGTCGATAGGGATGCTTTTGGTCATGGAGTCTCGTTTGTTCCGCTGAGTTCGGCGGGGGTGATGGCTTGCTCAATCTGCGTCAGGCGCTGCGCGAGGTCCTGCAGGAAGCGGGCGGCGGGCGCGCCATCCAGCACCTGGTGGTCGATCGTCAGCGACAGGCCGATGTGCGGCAGGAAGGCCACCACGGCGTTTTCCTGCACGGCCTTCAGGTGAATGGCGCCTGCGCCAAGGATGCCCGCCTGGGGCGGGTTAAGCACGGGCGTGAAGCTTTCAATGCCGTAACTGCCAAGGTTGCTCACGGTGAAGGTCGCCCCTTCCAGTTCCTCCGGGCGAATGGCGCCATCGCGACAGGCGCGGGCCAGCCGCCGCGCCTCGTCGGCCAGTTGCTGCAGGCCGAGGCGATCGGCGTCGCGGATGACGGGCACGTAAAGACCGCGCGGCGTATCGACGGCGAAGCCCAGCTGCACGTGGCGAAAGCGCAGGATGTGGTCGTCGGCCAGTTGGGCGTTCAGCTCCGGATGCGCCGGCAGGCTGCGCGCCACGGCGTAATGCAGCAGGTCGTTGATGGTGACCGCGCGTAGCGCCGGGCCAAACTCGCCCGCTTTCAGGCGTTGGCGCAAGGCCAGCAACGCGCGCACGTCGGCGTGGGCGTGCAGCGTCAACTGGGCCGTGGTCTGCAACGATTCCAGCATGCGGCGGGCGGTGACGCGCCGCGCGCCGCGCAAGGGCACACGTTGCATGTCGTCCGGCGTTGGCGCCGGGATGAGGTCGCGGCGCCGGATGCGCCCGCGCGGGCCGCTGCCGCGCGGCGGCAGGTTGTAGCCGCCTTCGCGCAGCATCGCCTGCGCCACGGGGGTCAGACGCGGCTGCCCCACAAGAGCAGCCTGCACGTCGCGTTCAAGGATGCGGCCCGCGGGACCGCTGCCATTCAGGCCGCTCAGCGCGATGCCCCTGGCCGCGGCCAGTTTGCGGGCGCGCGGCGAACTGGCGGGACGGCCACGGACCAGGGAGCCGGCTGACGCCGCCGGCGAGGGGATCCGCGCTGTTGGCTGCGTCATGGCCGGCGTTGGCGGGGCTGG
Source organism: Anaerolineae bacterium (assembly GCA_021296065.1). GTDB lineage: Bacteria > Chloroflexota > Anaerolineae > Aggregatilineales > Phototrophicaceae > JAGWBD01. Next base: position 83,783 of record JAGWBD010000003.1, read on the forward strand.
CGCGGCGGCTGCCGTGGATTTGGGCCTCAGCTCGTCGATGTCCTCGCCGGCCGCGCCGATGACGCCGATGGGCGCCATGACCTCGACCTCGTCGCCGACCTCATGGAAGCGCGCCAGCAGCAGCCCGTCGGCGGGGCTTTCGACCTCCAGCGTCGCCTTGTCGGTCTCGATCTCGGCCAGCAACTCGCCCTGCGCGACCGGGTCACCGACGGCCTTGTGCCAGGCGAGGATGAGCGAGCTTTCCACCGAGTTGCCCAGCTTGGGCAGAAGCACTGCGCTGGCCATGGGTATCCCCTTTGCTCCCTGTTGCTGCCGCTCAGGCCTGGTCCGGTCGCAAGGGCGCTTCCCGCCGCGGGCTCAATGGCTCCGCCCCGTCGACGGTGATCAGGAAAGTCTCCTCAATGTGCAGCGAGGCCTCGCCGGCGAGGAAGCTGCTGGCCTCCAGGTTGACCACCATGTCGACTTCCAGCGGCAGGTCGGCGGGGAGGTCGAGGCAGTCGTCACGGAGCCGCAAGCCATTGTTCGCCACAATAACCGGATAGTCACGCACTTCCAAACCGAGACCGTGACCATGCGGCGCGGCCACGCGAATGTCGCTGCCGTCGATCACATCCTGCATGGCGGCGTGGGCCTGCGAGCCGCGCCGGCCAGGTCGCAGTTGGCCCACGCCGGCGTCGATGCAGGCGCGCAGCGCGTCGTAACGCCGCTGCAGCCCGGGTGACAGGGGGCCGAGCGCCAACGTCAGGCCGCTGTCCGAATAGCAGCTGCGCCAGCGGCAGCCGAAGTCCACGTACATGACGGCGCCGGCCGCCAGATGGTGTCCCGTTTCGGTGGCGATGCCGACGCCGTCGATGCCGATGGCGAAGTGGTCGAAGTCGGCGCCAGCCTGCGCGACCTGCGCGCGGTAGGCCAGCGAGAGTTGCGCCAGGCTGACGCCGGGAGCGGCCTGCGCCAGACTGGTCATGGCGGCCGCCTCGCTGATCTGCGCCGCGCGCCGCAGGCGCTCGATCTCGTCGGCGGTCTTGACGGCGCGGACGTAGCGCAGCAGGTTGCTGCAGTCCAGCAATTGCGCCCGCGGCAGGGCGTCGCGCAGGGCCTGCAAGTGCCTTTGCGGCAGCTCCTCCATCTCGATGCCGAGGCGCCCCTCCTCCAGGACATGTTCGCGCAGCAGGTTGAGCAGGGCGTCGTTGGGCGTGGCGGACCAGACCGAGTCGGCCTGAGCCTGACGGATGCGCGGCCAGGCCTGCGGCTGCACGGGCGGGTCGCGCTCCTCGATGGTCGGCGCGCCGAAGGTGATCAGGTCCTGCACCCACAGGTCCGCGGCGTTGACGGCCATCATGGGCTCGACGACCAGCGCGGGCGGCCCTTCGCGCGGGAAGAGGGCGTAGCGCTGCATACGCCCGCCCCCTGCGCCCGGGTTGACCATGTACTCGCGGAAGAGGGGGTCCAGCCAGAGGGTGAAGTCGCTGAAGGCGGTGATGTTGACTGGCGTGCAGGCAATCAGCGCGTCGAGGCCGGCCGCGTCCATGCACTCGCGGGCGCGGGCCTGGTTAAGGAGCATGGGCACTCACCCCGTTACTGGCAGGTGTAGCCGCCATCCACGAACAGGGCGGTGCCGGTCACCCAGCGCGATTCGTCGGAGGCGAGGTAGAGCGCCGCCCAGGCGACGTCCCCGGAGACGCCGATGCGGCCCAGCGGGTGCATGCGCAGCAGGTCGTTCCAGCTGATGCCCGGTGGGAACTTGCGATCGGGCTCGGCCTGCATTTCACTGACCTGGTCGCGGTTCAGTTCAGTGAGCACCCAGGCGGGGCAGACCGAGTTGACGCGGATGTTGTCGGCGGCGAAATCCAGCGCGAGGCACTTGGTCAGCAACTCCTGGGCGGCCTTGGCGGCGTTGTAGGCGCCCTGTTTGGGCTGGCCCACGTAGGCGGAGATGGAACTGATGGCGATGATCGAGCCGCCGCCGCGTTCGCGCATCTCCGGGATGACGGCGCGGGCGCAGTACCAGCTGCCGCGGGCGTCGATATCGAAGGTGCGCTGCCATTCCTCGTCGTCGAGGTCGAGCAGGGTGCCGATGCTGGCGCGCACGCCGGCGTTGTTGATGAGGATATCAATATAGCCGAAGCGCTCTAGAGTTTGCTGCGTCAGGTTGGCGACGGCCGCCGCGTCGCTGACGTCGGTCGGAACCACTAGGGCATCGCCGCCCGCGCGGCGGATCTCGTCGGCCGTCTCCTGCAGGGTACTTTCCGTGCGGCCGCAGATGGCGACGCGGGCGCCCTCGGCCGCGAAGAGGATGGCGATCGCCTTGCCGATGCCGGTGCCGCCGCCGGTGACGATGGCGACCTTGCCTGCGAGTCGTCCAGCCATGCCCGACCTCAACCCGCCAGGCCACGGCGGACGTCGCCGAGGGCCTGCATCAGCGCGCCCGTCATGAAGCCGAGGTCGAGGCCGATCGAGACCAGCCGGCTGCCCCTGTTTGCCCAGGCCAGCACGGTCTCGAGCGGCGCGTCCGAAGGCAGGGGCACGCCGATGGGGATGTTCTGCGCCACGGCGACCTCGATCACGCGCTCCATCGCCTGAATGACGTCCGGGTGATCGGGCGTCTCCAGCAGGCCCATCGAGCCCGAGAGGTCCATCGGCCCGAGGAAGGCAAAGTCCACCCCCTCCACGGCGAAGATGTTCTCGATGTCGTTCACGGCGTTGATGTGCTCGATCTGGATGCCGGCGAGGATCGTGCTGTTGGCCAGGCGCACGTAGTCATCCATCCTGCGGCCGTAGTAACTGGCGCGGCGCGGCCCGAAGCCGCGCGTTCCCTGCGGCGGGTAGCGGCAGGCGGCGACGGCCCGTTGCGCCTCCTCCACCGAAGCGACCTGTGGCACCAGCACGCCGCCGAAGCCCATGTCAAGACAGGTCTTGATGAGCACCTGGTCGTTCCAGCCGACGCGCACCAGCGAGACAGCCTGCGTTCCCTCGTAGGCCATCAGGATGCTGGCCAGGCTTTCCGGCGAGAAGGGCGCGTGTTCGGTATCCACAAGCACCCAGTCGAGGCCGGACCCGGCCATGACTTCCGTCACAGCCGGGTCGGTCAGCGTTATCCATGCGCCCTGGGCCGACTCTCCGGCCGCCAGTTTCCGGCGCAGCGCGATGCCGTTCTCAAGCAGGGACATGCGCGCCTACCATGTGAAGGATTTGGACGGGATGAAAACGTCCCGCTCGCTGACCTCGCCGCTGGCGGGTCGGTCGAAGAGCGGGTAGGTGGTGCCGCGCGGGTGAATGGCGACCACGTTGGCGCCGCGCATGTCCAGGCGGTAGGGGATCTCGCCGATGACGCGATGCAGCGTGCGCTCCAGCACGGGGAAGCGGATGTCAACCACGTCGCCGGGGTTGAGGCCTTCGAGACAGACCATGGGGCCGTCCAGGCTGAAGTCGGCGGCTGCGCCATTCACCGTGGCCGTGACCGCCTCCAGGTCGATCCACTCGGACATGCGCACGTAGACCTTCGGCGCGTCCTTGATGGTCAGTTGTACGCGGCCATCGACCGGCAGCCAGCTGGCCACGTCCAGCCAGGGCGAGGCGCGGTTGAGCAGGAAGTTGACGGTCGTGCTGCCGTCCTCGCAGCGCTGCACGGCGCTGTCCCAGACGCAGTAGAGGGTGCGCGCGCCGTTGGCGGTGCAGCAGTGCATGATGCCCTTGCGGGTCAGTTTGTATTCACCGTCTTCATTCCATTGCCGTTCGAAGCCCTCGTTGGCGCGCATCCAGCCGAGGAAGGAGCCGACCGAGCGCTCCAGCACGTTGTGGGTGTCCGGGTAGGGCGTGTCGTACTCGCCCTCGACGAAGCAGGAATGCGGGATGTCCTTGATGAATTCCGCATCCAGCACCTGGCCCTCGGCATACATGTTGCGCACCCAGCGGTCGACGTCGTCGATGTATGCGCCGCCGCCGAAGCCCTCGCGCGTCAGCGTCAACGCCAGCCAGACCATGTCGGCGACCTCGCAGATCTCGACCGTGTTGCCCTGGCGCTCCAGATACAGCTCGGCGCCCGGCATGATTTCCGCGTAGAAGCCGATGAGGGGATCGCCCATTTCGCGGGCCCAGCGGTAACAGGCGTCGACGCGCTCCAGCACCTCGCGGTCCTGGGCCGCCACGCCGTATTCACAGACGGCCATCAGGGAATAGAGGCCGTGATGGAAGTGGTAGAAGTCGTAGTGGCCGTCCTCGTGTTTGAAGACGCGTTTCAGGGCCCAGCGCGCCAGGCCGCGCGCCAGTTCCAGCGCCGGCTCGTAGCCGGTGAGGCGATAGAGCAGCGCGGAGCCGTGACCCGAGGAGCCGACCGAGTAGATCAGGCTCAGGTCCCAGTCGTATTTGTCGCCCAGCGAGCCATCAGGGATCGGGCCACTGGGTTCATCGGCGTCGGGCGGCGGCGAGGCGCCCCTGGGCCAGCGGCCGCGCCAGAAGAAGCGGTAGTCCTCGCGCTCGACGGAGAGTTCGAGCAGGCGGTCGACCTTGCGTTTGGCGGTCTCGAACCAGATCGGGTCGTCATCGAGCTGGCCGAGGAAGCACAGCGCCAGGATCAGGCGTCCCTCGCCCCAGATTTCGGCGAAGGGCCGCAGCGCCTCGTCCAGCTCGGGCAGGGTGTCCTCGGGGGTGTAGGTGAGGCCATCCTCGCCCAGCAGTTCGAGCTGGGTGCGCAGCACGGCCAGGTCGACGTCGATGTTCTGGTCGCTGCCTGAGACGCTGCGGCAGACGGTCAGCGCTTCAAGGAACTTGGCGGGGATGTTGAGGTAGGCGTCGGTCAGGTGGTTGATCCAGATGACCGGCGGCTGGTGGGCGATGCTGACGTCGAACTGCAGGGCCCAGCGCTCTTCCGGCACAAAGGCGTTGGTGAGGGCGTTGATGGCCAGCCCCATCCGGTCGGCGAGGTTAAGGGTATCAGGGACGCTGGCGCTGTAACGCTCGCCCTCAAGGCAGCGTTCCATAGGGTTGTGATCAAGCATTTTTAATCGCCCTCCCGGACGTAATGAAGCGTTGTGAAAAACTTGCGCGGCAGGAAACGGAATGTGACGCAGCCATACATGGCGCCCTCCCGGACGCTGTGAATCTGTATGGGAAATCAACGGTGTAACAGATGCCGGAACGGGACAAGGCCGCCTCCGGAGCGCCCCGCGTCAGTAGCTGACTCTGCGGCGCGAGAAGAACCAGAACTGGATCAGACCCAGGGCCAGCATGACGAAGAACCAGATCACCGCAACGGACGCGGCGTATCCCTGTTTGAAATTTTGCAGGCCTTGCTGGTAGATCAGCCAGATCACGGTGGAGGTGCTGCCGGCCGGGCCGCCCTTGTCCTCATGCGAGACCTGGCCGCCGGTCATGATGTAGACCGGCTCGAACATCATCAGGCCGCCGAAGGTGAGAATCACCACCACGAAGGCGATCGAGGGCATCAGCAGGGGCACGGTGATCTTGCGCAGGCGTTGCCAGGCGCTGGCGCCATCGATGGCGGCGGCCTCGTAGAACATGTCGGGGATGGTCTGCATGCCGGCCAGCAACAGCAACATGGCGTAGCCGATGCCGCCCCAGACGGCGACCAGCGCCAGCGAGAGCAGCGAGGTTTCCGCGGAGAGCAGCCAGCGACTGGTGGGCAGACCGAAGACATGCAGGATGCCGTTGAGGACGCCGTTGCTGGTGGGCGCCAGCAGGGTTTTCCAGAAGGTGGCGGCGGCCGCGAGAGGCACGATGTGCGGCAGGAAAAAGAGCGAGACCAGCAAGGTGCGGGTGGTGATGTTTTTGAAGCTGTTCAGCACCGCGGCCAGCAGCAGGCCCAGTATGGTGGTCGCCGGCACCACCATCAGCACGTAACGCAGGGTGACGCCGACGGCGTTGTTGAAGGCCCTGTCCCGCGCCAGACGCTGGAATTGCATGTCGCCCACCCAGGTGCGCTTCAGGGTCAGGCCGCGATGGAAGGACATACTGAACTGGTCGAGGATGGGATACCAGAGCATGATGCCGTAGAAAATGAAGACGACGACGATGACCAGCAGCGCCAGTCGCGATTTCGGCAACAGGCCGGTCAGGCGCAGCCGCCCTGCTCGCGGCAGGCGACGTGATTTCACTGTCAGGGCAGTCATGTCGGGGTCCCTCCCGCTTGTCGTCTGCGGTCGACCCCGCCCTTTTCAGGGACAGGGCCGACCGCGTGGGAATCTCGGGCAGCGTGGGCTGCCGGCGGTTAGCGCATCTGGGCCAGGGCGGCCTGCTCTTCGGTCAGGTAACTGGCGTGCACGTTGTCCCACCAGTCCTCGGCCGGGACCAGACCATCGGTCCATTCCGGATGCGCCTCGTAGTCGGCCCGCGTGAGGATCGTGCCAGGCAGGCTGTCCGAGAAGGCCAGGATCGAATCGGCCTCTTGCTGCAGTTCCTGCAGCACCTGACGCACGGGCTCGTTGTTGTCATAGACCCGGCTCCAGGCGGTGTTGGTGGCGGTCCACATTTCCGGGCTCCAGTAGCCAGGGGAGACCGAGTTGCCGGGCTGGTGTTTCTCGAAGGCGCCGGCCCAGTGCGGGTTATCGGCGGTGATGGGGTCCACACCCACGGCCTCGAGACGGCCGGGCAGGTAGTTGAGGGCGATGGCGTTGGCGTGGGTCCACTCGACGGAGTAGAGCGCCTTCCACAGCTCCCAGGCTGCGGCGAGAGCCTCGCCGCTCTGGCCGGAGGTGTTGCCCCAGCCGAGGTGGACTTCCTTCCAGCCGTAGGGCGGGCCGCCATTGGGCGTCGGATGGGTCATGACGCCCCAGTTGATCTCCGGATAGTCGCGGCGCAGCACGAAGCCGACCCAGAGCTGCTGCGACAGGAAGTAGGCGTTGCCGGTGTAGAACTTGTCCAGCGCGCTCAGACCAAAACGGGCGTCCAGTTGGAAGTCGTCAAACATGGAGAGCGTGATCTGCCACGCCTCTTCCCATTCGTCGCTGTCGAAACCGGAGCGTCTGTCTTCCTCCCACCAGAAGCCGCCGAGGTTGTCGACCAGCGCGGTGTAGAGGTCGAAGGTCGTGCCGCCCGCCAGCGGCCAGGCCGAGAGCGTCGGCTCTTCGGCGTCGTCCGGCCAGACGGTCAGCTCCTTGACGAAGGGGATCATGTCGGAGAGCTTGCGGGGCAGCTGGGTGTGGTCGATGCCGGCGGCCTCAAGCAGGTCGATGTTGTAGAAGACGCCGCGTTCCCACCAGCCCCAGGGCAGGATGTAGATGGAGTCGTTGATACTCAGGAAGTCGTTGGCGAAGCTGCCGAAGGAGCCCACCACGTCGACCAGGCCTTCCGGCATCGCGTTGATGGCCTCCAGGTCCAGCATCGGCGGCACCCAGGTCTGGTCCACGTTGCTGATGTCGGGCGGGTTGCCGGCGGCGACCGAGGCCGTCAAACGGGTGAAGGTATCGCCCGTGGAATCGATCGTCTCGACGTTGACGTTGCCCGGCAACATCTCCGGCAACAGGTTGTCGTAGAAGTTGGCCAGGGCGTCAATGCCCATTGGCCCGCGGGTATCGAAGGGCGGGCGCCAGAAGGTGAGGCTGACCTCGTCCTGGGTCGCCACGGGCAGGCTGGCAGCGAGGCCGACGGACGCGGCCGCGCCGCTGCCGACGATCTTGAGCATGTCGCGCCGGCTGAGCTTTTGGTTTGTCTGGTTCATTCCATTAACCTCCATGATCAGAAGAATGTTCGTGCCAGCAATATTTTCTTATGCTTCCTCCTCTCACGCCCTTTATTTGAATCCGGTCATACCCAGGCCGGCGGTGATGTAGCGCTGGCCGAGCAGGAAGACGATGAGCATCGGGAAAATGACGAGCAGCGCGCCTGCTGAAAGCACGCCCGGGTTGACGCCGTAGCCGAAGGAGCGCGAGGCCAGCCAGACGCTGGCCACCTGCATGTCCCTGGAACTGGTGGCCACCAGCGGCCACAGGAACTCGCCGAAGAGGCCCATGAAGATCAGGATGGCAAGCGTGATCGTCTGCGGCCGCACCACCGGCAGGGCGATCTGCCAGAAGGAGCGCAGGAAGCCGGCGCCGTCAACCTTGGCGGCGTCGAGCAACTCGTCCGGCACGGCCAGCATCGCCTGGCGCATCAGAAAGACGCCGAAGGCGTAAACGATCCTCGGCAGCAGCAGCCCCTGGAAGGTATCCAGCATGGGAATGCCGGTGAGGTTGGTGATGCGCTGCAGCAGGGCCACCAGGGTCACAATGTAGGAAGCCAGCGGCATCAGCGAGGAGGCCACGATGGTCCAGAAGAGGATGTCGCCGACGGTGGAACGGTGCTTGACGACCACGTAGCCGATCAGCGCGCTGACGACGACCGCCAGCAGGGTGCCGAAGGCGGCGTAAAACAGGCCGTTGGCCATGGCGCGCGGGGCGCCCTCATTGAACACGAACTCGAAATGTTCCAGCGAGAAGCTCTGCGGAATGAAGGTCAGCGGCACGCGATTGGCTTCGGCGGCATCCTTGATGCTGGTGGTCAGCAGGAAGTAAAAGGGCAGGAAGGAAAAGAGCCCCAGGATGAAGAGCGCTGCGAAAAGCAGAAGGCGCGTGCCGCTGCCCTGCTTCTCGCCGGCCCACGTGGCGGCGACCATCTCATCCGGAGGTGTCAAAACATCCTGACGTGCCATAAGCAAAACCTGTTCTCTAACAATAGTTTCGTCTTGCCCGGGGATTGTACCCCGTCTTCTGCGCGCATCACAATCTACACGCGTAGAATGGCACCATTGTAACCGGCCCTTTTTGCTTGTCAAATAATGGCCGGCTTCCCCCGTGCCCGCTACCTGCGGAAAAGATTCCTTGCCGGGCTGCGACGCAGCGCATCCGGTTGACATGGCGCCGCCGGGCAAGTACACTCTCCGCCTGAATCTACGGGCGTAGACCCCTGCCGCAACGCCCCGGAAAGGACAGGCTTGGCCGGAAAAGTCACGCGGGACGACGTCGCCAGACTGGCCGGCGTTTCCACCGCCACCGTGTCCTACGTCGTCAACAACGGGCCGCGCCCCGTGGCCCGGGCCACGCAGCAGAACGTGCTGGAGGCGATTCGCAAGCTCGGTTATGAGCCCGACGGCGTCGCCCGCAGCCTGGTCACACGCCGCACGCGCACCATCGGCTTCATCGTGCCCGACATTCTCAACCCGGCGCACACCGCCATCACGCGCGCGCTGGGCGACGCCCTCTGGAGCGCCGACTACAGCCTGACCCTGGGCAACAGTGATGAAAACCCCGAACGGGAACTGGCCTATCTGCGCGCCTTCCGCGGCAAGGGCGTGGACGGCGTCGCGCTGACGCCGGGCGGCGGCAATCTGGGCGCGCTCTTCGCGCTGCACGAGAGCGGCCGGCCGCTGGTGTTGCTCGACCGGCAGATCGAGGGCCTGCCGGCGGACTGCGTCCTTTTCGAAAATCGCGGCGGCACCCGCGCCGCCGTGGAGCACCTCATCGAGCTGGGGCATCGCCGCATCGGCCTGATCAATCTGCCCGCCGCGTTGACGCCGGGCCGCGAACGCCGCGACGGCTATCTGGACGCCCTTGCGGCCGCCGGCCTGCGCGGCGACGCGGCGCTCATCCGTGAAGGCGGCTTCAAGGGTGGCGGTGACAACCCCGGTCGTCGCCTGGAAGGGCGTCTGCTGGCCGCCGACCTGCTCGACCGCAGCGACCCGCCGACGGCGCTCTTCGTCAGCAACAATCGCCTGATGCGCGGCGTGCTGCATTTGCTGCGTGAACGCGGCCTGCGCGTCCCCGCCGACCTGGCGCTGGCGACCTTCGACGACATGGAGTACTACGAGGACATCACGCCATCCATCACGGCGGTGGGCACCTCGCTGCAGGAATTCGGCCAGCGGGTCGCCCGGCTGTTGCTCGACCAGATTGAACCGGGGCAGAACGGCCGCGAGCCACGCGTCATCCGCGTCCCGTTCCGGCTGAACATCCGCGAATCGACGCGCGGGACCTGATTCAGGCCCGGCGCTTCTATAGAATGGCTGCCGCATGCGGCAGGCCAGGGAGGAAAGACCATGCCCGGGAAGATCCGACTGGCGCTGGCAGGCGTGGGCAACTGCGCCAGCGCGCTGCTGCAGGGCCTCGCCTGGTACGCGCAGAGGGATACCGACGTCGGGCTGACGCAGCGGGTGCTCGGCGGCTACGACGTCTGCGACATCACGCCCGTGCTGGCCTTCGACGTCAGCGCGCACAAGGTCGGCCGCGACCTGGCGGAAGCCATCATGGCCCCGCCCAACTGCGCCTGGCAGGTGCCGGAGGTCTGCGTCGGCAAGACGGGCGTGGAAGTGCTCCCCGGCCCGGTCGCGGACGGCATGCCGCCGCACCTGGCGAAGTACGCGCCGCTGTCGGACGCGCCGGCGGTGGACCTGGTGCAGGCGCTGCGCGACTCAGGCGCGGAGGTGCTGCTCAACATGCTGCCGACCGGTTCGGCGAGGGCGTCGCGCCTCTACGCGCAGGCGGCGCTGGAAGCGGGCGTGGCCTTCGTCAACGGCATGCCGGAACTGATCGTCTGCGACGAAGACTTCGCACGTGAGGCGCAGGAGCGCGGGGTTCCCGTGGTCGGCGACGACGTGAAGAGCCAGCTGGGCGGCACCATTCTGCACCGCGCCATGGTGGAGGCGATGCAGGCGCGCGGCATTCACATCCGGCGCACCTACCAGCTCAACTACGCCGGCAACACCGACTTCGACAACCTCGTGAATCGCGGCGAAAGCAAGGAGCAGACCAAACGCGAGGCCGTCGAGACCCTCATCCCCTACGAGACCGGCGTCTCGGCCGGCTTCGCCCACGTGCCGGTGATGGGCGACCGCAAGACCACGCGCTTCTACTTCGACGTGGTCAATTTCAGCGGCGCGCCGTTGCACATCGACGCCACGCTGGAAGTCGAGGACAGCGCCAACTTCGGCGGCACGGCCGTCGATGCCATCCGCTGTTGCCGCATCGCGCTGGACCGCGGCACGGGTGGCGTGTTGCAGTCGGCCTCGGCGCTGTATTGCAAGCATCCGCCGCAGCCGCTGTCGGACGCGGCGGCCGTAGAGCAGGTCGCCGAATTCGTGCAGGGCGAACGCGAGAGTTAGGCAGGCGCGGGACGGACCATGACAGGGGACACGCCGGAGATCGTCTTCACCGGCCACCTGGTGCATGAGATGATCCACTTCCCGGAGCGGGAGCTGGGTCCTGTGCTGGGCAGCCCGGTGGCCTACGGCTCGCTGATGGCCAGTTGCCTTGGCGGGCGGGCCGGTCTGGTCTCGATCGTCGGCACGGACATGCCGCAGGCGCTGTTGCAGCCACTGCGCAGGGCCTGTGTCGACCTCGCAGGCCTGCAGGTGCTGGCAGGAAATCACACCACCCGCTCGCAACTGATCTACGACGAGAGCGGCCACAAGCAGATCCGCTATCCGCAGCAGGCGCCGCCCGTGCTGCCGGATCACGTACCGCCGCAATTTCGCGACGCGCCGGTCTTCGCCGTGGTCACCATGGACCGCGACGTGCCGCTATCGACGATTCAGCGGCTTCGTCATCTGCCAGGCATGCTGGCGGTCGATCTGGGCGGATACGGCGGGGCGCATTCGCGCGAACACCCCGACGCCGCGGCGCAGCGCGAACCGCGCGCCTTGCTGGAGTTGATCGGGTGTTTTGACATCGTGCGCGCCAGCGTGGAAGATTGCGCGCTGCTGCTGGGCCCGGCGGCCGTCGCCGATGACGCGGCCTTGCGCGTGACTCTGGCGGCCTGGCTGGCGCAGGGCCCGGCCGTCGCCATGATCACGCTGGGCGAGCGCGGCTGCCTGCTGGGGACGGCGGGTGGCATCCGGCAGATTCCGGCGCAGGCGGGCCCGGTGGTCGATACGACCGGCGCGGGCGACGCCTTTTTCAGCGCCTTTCTGCTGCACTATCTGCGCAACGATGACGCGGCAGCGGCGGCGCGCTTTGCGTCGGCGGCCGTGATGCACATGATCGGGCGCAGCGGCGGCGCGCATCTGGCGCGTTTTCCGCAGCTGGCGGACGTGGCGATGCAAGCGGACAGCTGAGAGTCGGACAGGGAGGACCACAATGGACAAGGTCAGGTTTGCTGTCATCGGCTGTGGCAGCATCGCCGAGATCGCCCACTTCCCCTCGCTGGCGCAGGAGGAGGCGGCGCAACTGGTCGCCTGCTGCGACCTCAACGCCGAAACCGCGCAGAAGGCCGCGGGCAAGTGGGGCGCCGCGGCCTGGTACAGCGATTACCGTCAAATGCTGGACGAGCGCAGGGACCTCGACGCTGCAATAATCGCCACGCCCAACAACGTCCACCGCAACCAGGCGGTGGCGGCGGCGCGCGCCGGGCTGCACGTCGTGGTGGAGAAGCCGCTGGCGGCCACCAATTATGAGGCCTGGGACATCGTGCGCGTCTGCCGCGAGGAGGGGGTCAAGCTGATGGTCGGCTGCGACCGCCGCTTCTGGACGCACAACCAGTGGGCCAAACAACTGATCGACGAGGGCGTCATCGGCGACGTGCTGATGACGCGCGCCTCGCTGCACGAGCACTGGCATCTCTACCAGAACAACGTGGCGCATACCGCCTTCCGCCTCGACGCGGCGGTCTCCGGCGGCGCCGCGCTGACCGACACCGGCGCGCATGCCATCGACCTGCTGACCTGGCTGACGGGCAGCCGCGTCAAACGCACCGTCGGCATCGCCAAACGCCTGGCGATGCCGGCCGGGTACACGCTGAATGACGACACGGTCTGGCTGCTGCTGGAATACGAGAATGGCAGCTATGGTTGCGTCAGTTGCAACCGCTTTTCGCCGGTTGTCTCGCAGGCCACCGAACTCTACGGTACGGAAGGCACGATCTTCACCGCGACGGACGCCACCAACCCCTTCCAGAGTTCGCCGATGGCCGTCTACAGCAACCGCGATTACTCCTTTGAGGAGTTGCCGCAGATCTTGAAGGACTATCGCTGGCCGCAGCACTTCTGGGTCGAGGACCACATCGACGCACACGTGCCCAAACGCTGGATGCCGATCATGCCGCCGCGCCGACCCGGCAACTACGAGCGCATGACCGCGCATTTCGTGAGTTGCATCCTCAATGACACGCAACCGCTGGTCTCCGGCGAGGACGGCGCGCGCGCGGTGGAGGTGATGTGCGCGGTCATCAAGTCGATGGAGACCGATGGCTGGGTCGAGCTGCCGCTGCCGCCGGGCGAGCGCATCGCCCCGCCGCACTATCAGCCCCTGCCCTACGAGGACTGACGAAAGGGAGGCCAACATGACACGCAGCCTGGTGATTGGCGGCTCCGGTTACGTGGGCCGCGAACTGCTGCGGCAACTGGGCGCGCGCGACGCTGACGAGCTGCACGTGCTGGGACGCTCGCAGCCGGCGGCCGACCTGCCGGCGACCTGGATCGAGGCCGACATCACGCAGCGCGAGTCGCTGCGCGCGGCCCTGGCAGGCCGTGAATATGACGTCATCTACCACCTCGCCTCGCTGCCGGGCGACACCGGCGACCCGCTGCAGATGGTCACGGTCAACCTGCTGGGGTTGACGCATGCGCTGGAGATCGCGCGCGACATGCCCGGGCTGCAGCGCTTCGTGCTTTCCAGCAGCATTTCAGCCTACGAATGGTACCCGGCGACGAAGTTCCGCGCGCCGGCCTACCAGCCGGTCGACGAGGAACACCCGACGCGGCCCGAGGACATGTACTCGGTGACCAAGCGGGCGCAGGAACTGATCGCCCTGACGTTCTGGCACCAGGACCGGCTGCCGGTGACGGTGCTGCGCCTGACGGCGGTGATCGGCCCCGAGGGCAGCGGCGGCGGTCGCAGCTGGCGCATGTTCGCGCGCATGCTGGCAGAAGGTAAACGCGTGGAGATACCTTTCTTCTCAATGAAGGAGATCTGCCACTTCATCGACCTGCGCGACGCGGCCCGCATGCATATCGTCGCGGCGGAGCATCCCGCCGCGGTCGGGCAGATCTTCAACTGCTGCGGCGCGGAGTCGACCTCGGGCGCGGCGTTTGCGGCGGCGTTGCAGCGCCTGCGGCCGGGCATCGAGGTGGTCACCGGCTTCCCCTGGAGCATGGCCCAGGGCGACGTGATCGAGTTCGACATGCGCAAGGCGCGCGAGAGGCTGGGCTTTACGCCCGAATGGGGCATCGGCGACACCCTGGCGCATCTGCTGGCCTGGGTGGAGGGCGGCGGCCTCGAGCGCACGCCGGACCCCGACGAGGAGGTCAGCGACTCGGGCGTCGCGGCGGACTGAGGCAGCGATTGCCGCCGCAGGGGCGGGCACGCCGCTGTGGTCAACGGGGTCAGTCCTCTCCCTGTTTGCGCGGGAATCACATGGCGGGTATGTTCTACTGTTCGATTCCCGTGGAGGAAGCGCTTGTCCGAAAATGGCGGCGCGCTGCTGCAAGTAGAGGAAGTCTCGAAGTCTTTTGGCGGCGTAGAGGCCCTGCGCAGCGGCTCGTTCACACTTTCGCGCGGCGAGATCATCGCCATTGTGGGCGCGAACGGCGCCGGCAAGTCCACCCTGATCAAAATCGTCGCCGGCGTCTACCGCCCGGACGGCGGGCGCGTGCTCGTGCGGGGTGAAGCGGTCGACCCGCGCCATCACACGGTCAGCCACATGCGCCATCTGGGAATCGAGGTCGTCTACCAGGACCTGGCCATCGTGCCCAACATGAACGCGCCCTACAATCTCTTTCTCGGGCGCATCCCGCGGCGTCTCGGCATTTTTGTGGACGAAGGCGCGATGCGCCACAAAACGCGGGAAATCCTGGACGATCTGAAAGTGAAGACCGTGCAATCCCTGCGGGAGCCCATCTCGGCCATGTCGGGCGGTCAACAGCAGAGCATTGCGATTGGCCGCGCCATCGCCTGGGGCCGCGAAATCGTCATCCTCGACGAGCCGACGGCCGCCCTGGGCCCGACCGAGACTGGCGAGGTCGAGCGGCTCATGCACGAAATCCGTGAGCGGGGCACGGCCGTCATCCTGATCAGCCACAATCTTGAACAGGTCTTTCGTCTGGCGGACCGCATCCTAGTCGTCCACCACGGCCTGACCACGCCGGCCTTCCCGAAGTCCGCGGTGACGGGCGATCAACTGGTGCGGGCCATCACCCTGGGAGAACAGGTCGCTTGAGCGGGCCGGAGCCAGGACGCGGCATGGACGCGTCCGACGAGGCGCGCGCCGGCCGCGGCGAGTTGCTGCGCAACAACGTGCCCTACATCGCCATTGTGCTGGTCATTCTGCTCTTCACCATTGTGAGCGGCGACAGGTTCCTGTCGCTGCGTAACTGGACCTTCATCGCGCAGCAGACGCCGGTGCTGTTGTTGCTGGCCTACGCGCAGTTGATTGTGGTAACCACC
>JAGWBD010000025.1 GCA_021296065.1 Anaerolineae bacterium
CCCTTTTTGTGCAACCAGCATTTCCCCGAAAGGCAAGGTGACCGTTACGCTCGTTGCATCAGCGTCATAAGCGTTGGCAATTAACTCAGCCAAGACAGCGGAAACTCTGTCGTACATCTGGATCCCCAGCTTGTCGATAGTCAGCCGGGATATCTTCATTGTGTATTTCTTGTCAACTTCCGACATATTCCCGTTTCCAATCTTATGCGGGATTCAAGGTTAGCAGTCTGGTTGAGGCTATGCAAAGGCTAGGAGAAGAAGAAAAGTCAGGCAGAGAATTTACATGTCAATCAGAATCTTGATCGCGCCTTCGTCGCGCGCGCCCTGCAGCTCGTAGGCCTCCAGCACCTGGTCGAAGGGGAAGCTGTGGGTGATGAGCGGCGCGGCGTCGACCTCGCCCGAAGCGATCATGCGCAGCGCCTGGCGGGTGGAGGCGTTGCCGGGGTCGCGCGACGCGCCGACGGCAGCGCGCATCGTGAGGTTCTTGTAGAAAAAGCCCTTCATCGGGAATGGCATGCTGCTGGCCCGGGGCGCGCCGAAGTTGAGCAGGAAACCCTCGTCCCGCGTCAGGGCCACGGCGAGGTTGACGCTGTCGATTTCACCGGCGGCCTCGATGACGATATCGGCCATGCGACCGTCGGTCAGGTCGGCGACGGCGTCGACGGAGTCGTCAACCGCATTGTGGATCGTGTCGCTCGCCCCGTAGAGCTTTCCGGCCTGCAGACGATGGGCCTGCAGGTCGATGGCGATGACGCGTCCCGCGCCCATGCGGCGCAGCATGAGGTCGAACCACAGGCCGGCCGAGCCCTGGCCGATGACCACCACGTCCTTGCCGATCACGTTGGGCAGTTGCTTGCAGGCGTAGATGACGGTGCCGAATTGCTGGGCCTGCAGCAGCTGCGCCGGCGGCACCTCCGGCGGCAGGTAAAGCACGTCCCTGGCCTTGACGAGGCAGTACTCGGCCATGCCGCTGTGGTCGGGAATCAGGGTCAGCGCCAGACGCTGCGGCGGCAGATCGTGGCCCGGCGCGTCGTGCGCGACGACCTCGCCGAGCACTTCATGGCCGGTCGTTCCGGGCGCCATGGGATAGTCTTGCGGATCGAAATAATGCAGCCACTGGACGTCGCTGCCGCAGAGCGACAGCAGGCGGGTGCGCACAAGGGCATGGCCGGGCTGCAGCTCGGGCAGCGCAGTCTCGACGAACTCGGCGCGGCCAGGGGCCATGACCTGAACGGCGCGCATCGTGGCGGGCAGGGCCTGATAAGTGGTGGGCACGGGCGGTCACTCCTGAGGGTGAAAGCCAGCGCAGTGTAGCGCGGGCGGGTGGCGGGCGCCATTTGCTGCCTTCGAACAGCAGGGCCGCGAATCCCGGCCTTAACCCCCGTCCAGGTAGGGGCGATTTATCAAATCGCCCGTCACGCGCCCCCACGGGCAGAGGCGATTGATCAATTCGCCCGTCACGTACCAAAAGCCGCAACCCCGTCGGGAAATCCGTCATATTGCCCGCGTGACGTATAAAACGCTACACTGCCCGCGTCAGCGAGGGCCGGGAGCCATGCCATGCCGCTGCTTTTTGACATGCCCGTCGAACAATTGCCGTCGTATACGGGCCGCAACCCGCGGCCGGCGGACCACGACGACTACTGGGCGCGCGCCCTGGCGGAGCTTGAGGCGCAGGACGATGAAGTGGAGCTGCAGCCAGCCGACTTCCACGCTGATTTCGCCGAGTGCCATCACCTGTGGTTCAGCGGCGTGCGCGGCGTGCGCGTTCACGCAAAGTTGCTGCGTCCCAGGTCCGGGGTTGGCCAGGGCCCGGCTGTGTTAATGTTCCACGGTTACTCCGGAAACGCCGGCGACTGGGTCGACAAGCTGGGCTACGTGGCGCAGGGTTTCACCGTCGCCGCGCTGGACTGTCGCGGTCAGGGCGGCCTCTCCGAAGACAGCGGCGGCCATCTGGGCACCACGCGCCAGGGGCACATCATTCGCGGCCTGGCGGGCCCGCCCGACGACATGCTCTACCGTCAGATATTTCTTGACACGGCGCAACTGGCGCGCGTCGTGATGGACATGCCGCAGGTCGACGCGGACCGCGTCTGCGCGACCGGAGGCAGTCAGGGCGGCGCGTTAACGATCGCCTGCGCCGCGCTGGAGCCACGTATCTTCCGCGCCGCGCCGATCTTCCCTTTTCTTAGCGACTATCTGCGGGTCTGGGAACTCGACCTGGACGAGAACGCCTATGGCGAATTGCGCACCTGGTTCCGACATTTCGACCCGTTGCACGAGCGCGAGCGGGACGTCTTTTTGCAACTGGGCTACATCGACATCCAGCACCTGGCGCCGCGCATCCAGGCCGAGGTGCTGATGGGTACCGGGCTGATGGACAAGATCTGCCCGCCCTCCACGCAGTACGCAGCCTTCAACAGGATTTCGTCGCCAAAGTCGGTGCGCCACTTCCCGGACTACGGACACGAGACCCTGCCGGGTCACCAGGACGCGATCTTTGGATTCCTGGCGGAGTGATGGTTTCCGCCTGCCTTTACCGCTTTCGTAACATGCCGCGCAAGGATTCGGCGGACGACAGGCGTTTCATCCGGATACGTGGAGGGTTGACCTGATGGGCCTTGCCGGTCTCATGCCCAAACCGGGCTCGCCGCTCGATCGTGCGGCGACCCTGGTGATCGCCAATCTGGCGTGGACGCTGCTGGCGATGCTGGTCATTCCCCTGCCTGCGGCGACGGCGGGGCTGTTTGCGGTCACGGTGCCGCTGGCGCGCGGCAGGGACGCTGAATTCTTTGCGACCTTTTTCAGCACCATGCGGCGACAGTGGCTGAAAGCTACGCTGCTGGTGCTGCTGGACGTCGCGCTGGGCGCGCTGGTGCTGGTGAACCTGCAAGCGCTGGAAACGCTCCCGCTGCCGGATTTCCTGTTGTGGTTTATGCGCAGCCTGACGCTGCTGATAGGCTTGACCTTGCTGCTGGCGAACCTCTACGCCTGGCCGCTGTTGGTCTTGTTCGATCTGCCGCTCAAGCGACTGATCAAGGTCTCGCTGTTGCTGTCGCTGGCACATCCGCTGCAGACCCTGCTGACGCTGGCGCTGGGCCTGGCGCCCCTGCTGCTGGGCCTGTTTGTATTGCCGCTGTGGATGCTGGCGGTGGGGATCGTCTCGCTGTCCTCGCTGGCGATCGGCTGGGGCTCGTGGCGCGTGATCCGCTTGCGCGCCTCGGAGGAGGAACTGGCGGAACTGGACGACCCGATGCGGGGATTTTGAGGCCTGATCCGGGGGTATCTGGTAGAGCCGAACCCCTGCCCCATCCCCTGTCGCTATTGGAAGAGGCGTTTGCGCGCCCTCTGGCGCGGGTCAGCCGTCGCGCCAGCGGATGAGGCGCTCGAGCGGCCCGTAGTCCCAGGGGACGGTGCGGCTGAAGATGAACCAGGTGGCTCCTGCCGCCTTGTACTCGTCGAGGTTGGCCGTCAGGTCCTCTTCGCCCACGCCGACGGTACGGATGATGGCGGCGGGGTCGCGACCAACCCTGGCACACCATTCATCGAGAACGCGGTTCTTGTGGATCCAGGACTCGGGCGGGCCGAAAGTATTCCACAGGTCGGCGTGCTTGGCCACGATGCGCAGGGTGACCTTTTCGCCGCCGCCGCCGATCATGACGGGCAGGGGGTCCTGGACGGGCGGCGGGACTTCCGCCTGCAGCCGGGCCCTGAAGACCGGCAAATCGGCCTCCAACTGGCGCAGACGACTTCCGGCCGTGCCGAATTCATAACCGAATTCGTCGTAGTCGCGCTGGAACCAGCCGGCGCCAATGGCGAAGAGCAGACGGCCATTGCTGATGTGGTCGACGGTCTTGGCCATCTGGGCCAGCAGGGCAGGATTGCGATAGCTGTTGCAGGTGACGAAGCAACCGACCTGCGCGCGGCTGGTTGCGGCGGCGATTGCGCTGAGCGCGGTCCAGCCTTCGTAGTGCCTGCCTTCAGGGTCGCCGGTGAGCGGAAAGAAATGGTCCCAGGTCCAGATGCTGTCGACGCCCATGGCCTCGACGGTACGCGCGGCCTCAAGGTATTCGGGCCAGGAGCAGTGTTGGGGTTGCAACTGGACGCCGACGTGCATGCGGGTCATGGCGGGCTCCTTTTTCGGATTGGAGAAAGTGTAGCAACGCGAGGTAGGGATGGCCAGGCGGGTTGCGCGCCCTCTCCCCCTGCCCCTTTTCCTGTCCTGGGGGACGGGAGCCCTTCAGGGAGAGGGGGCGAAGTACAATGGCGGGAGGAAGTGGGCAGGAGATGGCGGATGCAACTGGACTCGCCTGAGTACCCGCACCGGCGCAAGAATCTGCTGACGGGGGAGTTCGTGCTGGTCTCACCGCAGCGCAGCAAGCGGCCCTGGCGGGGCGCGCTGGAAGCGTCGGCGCCGGCGCAGCTGCCTGAATATGATCCGGACTGCTATCTGTGTCCGGGAAATGAACGCTCGGGCGGGGCTCGCAATCCTCAATACGAGCGGACCTTCGTGTTCCGCAATGACTTCCCTGCCCTGCTGCCGGAAGCGCGGTCAACAGCGGCGCCGGACGAACCCTTGCTGCAGCAGGAGGCAGTGCGTGGCGACTGTCATGTGCTGTGTTTTTCGCCGCGGCATGACGTGACGCTGGCAGGGATGGCCTTGACGGCATTGCGTCACGTGATCGACGTACAGGCGCAGTTGCTGGCCGAACTGGGGCAACGCTGGCGGCACGTCCAGCTCTTCGAGAACCGCGGCGACGCCATGGGCGCCTCCAGCCCGCACCCCCACGCCCAGGTCTGGTCCTCCGACGCGCTGCCCACGCTGGTGGCGCGCGAGGACGTGCAGCAGCGGGCCTACGCGCAGGCGCATGACGGTCGGCCGCTGCTGCTGGACTACGCAGATTCCGAAATGCGCTGCGGCGAGCGCATAGTCGCCATGAATGCGCACTGGCTGGCGCTGGTGCCCTACTGGGCGCTGTGGCCCTTCGAGACGCTGCTGCTGCCGCGTCGGCACGTCGCCCGCTTGCAGGACCTGGAAGATGTTGAACGCGACGCGCTGGCCGCCGTATTGCGCGCGTTGCTGCGCCGTTGTGACGGGCTGTTCAACGCGCCCTTCCCCTACTCCATGGGCTGGCACACGGCGCCGGCGGGCGGAGAGGCGCACTGGCAACTGCACGCGCACTTTCTGCCGCCGCTGCTGCGCTCGGCGACGGTGCGCAAGTTCATGGTCGGCTATGAACTGCTGGCGGAGGCGCAGCGCGATCTGACGCCGGAGCAGGCGGCGGAACGGTTGCGGGACGTGGAAGCAGGGTAGACAGGGCCGGATTTGGCCTCGTACCACGGCGCAGTCACGCGGCCCTCACCCCTGCGCCAGTTCTCCCTGGGGGAGAGGGGGAATTCCACCCTGGTGAATCGGGTGGCGTCACTCACCGGCGAGGATGGCGTTGACCTCGTCGAGCTCTTCGGACCTGAGTTGCCAGTCGGCGGCCAGCGCGTTGGCGCGCAGCTGGTCGGGGCGCGTGACGCCCGAAATGACCGAACAGACCTCGGGGCGGGCCAGCAACCAGGCCTGGGCCAGTTCGGCCATCGTATGCTCGCGTTCGCGGGCCCACATTTCAAGGCGTTCCACAAGTTCGTAGTTTCTTTCGGTCATGTAGCGCTGGACATAGGCATTGTCTTCACCGCGGGAGCCGGGCGGTGCGCCGGCTTCGCGTGTGTACTTGCCGGTCAGGAAGCCGCCGGCGAGCGGGTAATAGGGGATGAAAGCGAGGCCGCTGTGGGCGCAGAAGGGCAGCACCTCGTCCTCGACCTGGCGTTCCAGCATGTGATAGTGCGACTGCACGCTGACGAGCGGCTCCCAGGCGTTGAAGCGCGCCAGCATGTTGGCCTGCGCCAGTTGCCAGGACATGTAGTTTGAGGCGCCGATGTAGCGCACCTTGCCAGAAGTGACGAGGTCATCAAGCGCCCGCATGGTCTGTTCGAGCGGCGTGCGCCAGTCCCAGCGGTGCATCTGATAGAGGTCGATGCGGTCGGTCTGCAGGCGACGCAGGCTGTCCTCCACGGCGCGCAGCAGGTGATGGCGGGAAGCGCCGCGCTCGTTGGGGCCGGGTCCGACGGGGAAGAAAGCCTTGGTGGCGACCAGGAAATGATCCCTTTGGCCGCGCAGGGCGCGCCCCAGCAGCCGTTCGGACTCGCCGCCGCCGTAGGTGTTGGCGGTATCGAGAAAATTGACCTCCAGTTCGCGCGCGAGCGCCAGGATGTTGTGAACGCCGTTCTGGTCGACTTTTCTGCCAAACTGGTTGCTGCCGATGCCGATGGCGGAGACGCGCAAGCCGCTGCTGCCCAGTCGTCGCAATTGCATGGGTATTCCTCGCTTGTGGTCGGGATGGACCCTATTGTACGTGAAGGCGGCTCGCGATGGTGTCAGGTGGGTGAAGGAGTCGACAAAGGGGCGGCAGCATGCCACACTGTGACTATGCATGGCAGGCGTCGCAGCGTTTCGAACGCATGATGGCGCAGAAAGATGACCTTCCTCATGACCCAGGCACAACAGCGCGCAACAGAGACGGCGGCGCCGGACTGGCAAAATCTGGCCACGAAGGCCGACCTGACAGATATTCACGGCGACGTGGCCGGGTTACGCGGCGACGTGGCCCGGATACGCAGCGACGTGGTGGAGTTGCAAACCAACGTAGGGGAACTGCGCAGCAGAATGGCGTATTTGGCCACGAAGGAAGACCTGGCGGCGTTGCGCACCAGAATGGAATTCATGGCGACGAAGGAAGATCTGGCAGAACTGCGCGGCGAGTTTGCCAGTTTGCGGGGTAGCCTGAAAACGGCCGTATGGTTCGCCGGGCTTGTGATCGGGCTGGTGCAGATCGGCCTGTTCTTCTTGCAGCGTGCGCTGGGCTGAGCGGCCCTTCCCGCCGCTACTGCCCCTTGCTGGTTGCCCTCACCCGAAGCACCTCTCCCGTTTGGCAGAGGTGCTTCAGTTTATTGACCGAAAAAGCGACAGTTGGAAGGGCGCAGTTTCAGGCGGACGCCTCTTCCAGCCTGGCCGCAGCCATCACGTTGCGCAGGGCCTTGACGGCGACGGTCATGCCGTCGGGGCCGCTGTAACCGATGCTTTGTTCGGCGCGCTTGAGGTGCGGCTCCAGTGCGAGGACGCCGCTGAAACCGCGTTCGCGCAGGACGGCCATGAGTTCGGGAAACTGGCCCTCCCCCTGCCCTGCCGGGACGACGCGCTTGTCCGCCAGCGAGTCCTTGACGTGGACGCAATCGATGCGTTCGGCCTGGGCGTCAAAATATTGCATGCAGTTCAGGACGCCGACCTGGACATAGTTGGCCGGGTCCCAAATGAGGCGGAAGTGCGGGTTGTCGATGGCATCGGCGAAGGCCTGTACGCGCTCGGGGCGGTCGCCGACGATGTGGCGTTCGTTCTCGTGCAGCAGGGTGAATCCGGCGTCCGCGGCGATGGCGGTCAGGGCCCCAAGGCGCTCGATGACCTCCGGGACGAACTGGTCGTAGTGATCGTTACCTGACGTATCGTCGGGATACCAGGAAAAAATGCGGATGTGCGAGCAGGCGAGAATGTCGCCGATCTCGATGAGGCGGTGGATGCGCTGCTCGTCGAGGGCGATCGGGTCCGCGAGCGCTGACTTGCCGACCGGACTGCCCAGCGCGCTGACGCGGATGCCGGCATTGTCGCAGACCTTGCGCGCCTGGCGGGCCTGGTCATCCGTCAGCTGGAGGACGTTTATACCCCAGGCGGCGCGCAGGTCGAGGCCGGGGATGCGCAACTCCTTGAGGACGGCCAGTTGCTCATCGAGGTCAGTGGCGATTTCGTCGCCGAAGGCGCTGAGAGTCACGCTCATGCCTGGCGCTCCCTTGCCGCTTCCTCGCGCTGCAGGCGTTGCAGCAGGTCGGCGTAGGCCTGGCGGTCGAGGGGGAATTCAACGGGCTGGCCGCTGTAGTGCGAGGCGATCATGCCGTTGGCGAGTTCAAGGCCGTGCAGGGAACTCGGGCCGTCGGCGACGAGGGCCTCGCCGTGCAGGATGGCGTTGCAGAAGTTGCGGTGGACGTCGACGTGGCTGCCCGTCTCGGGGCCGAGCTCGGTCTCGACTTCCTGCATACCGGGGTGACTGAAGGGCTCGGGCGAGGTGGGGAGGAAGTCGTAAAGGTCCTGATCGAAGCGAAAGAAACGCAGTTCGCCCTTGTTGACCTGGATGACGCCGCCGGTGCCGATGATTTCGAAGCGATTGATCTTGCCGCCCTCGGCGGTGCTGGCGTGAAAAGCGCCCATGGCGCCGCCCGGCCACTGCATCATGGCCTGGACGGTATCGGCGGGCGTGATGTCGTGGAAGATGGTGGGGGCCCAGGCGTAGACGCGGGCGGGCATGCCAGCCAGCCAGCAGATGAGGTCCATGTCGTGCGGTGTCTGGTTCATCAGCAGGGCGCCGCCTTCGCCATTCCAGCTGCCGCGCCATTCGTTGGCCTGGTAGTAGGCGGCGGCGCGGGTCCAGGTGGTCTTGACGTCAATGTGCTGGATCGTGCCCAGCTGGCCGGAATCAATGATGCGTTTGGCGGCGACGGTCTCCGGGCGGGTGCGCTGCTGGTAGTTGATGGCCAGCAGACGACCGGCTTCAGCGGCGGCCTGGTTCATGGCGTCGGCCTCGGCGACCTGCAGGCCCATCGGCTTTTCACAAAGCACGTGGGCGCCGGCACGCAGGGCGGCGACGGCGATTTCGGCGTGGAACCTGTGCTGGGCGATGATGACGACAGCCTCGGGGCGAATCTCTTCAAGCAACTGCCGGTAGTCCGTGAACCAGGGGCAATTGAAGTGCGCGCCGGCCGCCCGTGCCCGGTCCTCCAGGACGTCACAGACGGCGACGACCTCGTTGTCGGACTTTTCGATGGCGACGTCGTGCATGCGGCGGACGGCGGCGCCGGCGCCGATCAGCGCGTACTGGACCTTTCGGTTCATAAAGACCTCCCTGGGTTTATGCGCCTTCGAAAGCGCGGGCGATGGCGGCGTTCAGAAAGTTGAAATTGTGCGGAAGCGCCTCGTGGACCGGGCGGGCGGCGCTGAAGTCCTCGATGCCCAGCCAGCCCTCGTAACCGGCGCGCTTCAGGGCGGAAAACAGCGCGTCCCAGTCAACCACGCCGTCCTCCAGTGGCGACCACTCCGCCTGCCAGACGCCGCCGCCCTCCGGCGCGTCGTAGCGGGCGTTTTTGATGTGCACGTGAGCCAGCCAGGGGCCGAGGACCTGGAAGCCGAGGTCGTAGTCTTCGTAGCCTTCGCGGGCCATGTTGCCGGCGTCGTGCAGCACGCCGATGAAATCCGGGTCGAAGGGAGCGACCAGGCGCTGCGCCAGCGAGGCGCTGCAGGTGATGGTGCCGTGGTGCAGTTCGACGATGGCGCGCACGTTGTACTGGCGGGCCAGTTCCTGGCAGCCTTCGAGGAAGCGCGTGGCGCGAACGAAACTGTCGGCGTAGGACAGGCCGTCGGGTTCGGGCCAGCGGCCGGGGTTGACGCGGATGTTGCGCGCGCCGCAGGTCTGCGCGAAACGCATGGCGCGTTCAGTGCGTTCGAGGTCGCCGACGTCGATATAGGTGCCGAGGCCGGGGATGGACAGATCGTGGGCAGCGGCGAGGTCGCGGGCCTGTGCGGCGGCGGCTTCACTGAGTGGCAGGGTGCAGTGGTTGACGCCCCAGAAAGCGAGCCGCCCGGCGCTGCCGCTGGCCCTGATTTCGTCGGTGACGCGCCACTCGACGCCTGCGTAGCCATGCTGTTGCAGGGCAGCCGCGCCTTCCTCCGGCGTGAGTTCCGGCAACATGACGGTGAAGACGGAGATGTTAAACATGGAGGCTCCTTTCAGGACGGGCCCGCATCAGCCGAAGAGCAGGGACTGGGCGCCGTCGATGTAGATGACCTCGCCGGTGACGTGAGAGGCCATGTCGGAGACGAGGAAGAGCAGGACGCGGGCCACCTGTTCCGGCGTGGCGGGCTCACCGTCAGTGAGCGGCACGTTGCCGGCGGGCGCCTGGCGCAGATAGCGCAGATTTTCCCGCCCGCGATGAGTCGTGTTGCGCGAAATGTTGGTCCTCACGCTGCCCGGGCAGATGACGTTGACGCGGATGCGGTCGCGCGCCAGTTCGATGGCCAGCATCTTGCCGAGGGCCAGCTGGGCCGCCTTCGAGGCCGCGTAGACGGAAGCGCCGCAATTGCTGAACATACGCGTGCCATTGACGGAGGAGGTGATGACGATGGCGCCGCCCGCCTTGCGCAAATGCGGCAGGGCCGCGTTGATGCTGAGAAAGCTGCCCTTGAGGTTGATATCCATCGTCTGGTCGTACTCGTCGGGCGTGATGTCGTCGACGGCGGCCCAGACGCCGTTGATGCCGGCGTTGGCCAGCAGGATGTCGAGACGGCCAAAGCGGTCGATGAGTTGCGCGACGGCGGCGTCCAGCGCGGCGGGGTCGCGCACGTCGGCGAGCAGCGGGATGGCGCCGGGTCCGGCCGCGTCGACTTCAGCGGCAGCCTCTTCAAGAGCATCGGGCGTCACGTCAATCAGGCCGACGCGCGCGCCCTCCTGCGCGAACTTCAGCGCCGCGCCGCGGCCGATGCCCGAAGCGCCGCCGGTGACAAGCGCGACCTTGTCCTGCAATTGCATGGTTAAGCCTTTCGTGGCAAGGATGTTGGCGCGTCAATGATAGGGATTTTGCGGTGGCTGCGCCAGTCAGACGGGCCCCGGGCGGTGGGACCAGGCGCTGCAGGTGACCGGGTCAGCCGCGGAAGATGGACTGCGCCCCGTCGACGACGACGACCTCGCCGGTGACGTAGCTGGCCAGGTCGGAGACCAGAAAAAGCACGACGCTGGCGATCTGGTCGGGGGTCGCCGGCTCGCCGTCGGTGAGGGGGACGTCTCCGCTGTGGCGCACGGGATAACGCAAGCGCTCCATGTTGCGGTAGCCGATGTGGTCCAGCAGGTTGGTCGACACGTTGCCGGGACAAACGACGTTGACGCGGATGCGGTCCTGCGCCAGCTCGAAGGCCAGCATCTTGCCGAATGCCAGCTGGGCGGCCTTGGTCGTCGCGTAGGCGGAGGCGCCCACGCTGCTAAACATGCGAGTTCCAGTGACGGAAGAGGTGATGACGATCGAGCCGCCCCCCTGCCTCAGGGCCGGCAGGGCCGCCTGCACGCTGAGAAAGGTGCCCCTGACGTTGATGCTGATGAGCCGGTCAAACTCCCCGGGCGTGATGTCCGCGACGGGGGCCCACATGCCGGGAATGCCGGCGTTGGCGAAGAGGACGTCGAGACGGCCAAAGCGCTCGACAAGTTGCGCGACGGCGGCGTTCAGGGAGGCCGGGTCGCGCACGTCGGCGAGCAGGCCGAGGGCGCCCGGACCCGCGTCGTTGACCTCGGCAACGGCCCCGTCCAGGGTGTCGGGGTTGAAATCAAGGAGGCCGACGCGCGCGCCTTCCCGCGCGAAGCGCAGCGCCGTGGCCCGGCCGATGCCGGAGGCGGCGCCGGTGATCAGGGCGACCTGGCCA
Source organism: Anaerolineae bacterium (assembly GCA_021296065.1). Lineage (GTDB taxonomy): Bacteria > Chloroflexota > Anaerolineae > Aggregatilineales > Phototrophicaceae > JAGWBD01. The sequence continues at coordinate 11,555 of JAGWBD010000025.1, forward strand.
TCAAGCAGCATGGTGCGTTCCTTTCGCTGTTTGCACGGGCTGCCGGTCAGCCGCGCAGGATGGAGGCGGCGCCGTCAACGACGACGACCTCGCCGGTGACGTAGCTGGCCTCGGCCGAGACGAGGAAGAGCACGACGCTGGCGATCTGGTCCGGCGTGGCGGCTTCGCCGTCGGTGAGCGGGACGCCGCCGGTGTGCTCGATCCTGGAGGGCAGTTTTTCCAGGTTGCGGTAGGTGATGTGGTCGAGGATGTTGGTGGTGACGCCGCCGGGACAGACGATGTTGACGCGGATGCGGTCCTGCGCCAGCTCGAAGGCCAGCATCTTGCCGAAGGCCAGCTGGGCGGCCTTCGTCGTCGCGTAGACGGAGGCGCCGCTGTCGCTGTACATGTGCGTGCCGGTGACGGAAGAGGTGATGACGATCGAGCCGCCCCGAGCACGCAGGGCTGGCAGGGCCGCCTGCACGCTGAGGAAGGTGCCCTTGACATTGACGCTGATGAGCCGGTCGAACTGGTCGGACGTTATGTCCTCCACGGGGGCCCAGACGCCGGGGATGCCGGCGTTGGCGAAGAGGATGTTGAGCTGGCCGCAGCGCTCTGTCAGTTGCGCGACGGCGGCTGCCAGGGCGTCGGGGTCGCGCACGTCGGCGAGTAGCGGGACTGCGCCCGGGCCGGCTGCGTCGACTTCAGCGGCGGCCTCATCGAGCGTGTCCGGGTTGAAATCAAGCAGGCCGACGCGGGCGCCTTCCTGCGCGAAACGCAGTGCCGTGGCGCGTCCGATGCCGGAGGCCGCGCCAGTGACCAGGGCGACTTTCCCTTCCAGGAGCATGCTGTGGTCCTTTCGCTGGGTCGGCAAGGATTTTAGCGTGGCCTGTTGTCTACGGGAGGTAAGGGCCTCGTCCGGGGGCCAAAGACAGGTCCCTGGCGGGCGGGATCAGGGCAGTTTCAACAATTCGTCAACATTGACAAACTGGCCCGTGACGATCGAGTGATTGGCGGCGATGCCGGTGAGGATTGATGCCGCGCCGTCGAGGTGGCTGGCGCCGCGCTGCAGCGGATCATGGGGCGGGGCGGGCGAGAAGAGCTGCTCAAGCATGAGCGGGTCGGCGCCGCCGTGGCCGCCTTTCGCGACCGGAATATCCGCGGTCCAGGAGTCGGCGAAGTGCGGGAAGACACGCAATTCGGTATGGCGGTAAGCGCCCTTGCTGGCGGCGATATGTCGCTCTTCGGCTTCGGCCGAGGTCTTGCTGGCGGCGGTTTTGGTGCTCTCAACGACGTCGAGTTCGAGGCGGCCGCGCGTACCGCTGATGGCGACGCGATAGCCCTCCCAGGGGGCATAGGCGACAAGGCTGTAGGCCAGCAGGGCGCCGCTGCGGTAGCGGACGGTGACGCAGCAGCTGTCCTCGATGGTGACGGGCTCGCCGAAGACGTTGCGGTCGCGCAGGTAGCCGGTCTCGCGCTCGGCGTCGAGGTAAAGACTGGACAGGGCCGGGTCCTGATCGAGGAAGAGGGCGAAGGGGTCGTCGCGGGCGGCGGCTTCACCGGTGTAACGTGCGTAGCTGTAGTGTTCGCCGCGGTCGGCGGCATTGGCCGCGCCGTAGAATTTAAGGTCGGCGATGGCGAAGACCTGCTGCGGCCAGGAGTCGATCCACCAGTTGACCAGGTCGAAATGATGGGTGGCCTTGTGGACCAGCAGGCCGCCGGAGTTGTGTTTCTCGCGATGCCAGCGGCGAAAGTAGTCGGCGCCGTGGCTGGTATCGAGCAGCCAGGTCAGGGTGACGTGCAGGGGCCGGCCAATGGTGCCGGCGGCGATGAGTTCCCGCAGCCGTGAATGGGCGGGGGCGTAGCGGTAGTTGAAGGTGATGCGCAGCTGGCGGCCGGTCTTTTTGATGGTCTCAAAGATGGCGCGTGCCTTGCCGTCGTCGATGGTCATCGGCTTTTCGCAGATGACGTCGCAACCGAGCTGCATGGCGCGGATGATGTAGTGGTGATGGGTGGAGTCCATGGTGGCGACTATCACGATGTCAGGGCGGGTCTCGGCGACCATGGTCTCGAAATCGTCGGCGTGGTAGGCGGGCAGGGGTGGATGGTCGTAAAGCTCCTGCAGGCGCCGGTTGTGCCAGGCCATGCGGGTGTGGCTGAGGTCACAGAGGGCGACAAGGCAGTGGTCCTTGCGCCAGGTATCGCAGAGGGCCTGCACGTACATGCCGGCGCGGGCGCCGGTGCCGACGATGGCGTGACTTTTCATGTGAATCTCCCGGTTGCGCATGACGAACCAGACTTTACACCTGGAGGGCCCTCACCCCCAACCATTCTTTTCTGAAACGAGGACAGGACCTTTTTCAAGAAAAGGCTTCGCCACTCCCGCGGCGTTTCTCAGTAACTCAACGACGTGAAGACCTGCGGCGCTTCGCGCGTGGGCTGGACTTCTCCGGATGCAAGTGCATAGAGGTTGCCGAGCGCCTGGCGTGAGGCGGAGACCAGAGGCTCACAGGGACGGTGGCAGACGTCAAGCAGGCCGCTGTTCCAGGCCTCGCCCTGCAGGTCACCGAGCGCAGATCGATCGTAGAGTCCGTCGTAATGCAGGCCGACGCAGCCGGGCAGGGCGGCGGCGTTTTCGAGACAGGCGCGCAGGGCCGGGCCACGGGCGTCCTGCTGCGCCACGCGTGCACCGGGGCCACTGGCGGGGAGACCGGCATCAAGGGCGCCGACGCTCCAGGCGCTGATCAGGACGGGCAGGCCCTGTTCCGCCTGGACGCGCTCGACGTCCAGTGAGGACACCAGGGCGCTGTCACAACTCATGCTGAAAACGTCGCTGCCGTGGCGCACCTGGCGGCACCAGTCCGGCGGCAGGCCCTGCCAGCGTGGGCCCAGGTTAAGGTGGTGGGGGTCGATGGTGCGGCAGGTCGTCGTCAGGATTTGAAAATAGTGGTTGAGCAGCAGCACGCTGAAGTCCGCAAGATCGCAGCGGGCGGTGGGGCCCAGTGGACCGGACCAACGACCGGCGCGAATGCTGTCGAAGCTGACGGTCATGTGCCAGGCCTTGCTGAGCGTCGCTTCGTCGCCGTGGCGCTCGCGCAGGAAATCCAGCAGGGCGCGGCGGCTGTGACAGGTCTCGGTGGCGTAGAGCATGCCGGCAGCGGGCGGCTCGGCGCTCAGGCTCCAGGCCGGCGTGTCCATGAGGAAGTAACCGAGCAGGCTGCGGTCCTCGCGGGAAGAGAGCAATTGTGAAGCGAGCAGGCGGGCATCCTCGACGAACTGCGGATCGAAGACGTCGGGCAGGTCACGCCAGATGAAGGCCGCCTGCGGCCAGGCGACGGGCTCCAGGGTGCGTGTCCAGGGAATATCGGGAAAGCGACCGGGCCCACTTTCCGAATCATGGCCGATGGTGTTAAAGCCGCTGCGACGTAGCCAGGAGAGGGCGATGGTCGTCCAGTGACGATGCCAGGTGTTGGGACCAAAGGCGCGCATAAGGTTGGCCTGCAGGAAGTCGACCAGGTCCTGGTCTTCGCGCCGACGGCGGACGGCGGCGAATTCAAAATCGTTTGCGTCCGGCGTCCAGTTGAGCGCGCCCTGCATGTGGGTGATGCAGGTCTCGACCGAGGCGCGCAGGCCATTGAGACCTGCCGACCAAAAGGCGTTGCCGTCTGGCGCGACCAGCCACCAGCGCTGGCCGTCATGGTGCGTGCGAAACCAGCCACTGGCCTCGAAACCGCCACGCCGCCATGCGCCCAGTTCATTGAAATCGCGCGGCCAGGCCTGCGCCGGGGCGGCAAGCAACTGGTCTTGCAGACGCCGGCTGACCTCTGCCTGCTGCTCACTTTTTCCGCTCCAGGAGCGCAGGGCCGTCTGGCCGAGGGCATCGAGCAGAGCGCCACCCGGCAGGACGGGCTGATCAAGCGCGAGGGGCTCAAGGACGCTGGCGACCAGGGGAGTCATGCACCAGCGCGTGGGTTGCTCGCCACGCGTAGCCACCAGCAGGCGCAGACGGTTAACGGACCCGGGCAGCACGGGATCGCCATGGACGCCGGGCTTGAGCCAGGCGCCTTCGCGTGGCAGGCGGGCCTGGCTCAGGGAGAGCACCCGGATCGGCAAACGCAGGCGGGCCGAAGCCTGGGGCAGCAGCGCGAACTGCAGTTGGAAACGTGGTCCGTCCCGTTCTTCCTGAAGTTCGAGCAGAAACACGACACTTTCGTCGCCATCCAGCAGCATGTCGGCAGTGAGCCAGGCGGCCTCGCCGAGCGCGCCGGGAGGGACGTGGTATTCGAGGCCGTCATTGACGGCGCCGGCGCTGTACCATGTGGCGTCGAAGACGGGCGCCGTTCCGCTTTCCTGGTTGATGCCGCCGAGCAGTTCAACAGGCTCGATGGTAAAGGGAAGGCTGGCCATGCGTCCTCCGGGCAGCTGCGCCGAAGTATAGCGAAAAGCGCCGGATGCATGCCGTGGGCAGAGCCGCTGCGAAGTGGTCAAGGGGATCGAAAGGCAGTTGCCGCTGACCCGCATCGTTGCGGCCTGCAAAACATTGGTGCAGGGTGGTCATGGCCGCTGGCGGGGTGAGCCGCTAGACTGGCCCAGGCGCGCAACTGGAGGCCAGCATGTTTTTCGAATTGCGTTCGTATCCGGTATTGCCCGGCAAGATGGACGACTGGGTCAAATTTATGGATGAAGAGATCATTCCATATCAAATGTCGAAGGGAATGTGCATTCCCGGCAGCTTTGTCGATGAGGAAAATTATCGTTATGTGTGGTTCAGGCGCTTTACGGACGAGGCGGAACGCGATCGACTCTACGCCGCCGTCTATGACGAAGACATCTGGACCATGGACATGAGACCGCGCGTGGGGGAGCACATTGACCACGATGGCGTCGTCGTCAGCATTCTGCGTGCGACGCCGCGTTCATTCATGCGGTGAGTCTCTCCCGCCAGCAGGAAAGCCCTGCTCTGCTGCACAGTGAAACAAGGCCGGCGCCTGCCCTGCCCCGGGCGCGCCAGGAAGGCAGGTTGCTGCAGGGCTCGCTGTTGTCCGCCGGCATGCTGGTGGTGATGGCGAACGCCTCGCTTTCCCCTGCCCTGCCGGAACTGCGGGCGGCCTTCAGCGACGCCAGTGACCTGCAGGTCCGCATGATATTGACATTGCCGGCACTGGCCATTGTGTTGACCTCGCCGTTTGCCGGCTGGGCGGCTGACCGGTTCGGCCGCAAGCGATTGCTGATTTTGTCGGCCCTGGTATACGGGCTGGCCGGCGCTTCGGGGTATCTGGCGACGGACATAGGCATGATGCTCGCGGGCAGGGGGCTGCTGGGTATGTCCATGGCGGGGCTCATGACCTGTGTGTCGACGCTGGTGGTTGACTACTTCAGTGGCGCGTCGCGGGCGCGTTTCATGGGCTTGCAGGCGGCGGTCGGCGGGCTGGGAGGCGGCTTCTTCCTTGTGCTGGCCGGCGTGCTGGCCGAAACCGGCTGGCAACAAACCTTCCTGATGTACCTGGTGGCCTTGCTGCTGCTGCCTTTTCTGGTCACCAGCCTTTTTGAACCCGGCCGGAGCGGAGCGACGCGCAGTGCCGAAAAGTTGCCGGGGATCACGGCCCCCCTGTGGCGTCTGGCGTTGTTTACCTTTCTGATGGTGGGCTTTAACCAGGCTGTGTTCAATCTTGTGCCCCTGCAGTTGCCTTTTTTGTTGCGAACGCGCTTCGATGCGACCAGTACGGAAAACGGACTGATGATTGGCGTGCTGGCGCTGTTTTTCTCGTTGGGGGCGCTGGTCTACGGACATCTCGGGACGCGCGTGGCCCATATCCCGCTGGCGGGGGCGTCGCTGGCGCTGATGGGCGGCAGTTACGTGCTGGTCGCCCTGGCAACCGAGAGCGCGCCGGTCTACGCCGCGATGGTGCTGTGCGGGCTGAGCCTGGGGTTGTTCATGCCCAACATCCAGCTGATGCTGGCGAACGGGGCGCCCCAGGCATTGCGCGGTCGCCTGATGGGCGGTTACTCGGCCTGCCTGTATCTGGGCCAGTTTGTCTCACCACTGGCACTGGAGGCGATGGGCACAGGCACGGCAACCGCCGTAGTCTGGCTAAATCTTGGCTTTGTAACGCTGCTGGCTGGTGCGATTCTGGTGCTCTTGCGCTCGCAAATCGAGCGGCTGATCTGATGACCGGCTCGTGCAGCGGCCCTGCAATCGTGCCTTTCGGACCTGCCCCGGTGATTCAGGGAGTCCCTGGCCCGTGACGCAAATCAGTCAGACGCTGACGTCCGGGATGGCGGACGAACGCAGCGGGCGATGGCCGCTGCAACTGTCCCTGCTGGCCGGCAGCGTGCTGGTGGTCATCTGCAGCACGCCACTGGCGCCGGCCCTGCCCAAAATGCGCGAGGCCTTCGCGGACGCCGGCGCTCTGCAGGTGCCCATGGTGCTGACGATCCCCGCGCTGGCGATTGTGCTGGTGGCGCCGCTGGTCGGCTGGGTTGCGGACCGCTACGGGCGCAAGCCGCTGTTTATCGTGTCCGCCTTGCTTTACGGTCTGGTGGGCAGCTCCGGCTTCATCGCCCAGGACATGGGCACGATCCTCCTGGGCCGGGCCCTTTTCGGCGTCGCGGTCGCCGGTCTCATGACCAGCGTGGCGGCGCTGCTAGGTGACTATTTCAGCGGGCCGGCGCGCGCCCGTTTCATCGGTCTGCAGGCAGCAGCCATGGGCATTGGCAACAGCCTTTTTCTGGTGCTGGGAGGCATCCTTGCGGAAGGGGGCTGGCGTCCACCATTCCTGATGTTTTTGGCAGCGCCGGCGCTGCTGCCCCTGTTCATTCTCAGCCTCTACGAGCCGCCACACATCAAGCAAAGTCGGATGACAAACGAACAGGGCGCACCAGCTTCGCTCTCCTGGCCCCTGTTAAGATTGACTCTCTTCGTCTATATACTCGTTGGCCTGAGCCAGATTGCCTTCTATCTGGTGCCGCTGCAGATGCCATTTTGGCTGCGGCAACGCTTCGCCACGTCCAGCACGGAAAGTGGCGTCGCCATCGGTCTGGTCGCCTTCAGTTTCGCGCTGTCCGCGATGGTCTACGGGCGAATCGGCACCCGCGTGGCCCATATTCCGCTGGCCGGCCTGGCGCTGGCCCTGCTCGGCAGTTCCTATCTGCTCATCGCGCTGGCGCCAAGCAGTCCCATTGTTTACGCCGGTCTGCTCCTGTGCGGCGTGGCTCTGGGCTGGATATTGCCCAACCTGAACCTGTGGTTGGCCAACCAGACGCCACGGGCCCTGCGCGGTCGCTTGCTGGGCGGATTCTCCGCCGTCATTTTCCTCGGCCATTTCCTGTCGCCAGTGCTGCTGCAGGCGCCGCCGACCCTGGCGGAAATGGGAGATCTGTGGCAACGCGTTGGTCTGGGGCTGCTGCTGTTCGGGCTGCTGGTCACCCTGTTACAGAGGCCATTGCTGCGTCTCTTTCACGGGGGAACGGGCAGCCGCCGGCCCACTTCTGCGGATGTGACCGAACGCGCCCTGTAAAACAATATCCGAACTGGCTTGCGTCGGGATGCGGAACGCGCTGAAGAGCTGATGTGTCGCCCGACGCGTCTCAGTCCTCAAGCGTACTGAGGTCGCCTTCCGGCAGGCCCTGGACGCGAGCCTTGAGGACGCGGCGCATGATCTTGCCCGAGCGGGTCTTGGGCAGGGCTTCGACGAAGACGATCTGCGAGGGCACGGCAATGGGGCCGACCTCGCGCCGCACATGATTGCGCAGTTCCTGCTCCAGTGACGCATCGCCGGCTACGCCATCGACCAGGATGCAGGAGGCGTGGATGGTGCTGCCCCGCAGTTCGTCAGGCAGGCCGATGACGGCGGCCTCGGCCACGGCGGCGTGGCTGACAAGGCCGGATTCCACCTCGGCGGTGCCGAGACGATAGCCACTGACCTTGATCACGTCGTCGATTCGGCCGATCACCCAGATGTAGCCGTCTTCGTCGCGGCGGGCGGAGTCCCCGGCAAGGTACCAACCCTGGTCACGGTAGGCGTTCCAGTACTGGTCAACGTAACGGTCGGGATCGCCGTAGACCGTGCGCAACATGCCGGGCCAGGGCTGTTTGACGACGAGGTAGCCGTCCTCGTTGGCGGCGCAAGTGCGGCCTTCCTCGTCAACGACGTCGACGTCGATGCCCGGGAAGGGACGGGTGGCGCTGCCGGGCTTAAGCCCGACGGAGGGGACCGGAGCGATCATGAAGCCGCCGGTCTCGGTCTGCCACCAGGTGTCCATGACGGGGCAACGACCGCCGCCGATGTGACGATGGTACCAGCGCCAGGCCTCGGGGTTGATGGGCTCACCCACCGAGCCGAGCAGGCGCAGGCTGGAGAGATCGTGACGGGCGGGCCAGGCCTCGCCAAAGCGCATGAGGCCACGAATCGCAGTGGGCGCGGTATAGAGAATGGTGATGCCGTAGTCGGCGACCAGTTTCCACCAGCGGTCCGGGTAGGGATATGTCGGCGCGCCCTCGTACATGAAGCTGGTGGCGCCGAGGATCAACGGGGCGTAAACGATGTAACTGTGGCCGGTGATCCAGCCGGGGTCGGCGGCGCACCACCAGACGTCCTCGTCGCGGACGTCGAAGACCCAGCTCAGGGTGGTGGAGGTATAGACCTGGTAGCCGCCGTGGGTATGCAGGACGCCCTTGGGTTTGCCGGTGGTGCCGCTGGTGTAGAGGATGAAGAGCGGGTCCTCGGCGTCCATGACCTCGGTCTCGCAGACCGTCTTCACGTGGGGCTGGGCCAGCAGGTCGTGCAACCAGTAATCGCGGCCCGGCTCCATGTGCACCTCATGGCCGGTGCGGCGGGCGACGACGACGGTTTCGACCACCGGTGACTTGCTGACGGCTTCGTCGGCGATGTCCTTGAGGCGCACGACCTTGCCGCGCAGCCAGGCGCCGTCGGAGGTGATGAGGACGCGGCTCTGCGCATCGTCGATGCGATCGGCCAGGGCCTGTTCGGAGAAGCCGCCATAGACCACGCTGTGGACGGCGCCGAGCTTGACGCAGGCCAGCATGGCGATCATCAGTTCCGGCGTGCGACCCATGTAAATGGTGACGCGGTCGCCCTTGCCCACCCCGAGGCCCTTCAGCAGGTTGGCGTAGCGGTTGGTCTCCTGCCAGAGCTCCCAAAAGGAGAAAGTCTGGCGGTCTCCCGGTTCGCCCTCCCAGATGAGGGCCAGCTTGTTGCGGCGCGGCGTGTCGATATGGCGATCAAGGGCGTTGAGCACGATGTTTGTTTTGCCGCCGCTGAACCAGCGGAAGAAGGGCGCGTCGCTGCGGTCAAGCACCTGCCCCCAGGGTTCGTACCAGTCGAGGGTCGCGGCGCGTTCGGCCCAGAAGGCCTCGATATCTTCCATGGCGCGGGCGTAGGTCGCCTCGTAATCGCGGATGCGGGCGCTGCCGGCAGCATCCGGATCGGGGTAAACCCATTCGCTGGCGGCGGGAGTGAACTGTTCGTCCGTCATGGGGAACTCCTTGTCGCTGCGCCGCTGATTCTAACGGGGCAGTTTGCCAACGCAAGCGTGGGACTGGCTGAATTCAACATGAAGAACATATGTCCTGCAAATGCTGTGGCAATCATAATACACAGGGTATGACACGGGACATGTCATGGACCAGACAAGCACAAGGAAAGAGCGATAACTGAACAGAATTCAGAAGCCACGACGCCGGGCAATGCGATCTCCGGCTCGGTTGACCTGACTTTCACCCTGCCGCCGGACGACAATTACCTGCAATCCGACCAGCCGGTGCCAGAGGGCTTGCTGCCGTCCTCCGCGCTGGCAATTCAGACCGGCCCTCACCCCCCTGCCCCCTCTCCCTCAAAGAGAGGGGGTGACTCCTCAATTGAAAAATGAAGGCAGAACCGGAGTAATTGTCATGGCGCGGGACGCAGGGCAGCGATGCGGGTTGCGGGTCGAGGGCTGGCGAGGGTCTATGAATTGACAGCGCAGCCATCGAGGCCAGGCAGATTGGCGAGGTGCTGTTGCATGGCATCTTCAACGATGCCATCGATGTGGACCTGAATGTCCTCGGCGGTGCTTGAAGTGCCGAGGGCAATCTCGCCGACCAGGCGTTCAAGAGCGTTCTTGCGCAGGCGGCGGTCCGTGCCCGTGAGTTTACCCGTGCGTTCGCGCCAGCTCAGATCGCGCAACACCAGGGTGATCTGGGCGGGTTTGCCGCTGTTGAGTTTTTTCTCGATAAAGCCCTGGCGCGGGCGGTGGTTGTCGTGCAGTTCATCGGGCGTGTCATCCATGACATCTTTGATGAGAATCGTGTCCTGCATCGCCTGACGCAGTTCCGCGTTTTCGATGGCGTCTTCGGGGATCAGCAACGTGCCGGTTTCGTCAGCCAGTTCTATGCAAAAGTGGGGACGGCGCTTGCCCTGGCGTTTCAGTACCTGACGTCCGGTCACCGTACCGGCGCCGTAACGCAGGTGTACGACCTTGTCGCCAACTTCCACCATAGGGATTCCTGTCTTCCCGGCTGCCCCGCCCGGGCGCTGCCGAAGCAGCCTCGACCCTTGCAGAGGGCCGGAAAATCACTGGTTTTGCCGGGACTATACCACAGCGGCCGTCAGAATTGGAGGGTGAGTCCGGGCGCCCATGCTCGCCGGGTCTGAAAGAATGTCTTGCGCGGCGGGCACGTGTGACTGGCACAGGTTCGGCCGGGATGACTACAATTACGGTTTGAGAATTGCAGGAATGACGTCATGGCGACAATGTCCCCGGAGAGCAGTTGGCGGGCGTGGTACAGCGCGGCGCGGCCGCGCACCCTGACGGCGACGCTGGCGCCGCTGGCGCTGGCAGGTGTCATGGCCATTGACCACGGAGTCTTCGACGCGCCGGTGTTCGCGCTGGCGCTGGTTGGCGCGCTGCTGCTGCAGGTGGCCACCAACCTCATCAATGAATATGCGGACTGGCGGCGCGGCACGGACCGCTACAAGCAGGCCGGCCAGGGCATGACCATCAAGCAGGGCGTGTTGCCGGCCCGCCAGGTCCGGGCCGGCGCCTTGCTGAGTCTGGGAGCTGGCGTGCTGGCGGGGCTTCTGCTGCTATTGCGGGAAGGGCCGGACCTGCTGGCGTCACCCCTGCTGTGGATCGGTGCGGGCGGCGTGCTGGTCGCGATCACCTATACGGCGGGCCCTTTACCGCTTTCGCGCCTTGGCCTTGGCGAGTTGGCGGCGGGCATCTTCATGGGCCCGCTGATGGTGCTGGGCGCCTGGTACGTGCAGGCGCGCTGTCTCTCCTGGCAGGTGCTGCTGGCCTCCCTGCCGCTGGCGTTGATGGTGGCGGCCATTCTGCATGCCAACAACCTGCGAGACATGGAGGCGGACCGCGCAGTAGGCAAACGAACGCTGGCGGTGCGTTTCGGCTGGCGCGCGGCGCGGGCCGAGTATCTGTTGCTGGTGTCTGGCAGTTATGTCTTGCTGCTGTTGCTTGCCGCCACAGGGGATATCCCCTGGCCCGCCCTGCTCGCGCTGCTTACGCTGCCGGAAGCGCTGCGACTGCAGCGCCAAGCGTTGGCCACGACGGACGTCAGCCTGCTGCATGGCGTTCAGGGCGGCACGGCGCGTTTGCATGGTCGCTTTGGCGGCGCGTTGGCGCTGGGCTGGTTGCTGGCAGCGCTGGCGGGCGCGGGAAGCGCTCCCCTGCCACCGACTCTGTGTATGTGAAACAAGTCACAAACAGGGTCCCGATGCAGGGCCGGGCACAGGTTCGCGCATATTCCTGCGCTATACTGCGAGGTTGGCAGCATCGCTGCGGATTGCATTAGGGGCGGAGGAAAGGGATGCACGTCATCACGCTGCTCAACGAAAAGGGCGGCGTAGGCAAGACGACGCTGGCGACACACATCGCCGCCGGCCTGGCCCTGCAGGGCCAGCGGGTGGTGCTGATCGATGCAGACCCGCAGGGCCACGCGACGGTCATGTGCGGCATGGCGAAAGAGCCCGGGCTTTACAACCTGCTGGTGCGCGATGCCGGCCTGCAGGACACCATGCGCCAGGTGCCGTCCGAGCAATATCGTATTGAAGGCCGGTCTTTGAAGGGCGAGTTGTTTCTCGTGCCCTCAAACATCGAGACGCGCAACATCGCCAACTCGATCTCGGACGCCTTCGCGGTCAGCGACCGCGTGCGCGAGCTGGAAGAGCTGATCGACTTCGTGATCTTTGATACCTCGCCGACGCCCTCGCTGCTGCACGGGTCCATTTATCTGGCGACGGACCACATCATTTACCCGACGAAGTGCGAGTACCTGTCCTTTGACGGACTGGTGGAGAGCATCCGCCACCGCGAGGCGGCGCAGCAACATCGTGAGCGCTGGAACCTCGGGCCGATCGAGGTCATGGGCATCGTGCCGACGATGTTTCGTCGCCAGACCCTTGAGCACCGCGAGAACCTGAAGGACCTGTGCAACATGTTCGGCGACAAGGTCTGGCCGCCGATAACCCAGCGCACGGTCTGGACCGAGGCGGTCTCCGATCGACGGCCCGTATTTGCGATGCAGCCCCGCAGCCAGGCGGCCGCGGAGGCCCTCGACCTGGTGCAGCGCGTTCAGGCGGCGGTGTGACGTGTCGCAGCGACGGCGACGGCGGGACCGTGAAGGCACGTTACTGAACCTGCAGCGCAGCAGCGTGCATGAGACCGCCGACGCAATCTATCGCGATCCGGGCCTGCCGCCCGACATTGCGGGCCTGGATGCACAGCGCAAGTCGGCGCGGCCGGTGGATATTGGCAACATCTGGCCGGACCGAAGCCAGCCGCGACGCGCTGTGCCCTTGCGGGCGCGCAGGCACTGGGACGGCGATCCCCGCCACGTGGCGCAACTCTTCGGCGGCTGGCAACAGGAAATGCAGCGGGACGGAGTCACGCTGGACCTGGCGGCTCTGCTGCGGCAAAGACACTGGCCGGAAGGCCTGGACGACAATCCGGACGAGGGCGACGAGGCGGAGAACTGGCTGGAGCGGGCCGGCTCCCTGACGGCCACGCTGGCGGGCCTGGTGCGGCTGGCGGTCAACATTCGCCAGATCGGTCTGACGAACCCGATCACGGTGGCGCGCGCGGAGCGGTCTTTCCTGCTGGAGACCGGTGAACGGCGCTGGCTGGCCTTTCATTTGCTGCACCTGCACTTTCCCGAGGAGAACTGGTCGCACATCCCGGCGCATCTGGTGGAACAGGTGGATGTCTGGCGTCAGGCGGGCGAGAACAGCGCGCGCCGCGACCTGAACGCCATCGGGCGCGCGCGTCAACTGGCGATATTGCTGATGGACCTGCTGCGCGAAAGGGGTCACAGCTTTCGCGAATTCGACGAGGTACTGGCGGCGGGCGGCAGCGAACGCGACTACTACGCCCAGGTGGCGGACGGCCAGGAATTTCGCATCCCCCGCGGCGAGGGCGAGCGACTGCTGAACGCCATGGGCCTTAACAGTCCCACGCAGCTGCGCCAGTACCGCGCCCTGCTGCGCCTGGACGATGCGAGCTGGCAGAACGCCGACGAGCGCGACCTGGGCGAAGGCGAGATCCGGCGTCTGAAGCGAGGGGACGGCAATCGCCGCCGGCCGCCTGCGCCGGAGCCGGAGCGCAATCCGTTTACGGACCCTGCCAACGCTCGTCGGCGCCAACGCATTTGGCGATTGGCGCAGCGCTATTCCGGCCTGGGCCAACGCGAACGGCAGCAGGCCCTGGAACTAATCGATCTGGACCGGCGCTGGCTGCAGGAGTTGCAGGAGGTCCTCCGCCGCCGCGGCTAGCGTAACATCGGTTACGGTTACCCTGCTCGCGGTCAGGGCCCGGCCACGGGGTGTCGCCCGCGGTCAACGCTCCCGCAATCTGGATTACGCATTTTCGTGCCGGCAAGCGTAACGACTGTTACGGTTTCCGAACGCTTGCGAAAAACCCTGTTTGTATGTGAAAATGTTCACTAAATGCGCCTCCAATTGACCTGACCGGGTTGCCAACGGGCCAACATGGCAGCGGGGCACACCCTGGTGCAAGGCGAATTGAACGGGGTCCGGTTACACTCGGGCGGCTTTGACCGTGGCGGTTACGCAACAGGAAAGGCAGCGTATGACGAAAATCACCTTCATCGGCGCCGGCAGCACCGTTTTCGCCCGCAACCTGATGGGCGACATCTTGCAGTACCCCGCGCTACAGGACGTGACTCTCAGTTTGCATGACATCGATGAGGAGCGCTTGTCGACATCCGGCATCGTGGCGCGGAAGGTGGCCGAAACGCTGGGCGTCGCAGCGACGATCGAGACCACGACCGACCGCAGGGCGGCGCTGGACGGGGCCGATTACGTCATCAGCATGTTTCAGATTGCCGGCTACAAACCTGGCACCGTGATCGACTTTGAGGTGCCGAAGCGCTACGGCTTGCGACAGACGATCGGCGACACGCTGGGCATCGGCGGCATCATGCGCGCCCTTCGCACCATCCCCGTCTTTCTCGACATGGCCCGTGACATGCAGCAACTCTGCCCCGACGTGATGCATTTGAACTACGTCAACCCGATGGCCATGAACTGCCTGGCGCTGAATCGCGGCAGCGCGGTCCGCACGGTCGGCCTGTGCCACAGCGTGCAGGGCACGGCGGCGCAACTGGCGCACGATATTGGCGTGCCGCTGGAGGAGATCAACTATCTGGCGGCGGGCATCAACCACATGGCCTTCTATCTGAAGTTCAAGCGTGACGGCGAGGACCTGTACCCGCTGATTCATCAGGCGCAGCGCGACGGGCGGGCGCCGGAGCACAACCGGGTGCGCTACGAGATGTTGGGGCGCCTGGGTTACTTCGTGACGGAATCAAGCGAACATTTCAGCGAATACGTCCCCTGGTTCATCAAGCGCGACCGCGGTGACCTGATTGAGGAGTTCAACGTGCCGCTGGACGAATACCTGCGGCGCTGCGAGCAGCAAATCGACCACTGGCAGAAGCTGAGGGCGGAGTTGGAAGCGCCCGACTACCGCCCCGAGAATCGCCGCAGCACTGAGTACGGTTCGCAGATCATCAACGCGTACGGCAACGTCAGCAATGACGGGCTGATCGACTACCTGCCGCAGGGCTGCGCGGTGGAAGTGCCCTGCCTGGTGGACTGCAACGGCGTGCAGCCGACGCGCATCGGCGCGCTGCCGCCGCAACTGGCGGCCCTGATCCGCAGTAACGTCAACGTACAGGAGTTGACGGTGGAGGCGGCGCTGACGGGCAAGCGCGAACACATCTACCATGCGGCCATGCTGGACCCGCACACGGCGGCCGAACTTTCACTGGAGCAGATCTACGCGCTGGTGGACGATCTCATTGAGGCGCACGGGGACTCGTTGCCGGAATACCACTGAGTTTTTCAAATTCTTGCCGCTTATTCCGCGTTGGACGTCGTAGCGGTCCTCGCCCCCGGCCCCCTTTTCCCGTCCCCGGGGACGGGCGCTTCTTCCCGCTTTCAGTGGGAGCCCTTCAGGGAGAGGGGGCAAAAATCCCGCCGCAAGTGCCGACGGTATCCTGTGCGGGCGAGAATGTTAAAGGTTACCGGTGGACGAGTTTGGGAGTCCCTCTCCCTGAGGGAAGGACTCCCGCGACTGAGCGGGAAAGGATTTAGGGTGAGGGCACAGCGCAGTGGCCGCTCAGGACAGTGAAGTGACGCTCGCGCCGGCGGCTGGCTGGCAGACGTAGAGCGTCGCGGCCAGCCCCGTGGCTTCTTCGTATTCGCGGGCGACGCTGGCCACGAAATTCTCACGGGCCGCAGATTGCACCAGGGCGACGGCGCAGCCACCGAAGCCCGCGCCGGTCAAGCGGGCGCCGAAACAGCCGGGCTGGCGGCGCGCGCTGTCGACCAGCGCGTTGAGGGCGTCGGTTGAGACTTCGAAATCGTCGCGCAGGCTGTCGTGGCTGGCGTTCATCAGGATACCCAGTTGCCGCGCGTCGCCCTGCTGCATGGCGACCGCGGCGGCGAGTGTGCGGACATTTTCGCGGATGACGTGGCGCGCCCGACGGTAGACAAGCCCGTCCAGTTGCGCCGCCTGACCAGCGTAATTGGCTTCACTGACGTCGCGCAGGACGCTGACGCCGAAGTGTTGTGCGGCGGCCTCACACTGCGCGCGGCGCTGATTGTAGGCGGAATCGACCAGGCCGCGGCGCGTCATGCTGTCCATCACAACCACGACGCTCTCCGCCGGAATTGGCACCAGGCGGGTTGCGAGGCTGCGACAGTCGATCAGCAGGGCGCTGCCGCTGACGCCGGCGGCGGCGATCATCTGGTCCATGATGCCGCAGTTCATGCCAACCCAGTCGTTTTCGGCGCGCTGGGCAAGACGGGCAATGACGGTCGGCTCCCACGCGAATTCGGAAACGGCCTGGAAGGCGCGCGCGACGGCCAGTTCCAGCGCCGCCGATGAGGACAGGCCGGAGCCGATGGGCACGTCGCCGGCCATGACCCCCTGCCAGCCGCTGAGGCGCAGGTCGGCCTGTTGAAGGGCCCAGGCAACGCCGCGCAAATACTCGGGCCAGCCGTCGTCGACCTTTTCGAGTTGGTCGAGGTCGATGCTGGCCTCTGTTGCGAAATCCAGGGAATAAACCAGCACACGCCGGTCGCTGCGCGGCGCCAGGGCGATCCAGAGGGCGCGGTCGATGGCCATCGGCAGAACGAAGCCGTCGCTGTAGTCGGTATGCTCGCCAATCAGGTTGACGCGGCCCGGCGCGCGCGCCAGCAGGGCAGGGGCCCCGCCGAAGCGTTGCCGGTAAGCGGCGCTGACACGGTCGGCGAGGGACATGGCAACCTCCTGTTGAATCGATTTCGCCGTCGGCGGCGCAGCGATTGAACGCGCGACGGGATCCCATTCTGGCACAGACCGTCAGGTTTGCGAAACCTGGCGGGCCCGGATATTTTCGGCAGGCACTCTGTAGCGCTGGCGTAAAACGCAATCAGGGGAGAAGTACTGATGCTGTCACTGTTAACGCTTGAGGAAATGCAACAGCAACGCGAGGCGCTGGCCGGCGACTGGCAGCGGCCGGCCTGGCACTTTCTGCCGCCCTCCTGCTGGATGAACGACCCCAACGGCCTGCTCCAGTGGGGCGGTCAGTACCATCTTTTCTATCAGCACTACCCGTGGAAGGCTGTGCATCGCGACATGCACTGGGGCCACGCGGTCAGCGAAGACCTGATTCACTGGCGCGATCTCCCGGTGGCCTTCGCGCCCGTGCCCGGCAGTTACGACGAGTCGGGTGTATTCACCGGCTGCGCGGTCGACTACGACGGCGTGCCCACGGT
>JAGWBD010000026.1 GCA_021296065.1 Anaerolineae bacterium
AGGGACGTGGCCGCCAAACCGGGCATGGCCAGTGGCAGGGTGACCAGGCGAAAGGCCTGGATGCGGTTGCAGCCATCGACCTGGGCGGCTTCCTCAAAGTACAGCGGGATGCCCTGCATGTAGCCCCACAGCACCCAGATGGCCGTCGGCAGCATGAAGGTGATGTAAGCGATGACCACACCACCCGTCGTGTTCAACAGACCGGCGTCGCGAAACATCAGAAAGAGCGGGACAATCAGTGCCGACGCCGGCAAGAGTTGACCGAGCAGTACGAAGACGATAAAGGGCATGCGTCCGCGGAAGCGATAACGGTTCAGGCTGTAGGAGGCCAGCAGGGAGACCGGTATCACCACGAATGTGGCGGTGACGTTGATAATCGTCGTGTTACCAAGCCAGAGCAGCAGGGGCCGCTCGCGGAAAATGGCCAGCCAGGGGTCGATGCTGAATTGCTTCGGCAAAAGCAGGGGAGTCTCGTTGCCGAGGCTGTAGCCAAGGGGCATGAATGAGGCCATCACCATCCAGTAAAAGGGGTAGACGATGGCGACAGTGGTGGTCACCAGCACCACGACAAAACCAAGGCTGTTGATGAAGCGTCGCCGGCGGCCGGCATCGTGCAGCAAGCTGCCGGTACCGGTGTAAGGGCTGTCCAGTCGGGTCGCACTCATGCCTCACTCTTTTCTTCGTCGCGGCGCAGCACGATCAGGTAGACGAATACGAGCAGCAGACTGAAAAGCAGGGAGATCACCGCCAGCGCCGAACCACGTCCCAGTCGATTGGAGCCAAAGGCCTCCTGATAGGTGTAAACGGAAAGGACGCGGGTGGCGTCGCCCGGACCGCCCTGGGTCAGGGTCCAGGCCATCGTGAAGAGCTTGGAGGACCAGATGGTCAGCAGGGTGAGCATGGTGATGCTGACGGTGCGGATGCCGGGCACGGTGATGTAGCGAAAGCGTGCCCAGGCGCTGGCGCCGTCCACCTCGGCCGCCTCGTATTGTTCCGGCGGAATGCCCTGCAGGCCGGCCAGCAGAATCAGCGTTACGGCGGGGAACAGGCGCCAACTGGTGGCGATGACGATGGAGAGCATGGCGGTCTGGCTGCTGTAAAGCCAGGAGTGGCCTTCCTCAAGTACGCCCAGCAGGTTGAGCACCTCGTTGATGGGGCCGATTTGCGGGTTGAACATCACGTACCAGATGAGCGTCACAACCAGCCAGGGCGTGGCCCAGGGGATGATCAGCAGGGTGCGTGTCAGTCCTCGCAGCACGGTCGTCCTGTTCAACAGCAGTGCGACGAAGAGGCCGGTGAGAAAGCTGAGTACGACAGTGCCGGCGCTGTAGGTAAAGGTGCGCCACAGAGAGGTTGCTAGTCGATTGCGCGCCAGCAAACGTTCGTAGTTGCCAAAACCTATGAATTCCGCGCTGCTGAAGCGCAGCAAATGGGCGTCGGTGATGCTGATCAGCGCGCTGTAGACCAGCGGCACATAAATGATGGCGAGAATTAACAGGCCCGCCGGTGCCAGAAGTAACCAGGGCAAGGTGCTACGAGAGGTCGACATACAAGCCGTCGTTCCGGTCGTTGGTCTGACAAACGGGGACGGGAGGTCAGTTCCCGTCCCCGCAGCAAGGCCGGATTACATCGCGTCTTCGAGGAATTCCTCTACGTCCGCCTGCAGGTCGGCCATGGCTTCCTCGACTGGCCGGTCGTCATACAGCACCTCGACCAGACGATTGTTGATGATGCGCACGACATCACCGTGATAGACCTCAAGCCCGGGCGCCGCGACAGGCACGAAATTCGGCCCGTCTTCCGCAAAGGTCTGGAACCAGGGGTTGTCCATCAGGAAACTGTCGGTCACCGCGCCCTCGATCGGGTTGACGGTACCGCTGTTGTTGGTCCACACCTGGCCCCACTCGGTGGTGGCGATGGACTTGATGTATTCGCAGGCGAGGTCCTTGTGGGAGCCACCGGCTGCGATACCCACCAGGTTGTTCGGACCGCCGGTCGGCCGCGCCGAGTCGGTGGGCAGCGGGTGAATGGTCACGGTCGACTGGACTTCCGGCGAAGCGATGCCCAGGTTGGCCCAGTACCAGGGGCCGTCGATGGTCATGCCGACCTTGCCGCTGTTGAAGTAGGGCCACTGCGAACCGGCGCCGTCGATGCCGCGGGGCATGACACCGGCGTCAAAGAGGTCCTTGAAGAACTGCACACCGGCGATGACTTCCGGCTCGGTAAAGGCCGGCTGCCCATCCTTCGTATAGTGGCCGCCATGACCGACGATCATGATCAGCACGCCCTCATAGAGGCGGGAGTGGGCCGTGTTGGTCAGCACCAGACCGAACTCTTCCTCGTCGGGGTTGGTCAGCGCCTGGGCCGCTGCCATAAAGCTTTCGAAGTCGGTGGGTACGTCGATACCGGCTTCATCGAACATGGGCTGGTGGACCCACAGGGCAAGGGTGCGGGCGGAGAGATTCAGGGCAAAAATGTTGCCCATGTCATCGACGGCGTAGGAATCCTGACCGGCCACCTTCTCCACGATGTCGGTGCCTTCGAAGCAGGCATTCAGCGGTTCGAGAACGCCCTTGTCGATGTATTCGAAGACGTTGAAACCGGTCACCTCGATGATGTCCGGCGGCGTGCCGCCCGCGACCTCAAGGTCGACGCGATCAAACAACTGGTCAAGCGGGAAGGAGAAGCGTTCGATGGTCACGCCAGGATAGGCTTCCATGAAAGCTTCGGTTGTTTGCTGCCAAAATGGCAGGTAGCTTGGATCTTCCCATTGCCAGGATGACAGGCGCAGGGTGACTTCCTCCTGCGCCGACGCGCCAATGGCGCCGATTAACATCAGCAGGACAAGCAAAAGAGAAACACGTTTCATGGTCACTACCTCCATTATGAAATCTGATGTTGCGGGCGCGGAACGCGGCACAAGGTAACCACGCCTGTGACTAATTTGTAACGCGTATTGCCTGCCCGGTCAAACCGGCCCGTCTTTCTGTCTGGCCCGGACTGATGATTCGCGGAATTCCATGCTCCCGTGGCGGCCACTGGCAACCGGCCATAGTCAGCCGGGACGGGCTGCTGCTATACTGGCGCTGCGCAGCCGACGGGAAGCGGGAAAAGGATGTGAACGTACAGACCGAGCAGCTTGAGAATCGCATGGCGCGTTTGACGGTCGTGGTTGAAACGGACCGTCTGGATGAGGCGCGCAGGGGCGCCGCCAGAAAAATCGCACGCGAAGTCCGCATTCCGGGCTTTCGCAAGGGAAAGGCGCCTTATCGTGTGCTTGCCAGCCACGTGGGTGAAGCGGCAATTTTGGAGACCGCGGTTGAAGACCTGGGCCTGGCGCTTTATCCGGACGCACTGGGCGAATCGGGCCTGGAGCCCTACGGTCCCGGTACGCTTGAGGACTTTGAGCAGGAACCGGACCCGACCTTTCATTACACGCTGCCTCTTCAGCCGGTCACGGACCTGGGCGACTATCGCTCGATTCGCAAGGCATTTGAAGCGCCGGAGGTCAGTGACAGCGACGTGGACGACGCGCTGCTCTCCCTGCAGGAACGCGAGGCGCTGGTCGAGGAAAGCCCGCGGCCGGTCTCTGCGGGCAACCGCGTACAAGCCACTGTGACGGCCACCGTTCTGGACGATGAGAACGGGGCTGAAGAAACGGGAGAGAAGGGTGGCGAGGACGATGGAGAAGGGGCCTCCGGTCGGCAATTCATGGACGAGCAACAGTTGGTCATTTCCCTGACGCCGGAACGCGAACCTGCTCCCGGATTTACGGAAGCCCTGCTTGGGGCGACCGCGGAAGAACAACGCGACTTTGAATTGCAGTATCCGGACGACGAAGAACGGCATGGCACACTCGCCGGCAAAAGGGTGGCTTTCAGCGTTGTCGTGGGCAAGATCGAAATCGTGACGCTTCCCGAACTCAATGACGACTTTGCCGCCCGCGTCAGCGCGCAGGAGGAGGGCGCTGCCGAAGGGGATGAACCGGCGAATCTCCTGACTTTGCGGGTTCGGACGCGCGAGCGGCTGAAAAATGAGACCGAAGAACGCGCGACTTCGGAATTCGCGCAGGAAGTGCTGGAGACAATCATTGAGGGGGCGATCTTTTCCTGGCCTGAAGCGCTGGTCCAGGACCAGATGGAGCATTTGTTGCTGCGGATGGACAACGACATGCGCCAGCGCGGGTTGACCCTTGACGATTACATTCGCATGTCCGGCACGACTCGCGAGGAGCTGAAGGAACAGTCGCGTGACAATGCCGAAGCCTTGATTCGGCACTCACTGGCGATGGCCGAGTTGCAACGGGCCGAGGGCATCGAAATCAGCGAGGACATGCTGGAAGAGGAGATCGGGCGCAGCGTCGCGCGTTTCGGCGACCAGGCGGAAGCCTTTCGCAGCATGTATGACAATGAGGGCATGCGACAGAATCTGCGCAATGAGTTGTTGACCCGCGCCGTGATGGAACGCATTGCCGGCATCGCCCGTGGCGAAGCGGCGGACGAGGAAACTACGGCGACGGACACGGAAGGAGAAACTTCCTGAAATGGACGTATTCAATGTAATTCCGATGGTGGTGGAGCAGGGCAGCCGGGGCGAACGCGCCTACGACATTTACTCCCTGTTGCTCAAGGAACGGATCGTGCTGATGGGCACGCCGGTCAATGACCAGATAGCCAACCTGATTGTGGCGCAGTTGCTGTATCTCAACGGGCAGGACCCGGAGCGCCAGATCAACATGTACATCAATTCTCCGGGCGGGATAGTCTACGCCGGCATGGCCATCTACGACGCCATGCAACAGGTGAGCGCCCCGGTCAGCACCGTGGCGCTGGGCCTGACGGCCAGCTTCGGCACCGTGCTTCTGACTGCCGGCGCGAAGGGGCATCGCTACGCCCTGCCGAACGCCACCATCCACATGCACCAGCCGCTGGGCGGTTCCCAGGGTCAGGCTTCCGACATCGTCATTCAGGCCAATGAAATCATGCGGCTCAAGGAACGGCTGATCGAAATCTTCGTACACCACACCGGCCAGGACCGCGACGTGATTGAGCGCGATCAGGACCGGGACCTGTTTTTGAGCGCTTCACAGGCGGCGGAATACGGCATAATTGACAAGGTGTTGGCGGCCAGCGGATCACAGGAGCAGGAAAAGTGAGTGAGGACGGGCAGCAGCCGCAGCGCTGCTCCTTTTGCCAGCGTGGCAGTGCGGACGTCCAGCGTCTGATCACCGGCCCGCAGGGCGTTTGCATTTGCAATCATTGCGTCGAACTGTGCCGCCACATGCTCGACGAGGACGACAGCGAGGCGACTGAAGTGCAGGAAGAATCTCTGCCCGGGCCAATGCACCCTCCAAAAGAAATCATGGCGCAGCTGGATGAATACGTCGTGGGCCAGAGCCACGCCAAACGCGTGCTCAGTGTGGCCGTTTATAATCATTACAAGCGGATCCAGGCCGGCGCCGATCCGGACGGTGTGGAACTGGAAAAGAGCAACATTCTCATGGTCGGTCCCACGGGCAGTGGCAAGACTCTGCTGGCGCAAACTCTGGCGCGAATGCTGGAAGTCCCCTTTTGCATCGTCGATGCGACGGCACTGACAGAGGCGGGCTACGTGGGGGAGGACGTCGAGAACATATTGCTGCGTTTGTTCCAGGCGGCGGACGGCAAGATTGGGCGCGCCGAAAGAGGCATCATCTACGTTGACGAGATCGACAAGGTCGCGCGAAAGTCCGGCGAGAATCCCTCCATCACCCGTGACGTATCCGGGGAAGGTGTACAGCAGGCGCTGCTGAAAATCATCGAGGGCACCACGGCCAGCGTGCCGCCCCAGGGTGGCCGCAAGCACCCTCACCAGGAATTCATCCAGCTTGACACTGGCAACATACTGTTCATCTGCGCCGGGTTGTTTTCCGGTTTGGCGGACGTGGTGGCCAATCGCCTTGGGAGGCGCGGCCGGGTCGGCTTTGCCACCGGTAAAGGTGTTTCCGCTCAACAACCTCATGCGCTGGACGAGGCCTCGCTGCTGCGCCAACTCAGCCCGGAAGACCTGGTGGCTTATGGCATGATCCCGGAATTCGCCGGACGCCTGCCCGTGCTGGTTGACGTTGAGCCACTGGATGAGGAGGCACTGGTCCGCATTCTGGTGGAACCGAAAAACGCGCTCACACAACAGTATCGTCACCTGCTGCAACTGGACGGCGTTGAACTGGAATTCGAGGAAGCCGCGTTGCGGGCTGCGGCGTCCATGGCGATGGCCCAGGGTACAGGCGCGCGCGGCCTGCGCGCCATCATCGAGCGATCCCTGTTGGACGTGATGTACGAGATTCCCGGCAACAGGGGCATTCGGCGGGTCGTTCTGACCGACCGGGCCGTTCGTGGCGACGGTCGGCCGCTGCTTTATGGTGACGACGGGAACGCCCAGGAGTTGTTGCCGGATGGCCGGCTGACGCCTGCAGCCTGAATCAGGCAACCCACTGCAGCAGGGTCCGCACACAATGATTGACGAAGCCAGCATTTTGGTGCGCAGCGGGGACGGGGGCGACGGGCTCATCCATTTTCGCCGCGAGAAATTCGTGCCGCGTGGCGGGCCGGCCGGCGGCGACGGCGGCCACGGGGGCGACGTCGTGCTGGTGGTCAACCCGAAAGTCAGCACGCTCACCGGGTTTCAGCACCGTCAACGATTTCAGGCGCCACCTGGCTCCCGCGGGGGCCCCAACAACCAGACTGGCGCCAGCGCAGCAGCGCTTGAACTTGAAGTGCCGGCCGGCACCATCGTTCGCGAAGTTGACACGGGCGCCATCGTCGGCGACCTTGTGCGGCCAAACGATCGCCTGCTGGTGGCGACCGGTGGCCGTGGCGGTCGGGGCAACGCACGTTTTCGTTCTTCCGCGCGCCAGGCGCCGCGCATTGCCGAAAAAGGTGAACCAGGGCGGGAACGCCAGCTGCTGCTCGAGTTACGTCTGATCGCCGACGTGGGCCTGGTGGGCGTGCCCAACGCCGGCAAGTCAACCCTGCTTTCGGTGCTCAGCAAGGCCCGCCCGCGCATAGCCGATTATCCCTTTACGACGCTGGAACCCAACCTGGGCGTTTTGCGCCGCGATGACGTGGAGATCGTCCTTGCCGACATACCCGGGCTGATCGAGGGCGCGCATCAGGGCGTGGGTCTGGGGCATGCCTTTCTGAGACACGTGCAGCGCACGCGCATGCTGGTGCATCTGCTGGATGGCGCCAGTCCCGACCCGTTGGCGGACTACAACCAGATAAACGTGGAACTCGCGCTGTTTGACGAACGACTGGCCGAAAAGCCGCAAATCGTGGTCTTCAACAAGCTGGACCTGCCGGAGGCAGCGGAACGCTGGCCTGGCCTTTCCGCCAGGTTGCGCGACGAAGGTGTGGACGCGCTGGCAATCTCGGCATTGACGCGCATTCAAATGCAGGCCTTTGTGTCGCGCCTGCTGCAGGTCCATGCCACATTGCCGGAAACGCCGCCGGAAGCCGTGGAAGCCAGCGCCGACCGGCAGGACCTGCCCGAATTCGATCCCGGCTTTGCAGTTAGACGCAGCGTGGACGGCAGTTTTGTCGTCAGCGGCGCGCGTATCGAACGGGCGGCGGCGATGACTTACTGGGACCACGACGAAGCCGTACTGCGTTTCCAGCACATTCTGGAAACGCTGGGCGTCAGCGATGGTCTCGAAAGCGCGGGCGTGCAACCGGGCGACACGGTTTATATCGGCGATTACGAACTGGAGTGGTCGGAATGACGCGTCGCAGCGGGCGCTGCGTGTCATGAACGCGGCAGAACGCATAGGCGTGATTGGCGGCACCTTTGACCCGCCGCATTGCGGACATCTGGCGCTGGCGGGGGCAGTCCGGAAAGCCCTTGATTTGAACCGCCTGCTTTTCGTGCCGGCGGCTGACCCACCTCACAAGCAGGGTGTGGACAAGTCCCCGGCGTCGGCGCGCCTGGAAATGCTGGAGCTCGCCCTTGCAGGTCAGGCGGGCGTGTGCCTGTCCCGACTGGACATCGACCGGCCTGGCCCTCACTATTCGCTTGACACCATGAAGCTGCTGCGGCGCGACCATCCTGACGCGAGTTTCTGGTTCGTCATGGGCGCCGACTCCCTGCGCGATCTGCCGACCTGGCGGCAACCGCGGGAGCTGGTCTCCCTCTGTCGTCTGGCGGTTGTTCCGCGGCCGGGCGTATGCGTTCGACCGGACATGCATGACGATATCCTGCCCGGTCTGGGCCAAAAGGTGGATTTTGTCGACCTTGCGCCCCTGCCGCACGCCTCGCATGTCATTGTCAAGCGTCTGCGCAAGGGCGAGGACGTGAGCGGGCTGGTGCCGCCGGCGGTGCTTGATTACATTGCAGCCAGGGGACTCTACCGGGCGTGAAGCAAACGGCCCTCCTGCTGCTCATGACAGTGCTGGCCGTGGCGGTCCGGGCGCAGCCGCCCGACGTTCCGACCCTGGTGCCGCCCACGCCAGTATCCTGGCCTGCGGCAACGTCCGTCCTTGAGCCGCAAGAGTCGGCGGTGGCCCGCATTCTTCGGGACGGCCGCGTACGCGTCGGCATTCTTTACAACGCGCCGCCCTTCAGTCTGCTGAACATCCGTGGCGTTCTGGCCGGCATGGAAGCGGACATCGCGCGCAGCATGGGCGAACTGTGGGGAGTCGAGGTGGATTTTGTGCAGGTCACCCGTCACTCTGCCCTGGAAATGCTGGACTCCGGCGGCGTGGACCTGCTGGCCGCAGCGCTCGCAAAGCAGGCGGATGACCAGCGGGCGCTGGAGTTTTGCCAAAGCCATTACCGTGGCGCACAGGCCCTGATGATTCACGAAGACAACGAAGTGACCACGCTGGCGCAAATGAGCGGGCGAACGCTCGGGGTGGTGGCCGGCGCGCGTGCGGAGGAGGCGTTAACGCGCTGGCAAGCTGCCAACGGCATTCGCGTCAACGTGCGGAGCCACTACACCCTGGATGATGCCTTGCGGGCGCTGCGGGAGGGGGAAATCGACGGCCTGGTCGACAGCCGGTTGACGCTGGGTGGCGTGCTGGTGCCAGGCGAGTTTCGCATCCTGAATGAGGTGCTGGAGCATGATTTGCACGCGCTGGCGGTCCAAAAGGGTGACCTGGCCATGCGCGACCTGATCAATCGCAGTCTGCAATATCTGACGGTCAGCGGCCGCATGGCCGAAATTCACAATGCAAACTTTCCTGGCAGCAGTCTGCCCCATGATTTGGTCGCAGTCTGGCAGGGTCTGGGCGACCAGGCGCCTCAGCCGGCAGCATTTGCGGCAGGGATTCCCGGTCCGCAACAGTCCGTTGTGGCGCGACTGGAGCAGGGACAGCCGTTGAGAGTAACCGGCCTGGAATCTGCCGATCCAAATGCGGCGGAGAGTGAAAAGCGGCTTGCGGCCTGGCGTCTGGCGCTGGCGCAACAGCTGGAGATGCGCCTGGGAACGGGGTTGCAGGCCGTGGCGGGGCCGGCACCGGACCAGCTCGCAGCGGGTTCAGCGGACCTGGCCATCGGTGTTTCGCTGGACTGGCAACATTCCGGCCGGGTTGAATTCAGCGCGCCGTTGCTTTTGCATGGAGAGCGACTGCTTGTGCCGGCGGACAGTGACGTAGACAACTTTCGCGGTCTGCGCAACCAGTGGCTGGGCGTACTGTCGAGCGAGCCGGGCAGCGATCAAAGGGCGCGGGCTCTGGCCGAAAGCGCAGGGGTCGACATCAATGTTTTCACCATTGTGCGCGACGAGGACATCGCATGGCATTTGCTTGTTGAAGGCGACCTGGATGCCGTCTTTGCGGACAGCCTTACACTGTTGGCGCCATTGCGTTCACAGCCTTCGATGTTGAAACTGACCCGGCGCTGTCCTTCCTGTGATCCCTGGTACACACGCAACTGGCTTGGTCTGGCATTGCCGGCCAATGATCCGGAGTTCCGGCGGCGGCTTGAAGCGGCGCTGAAGGGCATGTGGCGTGACGGCAGTATGGCGCAACTGCTGGCGCCGCTGGTGCCTGAGGAAGACATTGTATCGCTGGCGCTTCAGTCGGGCTTCTGACTCGAGCGTCCAAAGGTCACAAAGATGACGCCGGCGACGATCACCATGCTGCCGATTGCCTGGCCCGGCCCCGGCAGCTCGTTGAAATATATGTAGGCGCCAACGGCGCTGGTCACCACGACGATCTGGCTCAATACGCTCACGTAGGTCGCCGGCATGTATTTCCACGAGAAGTTCATGGCGCCATGACCGAAAAAGTGGGCGGTGATGATGAGTACAATCAGTCGCAGCAAAGCCTCGTCGGTGTAACCGGTCAGGGGGACTCCGGTCAGCAGGGCGACTGCGAGTGAAATCACTGCAGCAATACTGAAGATGAGCCACAGGTAGGGCAACAGCGAGACCTGGCCGCGCGCCATACGACCGAAATTCAGGTAAAAGGCGGACATGAATGCTGCGGTCAGGCCGAGACCGGCGCCGAGCAGCGCGTTTCCACCCGGAGAAGTCCCGCTGTCGAAGCCCGCAAGGGCGATAATGACGCCACCAACCAGTGACAGCGATATGCCGGCCCAGACGCGTCGCGAAAACACAGCCCTCAGCCACAGCACTTCGACAATCGCCACCCACAGCGGGCCGGACCCTCCAAACACACCGGCCAGCAACACGCTGGAGTTGTTAAAGGCCTCAATCTGGAAGTAAAAACGGATGGCCAGTACGCTCCCGGCCAGAGCAGCGAAAACCAGATTGCGTTGCGAGAGCCGGCGCAGTTCCTGGCGGTAAAACAAGAGGATCACCGGTGTCAGAAGCGCGCTGGTGATCTATTGTCGCAGGGCAATGATGGCGGGCGTCGGCATGCCCTCCACGTGCATGACGCGCACGAAAAGCGGCCCCGTCGACCCGAGCAACTGGCCGATGACGATGACCACAAAAGGCAGGGCAACGTGATGTCTGCCCGCATGGATGCGCGCGGTCATGGCCGCGACGGCTGTACTCATGAATCGCGTTGACCGTAAATGGCGAAGATTACCCCGGCCAGAATGATTGCCCCGCCGAGGATTTCCGGAATGCCCGGGATCTGGTGCAAAAACAGGAAGGCCAGCACGCTGCCGTAGAGGATGATGGACTGGGAAGCGACGCTGATCAGGGTGGGTGACAGCGTGGCTACAGAAAAGATAAATGCAGGATGCGCGCCCAGCTGGCTCACTGCAGAGGCAATCAGCGCCCAGGTGATTCCCTGGAGGCTGATGCTGCCGGTATCGCCGATGGCGGGGAGCACAACGACCAGGGCGACCAGGGCAGAAATCGCGAAGAGCATCCAGGTGTAGGGCAGGAGCGGGATGCGCGTGCGCAACGTGCGGCCGACAATGAGGTAGACGCAGGCGCCGAATACACTAAGCAGGGAGAGGAACGCGCCAAGCAAGGGTTGAGGCCCGAGATTTGAGTCGCCGTTGGCGCTGCCCAGGGCAATCACTATTCCGCCGCCCATCGCCAGTGCCATGCCGATATACATCGACCGCTGCAGGGGAACCTTGAGCAAAAAGCGTTCCATCAGCGCGGTGACCAGCGGCATGAGACTGACAATGACTGTGGCCAGCAGGATGTTGACGTATTTGATCGCTTCGGTAAACAGTATCAGGTCGGCGCAGAAACAGACGCCGGCCAGCAGCAGCAGTTGCCACACGCGTCGGGGCATGCGCCTGATGCGCGGCAAATGGCGAGGCAACGCGAGAGGCGTGAACACCAGGGCCCCGATGCCCAGACGCATCAGAACAATTAATGGCGATGACAAGCCTTCCTGCTGGGCATGCCGCATGGCGATCAGACCGATAGAGGCCAGAAAGAGCCCGAACAACAACACCACCAGGGCGACAGCTTTCCGCGATACCTGGGGCATGGTCCGGGTCGCTGTTGTCATGCCGTCTGGCATTCTCGCGCAAAGCGAATTGCGGCACCAGGAAAAACAGGGATGGCGACCGACAACGCCCGCGTCTGAAGGATGGAAGGGGAAGTCAGGGTACAGGCCAGGGGCGATGCTGAGGCATACGACCGGCCAGGAAGCGGGCAATGCCTGCCGCGTACCTTGATTCCAATACCTGCTGTCATGTGGGGCCTTCTTGCCTGCGCGGCTGATCGTAGCATGTGAAGAGCCGCTTTACGCCGGGCATGGCTATAGTTGGCCATAAGGAAACCGGCATGATGGGCAATTCGCAGGACCAGGCAATCTCTGGTCAAACGCGGGTATCAATTGTGGTAAACTCGGAGGCAGATGGAGACCGTCCAGGAATGTATCATGACGAAACAGCATGAACTTTCCCGTCGGCAAGTGCTTTCGCTGGCGACCGCAGCCATGGCGGCCGCTGCATTCAGACTGGAGGAATCGAAAATGGCATTTGAACTGCCGGAACTTGGTTACGCCTATGATGCGCTGGAGCCGCACGTCGATGCGCGCACCATGGAAATCCACCATTCGAAACATCACGGCGCCTATACCGCGAATCTGAACGCCGCGCTGGAAGGTCACTCAGACCTGCAGGGGATGTCAATCGAGGAGTTGCTGGCCGGTCTGGACAGTTTGCCCGCGGGCATTCAGACAGCCGTGCGCAACAACGGGGGTGGCTACGCCAACCACAATCTGTTCTGGACCGTTATTGCGCCCGGTGGCAATGCCGAGGGCAACGCCAGCGATGCGCTCAAGAGCGCCGTAAACGCAGCCTTTGGCGACTATGAAAAGTTTGTGGCCGAATTCAGCGCTGCGGCGGCTACGCGCTTCGGTTCGGGCTGGGCCTGGCTGATAGCCGGAAGTGACGGCAGCCTGAGCATCACCTCCACGCCCAACCAGGACACGCCGCTCATGGACGGCCAGACGCCGATCCTGGGACTGGACGTGTGGGAACATGCCTACTATCTGAATTATCAGAACAGGCGTCCCGATTACATCGCGGCGTTTTTCAACATCGTCAACTGGGCCGAGGTGTCGAGTCGCTACGCCGCAGCCATGGGCTGAGAACTTTCCAGGTCGGGAATCCAAAAGACGCTACAATCGTGGCGTCTTTTTTTGCAGAACGGCAGCGAGGATGGAGAGGGGCATGACGCAGCATCGGGTCGAGCGCGATTCGCTGGGTGAAGTGCGGGTGCCGGCGAAGGCCTGGTACGGGGCGCAGACACAGCGAGCTGTCGAGAACTTCCCGGTCAGCGGCCTGAAACCCTGGCCGGCCTTTGTCTGGAGCATGGCCGTCATCAAGCGCTGCGCCGCGGAGGTCAACCGGGAACTTGGCCTGCTGGATGCAAAAATGGCGGACGCCATTATCGCGGCAGCCGACGAGGTGATCGCGGGTCAACTGGATGCCGAATTCGTGGTCGATCCCTTCCAGGCGGGCGCCGGCACCAGCCACAACATGAACGTCAACGAGGTCATCGCCAACCGCGCCAACGCCTTGCCAGGCTTTGACCTGGGGGAGGACCAGGGGCCGGTCGACGCCAACGACCACGTCAATATGGCGCAGAGCACCAACGACACCATCCCGACGGCCATTCGACTGGGCGTGCTCTGGCGCCTGGATGAATTGCTGACAACGCTCGGGCGTTGCGCTGCCGCATTTCGCGAGCAGGCGACGGCGACGGACGACGTCGTCAAGAGCGGCCGCACGCATTTGCAGGACGCCGTACCCATCCGCCTTGGTCAGGAGTTCGGGGCGTATGCCAGCGCCATTGAGCGAAACTGCGAGAAGATCCGACTGGCTGCAGAAGGGCTTCGTCGCGTCGGCATTGGCGGCACGGCCAACGGCAGCGGACTGAACGCCCACCCGGCGTATCACGTGCGCATGGTGGCGACCTTGTCGCAATACACCGGCCTGATCTTGTATGAATCTGACGATCTCTTTGAATCGATGCAATCGATGCAGGACGCCTGTTTCTTTTCCGGCGCCCTGCGTGCAACGGCGCAGGACTTTACACGAATCGCCAACGACATTCGCCTGCTCTCCAGCGGGCCGACGACCGGCCTGGCCGAAATCACCTGCCCGCCCGTGCAGCCGGGCTCTTCGATTATGCCGGGCAAGGTCAACCCGGTGCTGGCCGAGATGCTCAATATGGCCATGTACCACGTCATGGGCAACGACCTGACGGTGACCCTGGCGTCGCAGGCCGGACAGCTGGAGTTGAACGTGATGATGCCGGTCATCGCCCACAATCTGAACGAAATGATTCATGTGATGAATGGTTCGGTCAATGCCTTCACCGAAAAGTGTGTGCGGGGCCTCATCATCAATCGCGAGACGGCGGAAGGCTGGCTGGCCCGCAATCCGGTGCTGGTGACGGCTCTCAACCCGTTGATCGGGTACCAGAAAGGCGCCGAAGTGGCGAAGAAGGCCCTGGCCGAAGGGCGTGGCATTCGCGAAGTGGTCGTGGAGCTGGGCTATCTGAGCGAGGAAGAGGCGGACGCGGCGCTGGACGCAGCTGCCATGACCCGCGGTGGTATTCGCAACTGAACTGGTAAAGACAGGGACAGGGGGGACGATGCTAACCCGCGATGAAGCGTGGGAACTGGTGACGACGCATACGGCGAGTCCTTCGCTGCGACGGCACATGCTGGCGGTCGAGGCGGCCATGCGCGCCTATGCGCCGCGCTTCGGGGGTGACCCGGACCTGTGGGGGACGGTTGGGCTGTTGCACGACTTTGATTACGAACAGAACCCCGACGTGGCGGTGGAAGGGCATCCGGTGGTGGGCTCACGCATCCTGCGCGAGCGCGGCGTGGTCGAGCCAATCTACCGCGCCATTCTTTCCCACGCGGAAGAGATTACCGGCGTTGCTCCCGAGAGTGACATGGAGAAATCCTTGCTGGCCGTGGATGAACTGACCGGCTTTCTCATTGCCGTGACCCTGGTGCGACCTTCAAAGAGCATTCATGACGTCAAGCTGCGCTCCGTGCGACGCAAGTGGAAGGACCGGGCATTTGCCGCGCCGGTCAACCGGCAGGAGATTGAGCACGCGGCGGCGGCCCTCGGTGTGCCGCTGGACGAACACATCGGCATCGTGCTGGCGGCGATGCAGGGTGTGGCAGGCGCGCTGGGCCTGGATGGCGACCCGTCCTGACTGACCGACAATCCGGAAAAACAACATGATGACACAGGAAGAAATGCTGGACCTGCTGGCCGGGATGCTCAAATGTCACGGGCCTGTGGGCGACGAGCGCGAGATCGACGCCTTTTTGCTGCGGGAATTCGCCGCGACGGGCGCAAGGACCTGGCAGGATGGCATGAGCAACATTTATGCGCATCTGCCCGGCGATGGCCCGCGCGTGATGGTGGTGGTGCACAAGGACGAACTTGGGCTGATTGTTTCGAATGTGCTGGAGGACGGCAGCCTGAAGGCGCAGGACCTGGGCATGTCGCAACCCTGGAAGTATGGCGAGGGGCCGGTCGACGTCATTGCCGACGACGGCTCGATTGTGCCGGCAGTGCTGTCTTTCGGGTCAACGCACACCCGCAGCGGCCCGGTCGGCGAGTTTCGACAGGGCACGCGCTCGCCCAACTGGAACGACGTCACCCTGTTCACCGGGCTGGACCGCGAGACAGTATTGCAGCGTGGCGTCCACATTGGTAGCCGGGGCGTTGTCTCACATGAACGCAAGGCCCTGACGCATTTGCCCGGCAACCACGTGGGCGGCTTCGGCCTGGACGACCGCGCGTGCATGGTCAGCCTGATCGATGCCCTGCGCCAGATCGCGATGGAAGCAACGGGACTTGAACTGTATTTTGTGGCGTCGACCGCCGAGGAAAGCGGTTACCTGGGCGCCACGCGGGCGGGGCAGGTGTTGCGGCCTGAAATCGTGGTCGCGCTGGACATTTCACCGCTTTCGCCGGACACGCCGACCGTGTTTGATAGCCGCCCGGTCATCTGGTACACGGAATCAGACGGGTCGTACAGTAGCAAAGCCGATTGCGACACCTTGCTGCGCCTGGGCAATGAACTCGGCTGCGGCGCCCAGCCCATCGTGTTCACCAGCCTGGCGTCGGATGCCGGCGGCATGCAAAGGATCGGTCTGGCCGACCGCACGCTGGCCTTTGGTCCGGCCATCCTCAACTCCCATGGCTTCGAAATAGTGAAGGTGGAAGCGATTGCCAACGTGACCCGACTGCTGGTGGCTTACCTGCGCCAGCTCTGAGGCCTTCGCACCGCATACCCGGCGCGGCGAAATACGAGTCGGAAGACGATTCATTGCGAACAGAATTCAGGAGCTGAACCATGATGACACAGGAAGAAATGCTGCTTTTGCTGGATGAAATGTTGCACAGTCACGGGCCCATAGGAGACGAACGCGAAATTGACAAGGTGCTGCTACGCGAATTCTCGGCCTCGGGCGCAAAGACCTGGCAGGACGGCATGAGCAACATTTATGCGCACATACCGGGTGACGGGCCGCGTGTGCTGGTGATCGTCCACAAGGACGAACTGGGCCTGATCGTCTCCGACGTGGCGGAGGACGGCGTACTGCGGGTTAAACCCCTCGGCGGGCCGCGTCCCTGGAAATACGGGGAGGGTCCCATCGACGTCATCGCCGACGACGGGTCCATCATCCAATCGATTTTGTCATTCGGCTCTACCCATACGCGCAGCGGCTCCGTCGGCGAGTTCCGGGCGGGTACGCGGACGCCGGATTGGGACGACGTCACGCTGTTCACCGGCCAGTCCCGCGATGCCTTGCTTGAACAGGGCGTGCATATCGGCAGCCGCGCCATCGTGGCCCACGAACGCAAATCCCTGATGCGCTTGCCTGGCGGCCACGTGGCGGGTTTTGGTCTGGACGACCGGGTTTGTATGGTGAGTTTGATTGACGCCTTGCGCCAGAGCGTGCAGGAACCGACGGGACTGGACCTGTACTTCGCTGCGTCCAGCGCGGAGGAGACCGGCTATCTGGGCGCCATTCGCGTGGGCCAGGTGGTGCAGCCGGAAATCATCGTTGCCCTGGATATTTCGCCCCTTTCTCCGGACACACCGACCGAGTTCGATGCGCGGCCGGTCATCTGGTACACCGAGGCTGCGGGGGCCTACAGCACCAAGGCCGACTGCGACACGCTGATGCGCTTGGGCCATGAACTGGGCATGGGCGCCCAGGGCATTGTGTTTTCATGGCTGGCATCGGATGCCGGCGGCATGCAGAAGATCGGCCTTGGCGCCCGCACCATGGCCTTTGGCCCGGCCATCCTCAATTCCCATGGCTTTGAAATCACGAAGGCCGGGGCGATCGGCAATGTGACCCGTCTGCTGGTGGCCTACCTGCGTCAGCTTTGATGCGGCAGGGCAAAAAACCGCCTGCAAGCGGCGACATGGCAGGAAGGCGTCCCGTCTTTGCTGTGAGGATGCAAGGAGTAGCAACATGATGTCGCAGGACGAAATGCTGGATCTGCTGGACGAAATGTTGCGCTGTCATGGCCCGATCGGTGACGAGCGCGAAATCGATGCCCTGCTGCTGCGAGAATTTGCGGCAACCGGCGTGAACACCTGGCAGGATGGTATGAGCAACATCTACGCGCACCTCCCCGGCAAGGGGCCGAAAACGGTCGTGATGGTGCACAAGGATGAACTGGGCATGATCGTCACCGATATCGCCGCGGACGGCGTCCTGAGCATCTTGCCGTTGGGCGACCCCTTCCCCTGGAAATATGGGGAAGGCTTTGTCGACGTCATCGCGGATGACGGGTCAATCGTGTCTTCGGTGCTGTCGATGGGCTCGACCCACACCCGCGCCGGCGCCATGGGCGAGTATCGGCGGGGCGAACGTCCCCCCAAATGGGAGGACGTAACGCTGTTCACCGGGCTGGACAGGGAAGAACTGCTGGAGCGCGGCGTCCATATCGGCAGCCGCGCCGTCGTCGCCCGGGAACGCAAGCCCCTGTTGCGCCTGCCCAACGGTTATATCGGCGGCTTTGGCATTGACGACCGCATATGCATGGTGAGCCTGATCGACGCGCTGCGTCAGTGCGCGCAGGACCCGCCTGATCTGGACCTGTACCTTACGGCGACGACCGCTGAAGAAGACGGTTACATGGGCGCGTTGCGGGTGTGCATGAAATTGCAGCCGGAAATCGTGATCGCGCTGGATATTTCGCCACTGAGCCCGGATACGCCGACCGAATTTGATTCGCGCCCGGTCATTTGGTACCGGGAGGCACAGGGGGCCTTCGGCATGAAGCAGGATTGCGACACGCTGGTGCGTCTTGGGAAGGAGCTGGGCTTCGGCGCGCAGGGCATCGTCTTTACCTGGCTGGGTTCGGACGCCGGCGGCATCCACAAGGCGGGTCTGGCAGACCGTCCGGTGGCTTTCGGTCCCGCCATTCTGAATTCACACGGTTACGAACTGGCCACGGCGGAATCGATAGGCAATACGACCCGACTGCTGATGGCCTATCTGCGGCAACTTTAGCATTTGGACAACTGGCGACAATGAGAATTATGGGCGTCTGGCCAGTGCGCA
Organism: Anaerolineae bacterium; assembly: GCA_021296065.1. Classification (GTDB taxonomy): domain Bacteria; phylum Chloroflexota; class Anaerolineae; order Aggregatilineales; family Phototrophicaceae; genus JAGWBD01. The sequence goes on from JAGWBD010000026.1 coordinate 18,480, forward strand.
GGGAGACGGGCCGGTGGAACTCGCGGCCGGGTAACGAATCTGATGGTGCGGGGCAAGATATCGTGGCCGGCCGCCGCAGGAAGGTGGTGGAAATTGACATTTGACCGGGGAGCCATGCTGACGTTGCTGGACGAAATGCTGGCCAGCCACGGGCCAATCGGGGATGAACGCGAGATCGACGCCGTCGTCCTGCGCGAATTCGACGCGAGTGGCGCGCACACCTGGCAGGACGGCATGGGAAATATCGTGGCGCACGTGCCCGGCAAGGGACCGCGGGTGATGGTCGCCGCGCACAAGGACGAACTGGGCATGATCGTTTCCCACATGCGGGGCGATGGCAGCCTCAAGGTGAAGGCGTTGGGGGGCGCCTTCCCCTGGAAGTATGGCGAGGGGCCGCTGGACGTCATCGCCGATGACGGGGGCATCGTCCGGGCTGTCCTGTCCTTTGGTTCCTATCACACCATGTCGGGCCCCATCGGGGAATTCCGGCGTGGCGAACGGACGCCCACCTGGGATGACGTCATGCTGTTCACCGGTCAGTCCGCGGAACAGTTGCTGGAACATGGCGTGCACATCGGCAGTCGCGTCGTCATGGCACGGGAGCGCAAGCGTCTGCGACGACTGCCGGGGGGTCACATCGTTGGCTTTGGTCTGGATGATCGCATGGGCCTGGCGGGACTGGTGTTCCTGTTGCGGCAGGTGATGCAGGAAACGCTTGCCGCGGACCTTTACCTGACGGTGACCACGTCCGAGGAAACGGGCTATCTTGGAGCCAAACGCGTGGCACAGGTGTTGCGCCCGGAGATTGTGTTCGCGCTGGATACGGGCCCGGTCACGCCGGATACGCCGACCAGGCTGGATGCGCGGCCCATCATCTGGTACGACGAGGAGAGTCCCAATTCCCTGCCGGATTGCAACACGCTTTTGCGCCTGGCAAATAAACTGGGCTTCGGCGCCCAGCCGGTGGTCTACGAATACGCCGGTTCGGATGCCGGCGGCGTCAGGCGAACGGGGTTGGCGGATCGCTCAGTGGCCCTGGGCTTCCCGCGCATCAATTCCCATGGCTGCGAGATAGCGAAAGCGGAGGCCCTGGTCAACGCAACCCGCCTGCTGCTGGCGTATCTGCGTCAGCTTTGAGCGGTCGGCCTGAATTGCCAGGGCATGGAATGGCCCTGCGCTCTCATGAATCCGATTACCAGATGGCTACAAATTTTGGAGAAGGACTGTGAATCAGGAAGAAATGCTGGAACTGCTGAATGAATTGATTTGCGCGCACGGTCCCATCGGCGACGAGCGCGAGGTTGAGGCGGTCATCTTGCGCGAGTTCGAAGCCACCGGCGCCAAATTCTGGCAGGACGGGATGAGCAACATCACCGCGCAAGTACCGGGCGACGGGCCAAAGGTGCTGATCGCCGCCCACAAGGACGAACTCGGCATGATCATCACCCACATTGCGCAGGACGGCGTCCTGAAAGTGGCGCCCCTGGGCGGCCCCTGGCCCTGGAAATACGGCGAGGGACCGCTAGACATCATCGCCACCGACGGCACGATCGTGCCGGGCGTGCTGTCCTATGGCGCCACCCACACGCGCAGCGGCCCTGTGGGCGAATACCGCAAGGGCACGCGGACGCCCGCCTGGGAGGATGTTACGGTCTTCACGGGCATGTCGCGGGACGAATTGCGCGCCACTGGCGTGCGCATCGGCAGCCGCGCAGTGGTGGCCCGCAGCCGCAAGGGGCTTTTGCGCCTGGCGAACAACCACGTGGGCGGATTCGCATTTGACAACCGCGTTGGCGTGTTAATCGTTATCGACGCCTTGCGTCAACTGGTCAAGGACCCGCCTGGCGCTGACATCTATATTTCGGCGCCCACCGCCGAGGAGACCGGCTATCTGGGCGCCATTCGCGTGGCGCAGTTGCTGCAGCCGGAGATCGTGATCGCGATTGACACCTCACCGCTGACGCCGGACACGCCGACGGAATTCGATACGCGTCCGGTGATCTGGGTGGGCGAGCCGGGCAACAGCCGTCCCGATTGTGACACCCTGATCCGTCTCGCCGACGAACTGGGGATCGGCTCGCAGGAAGTGGTTTACCCCTTCGCCGGGTCGGACGCCGGTGGCATTCAGCGCATCGGCCTGGCGGCGCGGACCATGGGCTTCGGGCCCGCCTATATCAACTCGCATGGCTACGAAGTCACAAAGGCGGAATCACTCGGCAATGTGACAAGGTTGTTGCTCGCCTATTTGCGCCAGCTATAGAACAGGAACAGGCTAGAGCCGCGGCGCAACCCGGGCCAGACGCTCTACCGAACGCTCCAGGTCGTACATCGACCTCGCGATGGAAAAGCGAATATGGCTCCCGCTGGTGCTACCAAAGGCGATGCCCGGCGTACCGGCGACTTCGGCTTCCTCAATCAGGAATTGCGCCACATCAAGGCTGTCCCTGGCGCTGCCAGGGAAGGAGGGGAAGAGGTAGAAAGCGCCCTCGATGTCGCGACAGTGCACGCCATCGATGGCGTTCAGGGCCTCGACCATGAAATCGCGACGTTTGGCGTAGGAAGCGCACATCTCCGCGACGCAATCTTGCGGTCCGTTAAGCGCGGCGGCGCTGGCGTGCATGCTGAAGTTGGCTGCCGAGGAGATGGTCTGGCTGCTGAGTTTGTTGGCCAGTCCGACAATCTGCGCCGGAGCGGCCAGCCAGCCCATGCGCCAGCCGGTCATGGCGTAGGCCTTGGACATGCCGTTGATCGTCAGGGTGCGCTCCGCCATGCCGGGCAGGGCGGCCAGTGAAATGTTGCGACGATCGTCGAATATCAGGTGCTCGTAAATCTCGTCGGCGAGGACATAGAGATCATGCTCCAGCGCCACCTCGACGACGGCGTCCGCCTCTTCTGCGGTCATCACGCGCCCGGTCGGGTTGTTGGGCGAGTTGACCATGAGGGCCTTGCTCCTGTCGCTTACACAGGCGCGAATGGCGTCAGCACTGATGGTGTAGTTATCCGCCGGCGACAGGCTGACCGGCACCGGTGTCCCGCCGCTGAGTGTGATCATGGGCGGGTAGGAAGGCCAACAGGGCTCAAGATACAGGATTTCGTCGCCCGGGTTGGTCACGGAGGACAGCGCCAGGTGTAGAGCCCACTTGGCGCCCGGCGAGATTATGATCTGGCTGGAAGGGTCGACCTCCACGTTATTGTCACGCGCCATCTTGGCGGCGATCGCCGTCAACATTTCCGGAATACCCTTAGACGGCGGGTAGTGGGTCGCGCCGTTCTCAATGGCGGCAAATGCTGCTGCCACGATGTGGTCAGGCGTGTCGAAATCGGGGTCACCGCCCCCCAACGCGATCACATCCTTGCCGGCGGCATTCATTTGCCGCGCCTTTTCGGAAACGGCCATCGTGGCCGACCCGGGTATCCTGCCAAGCAGTCGGGAAAGCTCCTTCATGCTGACTTCCTCCCGTACTCAATGCCGTTTGCATTGTACCGAAAAGCGCTGGCTGCGACAGGTGCACATGAAAACAGAAATGGCCATTTTGCAGGAGGACGTCCTGTGTCCCTGTTGTCGGGTTCTGTCGCCGGTCGGGATTAACCATGCATTGAGCGATGGCGGGTCGGCAATGGCGCGCAGGACGCGATTCCTGTACACTGGCACCGACAGTCCAGTTCAGGAGGGCACCCATGTCGGGACGAAGGACGCGGGCACTGTTGCTACTGATGGTCTTCGTATCGCTGGCAGGCGTCACTGGCCTGTCGGCCCAACAGTCACGCGAACTGGTGTCCGGCGACGTGCGGACCGGTACCCTTTCGCTGGACCAGGGGGCGCAGGTCTACACCTTTGATGGTGAAACGGGTCAGCTTGTCAACCTCGCGGCAGAGGCCGATGACGCAACTGTTCTGACTCTCCTGGTCACCGATGCTGACGGCGAAATGCTGGCCCAGGCCAGCGGCGTCGCCATGGAGGGCCCGGGTCTGCCTGCAACCGGCCGCTATTACGTGACGGTACTGGCACCTGGCGGCCTGCCCGAGAGCGGCACACTGGACTTCAACCTGTCCTTTGAGCTGTTGCCGGCTCCGGCCGGGCAGATCGTCGAAGAGGTCACGACTCCGGCATTTGCGCCAGGCGAAGTGTTGGCGATCAGCGGTTTGCAATTCCAGCTTCAATGGGAATCGTTGGCCAACCTTGACCTGGAGATTCGGGACCCTGTGGGCGGCAGCGTCTATTTCTCACGGCCGGTAACGCCAAGCGGCGGCGTTTTTGGCGAAAACGTGAACAGCGTTTGCGATATTCGCAGCGGCGCCCTGCCCACAGAAGTTGTGAACTGGCCAGGCGGCAGCATGCCTACAGGCAGTTACGAGATACTGGTCTACAACCAGACGCTGGGCGATTGTCCGACGACCGGCGCTGCTGATTTTCGTGTTAACGTGCGCCTTGACGAGATGAACGCTCCGACGCTCGTGGGAAGCCTGGCGCCGGGTGAGACATGGATAGGCAGCGTTCGCATTGATGCTGGAGGCGAACTCCTGGCGGGCGCCGGCGGTGTCGCCACAGCCGATACCCTGACCCCTGCGGGTCTCGAGGAGCAGATGCAGGCGGCGATCCCCCTGCAACCCAATCAGGTCCAGACGGGTTTGATTACCTCGGCGGACCATACCAACGTTTACAGTTTCACGGGCAGCGCCAACGAAGTGATCAGCGTCAGCCTTTCGGCCACCAGCGGTAGCCTGGATACCCTGCTGCAGTTGCTGGATGGCAGCGGGGCCGTGCTCAGTGCCAATGATGACCTTGAGGATGGCTCTTCGACCGATTCCAGCATTGGCAACTTCCGTCTTTTTGGCGACGGCGAGTACCGGATCGTCGCCACGCGTTACGGCAAGGAACTGGGCGGCACGGAAGGGCACTATGAAATCCTGCTGAGTGGCGCTGAAGGAGAGTTGCCCGCGGATGTGTTTGACCTCGGCCTGCCACGGGGTGACCTGGAGATCGCGCTCTCATGGAACAACAACGTGGACCTGCAGCTGCTGGTGCGCGATCCCGCCGGGAATTCCGTCTATGACGACATACCCCAGGTCCCCAGCGGCGGGCGTCTGGCGGCGGCCGGCAACGTTAACTGCAGTGGCACGGAGGGCAACCCGGTCTCCTGGGTTTACTGGCCGGAGGGCACTCTGACGGCCGGTCTGTTTGAAGTGGAGGTGTGGCACCAAAACGCCTGCAACGACCTTACTCCGGTTACATTTGCGCTCAATGTGTTTGCCAACGGCGCGCCCGTCTTCAGTGATCTGGTGCGACCCGTGGCCAACCAGGTCTACGTCACCAGTTTCGTCATTGGTGTGGACGGTAACGCGCAGGCGGGTGACGGGGGCTTTGTCGGCATTCGGGGCCAGGGTCTGGAAACGCTGAGCCTTGATTCGCTGGATTTTCTGCCTGAACTTGAGGCGGCAACGCTACTTTCCAGCAGCGAGCGCGTCAGTGGCAGCATCACCAACGAAAACAGTTTTGACCTCTATGCCTTTGAGGGCAAGGCGGGGGACGTGGTGACGGTAAGCATGGTTGCCACCGCCGGTCGTCTGGACAGCGCACTCGCCCTGCTGGATCCCCAGGGTTTCCGTCTGGCGGACAATGACGACGCCATCGCTGGCGAAAACACGGATTCGTTGATTCGTGAACAGGTGTTGCTGGAAGACGGCCGCTACTACATTCTGGCCACGCATTACGGCATGGGCTATGGGGGCACAACGGGATCTTACGACCTGTTGTACTCACGCTTGAACCCTGGCTGAGTTGCGCTACAATACCGCGGCCCCGTGTGAGCGCCGGTCCTTGTTGCGGCCGGGCCAGCGAGATTGCCTGCCAGGGAGCCGGACCCGGTCTCTGGTCTGGACAAAAGGAGAGCACCGGTTCCGGTGCGGCGTGGCCATGACAAGAATCCTGCCTTGCCTGATCGCCATCCTGCTGTTGCTGGTTGCCTGCTCGCCCGAAACCCTTTTGCGGGATGAGAGTCTCCTGAGTGATGAAAGCCTGTTGACGGGTGAGCCCTGTGCAGCGCCCTGTTTTCGCGGCATCACCCCGGGCGAAACCTCCTGGGTCGATGCCCTGACAATTATTGAAGACGAAGCAGATTTCGACAACATTCAGACGCAGGGGCCTGCAGAAGGCAGCAGCGTCATTCAGGCCTCCTGGCAACAGGGCGCGGACTCACCGGTTTGCTGCCAGATGGTGACCGAGGATGGCGAGATTGTTTCTCTTGTTTTTCTGCGCACGGCACCGACACACACACTGGACGATTTGTTTGGGATTCATGGCGAGCCGACCTGGTTGACCGGTCAGGAAATCTCGGAAGACCAGGCCGTGGTGAGCCTTGTTTACCCGGATCAGCCGATGATCGTTTATGCTTTTGTGGCCGGGACCGCCGAGGGCCAACTGGCCGCAGGCAGCGAAGTGGTCGGTGCCCTGTATATGGAAGCTGGATCGGTGGACCTGCTTGTGCAAACGACAGAGTTGCATCGCTGGGAAGGCTATGGCAGCTACAGCGGTTAGATGGAAGGGGAGTGGGAAGTCACCCCCAGTGTGACCCTGACCCCGACACCCTGAGACAGAGGAAAAAGAGGAGCACAGTGCATGAGTGAAGAAAACGCAAGTGTGGTTTCGCTGGACAGTCTGAAAACGGGGGACCAGGTTAAGGGCTCGGTCAAACGCCTGGAATTGTTTGGCGCTTTCGTGGACATAGGCGTTGGACGCGACGCCTTGCTGCATATTTCTCAATTGAACCGGCCCAACGTGCGCAATGTAGAAGACGTCCTTAAGGTTGGGGAAACCCTTGATGTATATATTCTGAAAGTGGATGCGAGTGCCGGTCGCATCGCACTGTCTATGGCTCGTCCGGTAGAAGTGGACTGGAATGAACTGCGCGAAGGCGCCATGGTCCAGGGAAAAATCGTACGAATCGAGAATTACGGCGTATTTGTCGATTTTGGCGGCGAAAGACCTGGCATGGTGCACGTTTCGGAACTCACCAACGGTTTCGTGCGTTCACCGTCGGACGTTGTCAGCATCGGTGACGAGGTTGAGGCGCGCGTGCTGAAAGTCAATCGTGGCAAGCGACAGATTGACCTGTCCATGAAGACGGCCGAGGACGTCGGCAGCTTCGAGGGGCTGGAAGACGAGGACGAGGAAGAGATTCCCACGGCAATGGAACTGGCCCTGCGCCGCGCAATGAACCGGACTGAAGGCGGTGAGGACACTTCACAGCGCGCCGGGAAGCGCGAGAAAAGGCGTCGTCTCCAGGAAGAAATTATTTCTCGCACTCTGCGTGACCACCAGACCTGACGTTTCACTTCACTGGCGGCAGGTGCAGTTCAGGTCAACAACCACAACCGCAGCCGGGCCGCGGCCGCCAGAACCATCAGTCTCATGCCCAGTTCGTGCCTGCAGGATGCTGCCCTGTACGTAAATCAGCCACATTGAAAACAGGAAACCAAAGAGGCTGATTCCGAAAACCAGCAAGCCGCCATGCCCGGCCAGCAATTCGCTACGCGTTTCCAGCAGCAGCAGCGCACCCATGACCAACCAGGACAGTGCGCCCAGCAGGGCCACGTCGATTCCGGCCAGGCGCGACCAGACGCTGTTTTGCACGACTTCGCAATTGATCGGGCCGCTTTCAGCACAGATGACGTCGACGTTGCCCAGCTTTACATAACTCAGGTACATGCTGATCAACAGGCCGGCGAGAACCAGAAGCAGACTGATACGCTTCAGTCCGGTCGGGTTTTGCAAGACCTTCATTGCAGCAGCCGGACCTCAAGTTCACTGCCTGCCGCAACATGCGTAACGCCTTCCGGCACGATCAACAGTCCATCCGCCAGCAGCATCGACATCAAGGCGCCTGAACTCTGCGTTCCCGTACTGCGCGCCAGCAGGCGACCATTGCTGTTTTCCAGGGTGACCCGAAGGAAACTGCGGCGGCCATCCGACTGGATGTCCTCGCAAACAGTGGCGCAAATCGTCTGTGAATCCTGCACCGCGCCTGTGAGGCGTTGCAGGGCAGGCCGCACGAAGACTTCAAAGGTGACCATGGCCGAGACGGGGTTGCCGGGTAAGCCGAAGAATGGCAGGCCCTGCACGCGACCCCAGGCGAGCGGCTTGCCCGGCCGCATGTTGACGCGCCAGAAATTGAGTTCGCCAAGTTCGTCAAGAACGTCGCGGACCAGGTCATGGGCCCCGACGGAGACGCCGGCAGTGCTTATGATGAGATCCGGATCCTGACCAAGAGCCGTATCGAACATGGCGCGCACTTGTTGCAGGTCGTCACCGGCGACCGGCTGTCGCAGGGGGATGCCGCCCAGCTCGCTGACCAGGCCCGCGATGGTGTAACTGTTGACATCAAAAATCTGGCCGGGCGCGGGGGGTTCACCGACATCGATTATTTCGTCACCGCTGCTGACGATGGCGACACGAGGCTGTCGGTGAACATCGACCTGCGCCTGTCCCAACGCTGCCAGCATGCCAAGGTGTTGCGGACGCAGACGCGTACCGGCTGTCAGTACCTGTTGACCTGAGCGCACATTTTCGCCAACCGGCCGAACGTAGTCGCCAGGTTTCAGCGTCGTCGCGACGCGCAGAAATGGTGAAAGTGTGGCGGGTTCCTCGCGATTCCATTTCGCATCTGTTTGTTCCACCGGCACCACGGCGTCCGCGCCTTCCGGGAGGGGTGCGCCGGTCATGATGCGGGCGGCTTCACCCGGGCCAATTGACAATTCCGGCGAGGTACCGGCCGGTATATCCATGACAACCGCCAACTGGACCGGATTTCCAGGGCTGGCGCCATCCAGGTCTGCCGCTCGCAGGGCGTAACCATCCATGCTGGAATTGGCAAAGGGAGGCAAATTTAATTTCGCGAACAGGTCCCGCGCCAGGATTCGCCCCAGGCAATGGTTAAGCCCCGCGGCCTCCGCTGGCAGCGGCTGCAGGACTTGCAGAATGCGTAGCAGGGCCTCTTCGACGCTCAGCATGATCAGGCTCCGAATGAACGCGGCGCAGTATACCATGCATGGCGGAAACGGATGCGCCATCCCGCGTAATTCGTTATGCTAATGCTTCCTGGGAAACGAAAACGGGGGCGCATGAATCTGGAAGGCCTGCTCGAAGGGCTGCCGGACCTGTCGCCACATGACCATTCGCTCGTAGAACGAGCCTGGCAACGCGCAGAACAGCTTCATGCGGACCAGATACGCAAGTCCGGTGAGCCTTACTTCACCCATTGCGTCGCCGTAGCGCGCATTCTCGCTGAAATCCGCCTGGATGCCGAGGCCATTGCAGCGGGCCTGTTGCATGACACGCTTGAAGATACCGGCATCTCGCGGGAAGAGCTGGAGCGCGAATTCGGGCGCAAGGTGGCTGCCCTGGTAGACGGGGTTTCGCGCCTGTCCAATTTGCCGCTGACCGAAGCCATGCAGCGGCGCAATGATCGCGACCAGCACTTCTTGCGCAAGATGATGCTGGCCATGGGCGACGACGTGCGCGTCGTTCTGGTCAAGCTGGCGGACCGCCTGCACAACATGCGCACACTGGGCTACATGCCGCCGGAAAGACAGTTGCACATCGCTCGCGATACCCTCGACATTTTTGCGCCCCTTGCCAGCCTGCTGGGCATCTGGCAATTCAAATGGGAACTGGAAGACCTGAGTTTCCGCTATTTGCACCCCGAGGAGTACCGTCGCATTGCCGCCAGTATGAATGAACGCCGGGTGGATCGGGAACTGTATCTTGAAAAAGTGTCGCAGCATCTGAGTGAAGAACTCGCGAAATTCAGTCTGGAAAAGGCGATAATTAGCGGCCGCCCCAAACACATTTACAGCATTTACGGCAAGATGCTGC
>JAGWBD010000098.1 GCA_021296065.1 Anaerolineae bacterium
AAAAACACGGGCCGTGGTGGTGGCGCGCCGGACAAATCAGCGGCAGAGGTTGAAGCCTTCGATGACGGCACCGTGGAAGTTCGGACCTCTTCGGCTGATATGGGACAAGGTTTGGTCGCCGTACTGGCCCAGTGTGCCGCCGAAGAACTGGGTCTGCCTTACAGGCAAGTGCGAGTATTGCTTTCCGATACAGACCTGACGCCGGATGGCGGACCGACGACGGCCAGCCGCCAGACCTTCATGAGCGGCAATGCCGTTCGACATGCCGCCATCGAATTGCGTGACGCGCTCAGCAGCGTGCTCTCGGAAGAACATGACCAGCCGCCGGACTTGCTGCGCTTCGAGGAGGGCCTGGTGCGGGTCAACGGGAGCAGCGTCAGCTTCGGTGACGCGGTGCGCCTGGCGCGCAGCCAGGGCATCCTGACCCGCATTCAGCACGAATACTGGGGGCCAAAGACCCAGCCACTCGGTACCGGCGGCGACATGCATTTCGCGTTCTCCTATGCGACGCAGATCGCTCTGGTCAGTGTCGACATCAACACCGGCGTAGTGCATTGCGAGAAAATCACTTCGGCCACGGACGTTGGCCGGGCAATAAATCCCATGCTTTTGCAGGGGCAAATCGAGGGCGGCATAGTGATGGCGTTGGGCAACGCCCTGACCGAAAGTTTCATCGTCGAGGACGGCGTGCCCTGGTCGACCCTGTTGGCGCGTTACAAGATGCCCAGTATCAAGCACGCGCCAGAGATCGTCAGCTACCTTGTCGAAGACCCCGCCATCGAAGGGCCCTACGGCGCAAAAGGCGTCGGCGAAATCCCGTCTATCAACACCATGCCGGCTATCACCAATGCCATCTACAATGCCGTCGGTGTGCGCGTGTTCAGCCTGCCCGTGGACCAGGATGCCCTGTTCCTGGCCTTGCGACGCGGCGAGACAGAAGTGCACACCGCAAGGCACGACGTCAGGGAGAGCAAACAGCACGCCTGAGTCAAAGAGGCGGCACAACTCCCCATCCCGCCCTTGCAGTGTCTGGCTCAAATGGTCCTGAAGCGTCTGAAGCCTTTGATTGGAATCGGGCCTGCAGCGTTACGATTGTTGCTTGTCCTCCTGCTTCCCGCTTTTCTCGTACCTGCCGAACCGCGGGCAACACTACAGGAACGGCAACAGGTTGACACCAAATTGCCGCAGCTTTGTGTGCATACGCGGCTCATCGATGAAGTGTGGGAATGGAAGATTCAGCGCATTCTGCAAATTGTGCGGGAAATGGGTGCCGAAACCATTGTCGAATTTTTTCCCTGGGCCTACTTCGAAGACTCACCCGGAAATCTTGACTGGCAAAGGGCAGATCGAATTCTGCGGCATGCCGACAATCAGGGATTGCGCGTCATCGCCCGCATGGGACTTGTGCCTGCCTGGGCCAGGGAATCCACCGGCAGTCAGTCACCGAATACGCTTAACACCCTCCCGCACGAGGTATGGGACGACTTTGCGCCATTTGTGGCCGCGTTTGCGGCACGTTACCAGGACAAGGTGAAGCACCTGATCGTCTGGAACGAACCCAACCTGGCATTTGAGTGGGGTCACGCAGCCTTGTCACCGGATGAATACGTTGAGCTCCTGCGCGTCACTCACAATGCGGTACGACAATCGAGCCCGCACAGTGTCTTGCTGGCAGCCGGTCCGGCGCCGACTCTGGAACCCGTTGGCAGCCCCCACGGAATCAACGACCTGCTCTGGATGGAAGAGTTTTTTGCCGCCGGCGCCGCCAACTGGATCGACGGTCTTGCCTTGCACAGCTATGGTTTCGCGGAGGGCCCTGAGGCACCGCCGGCCCGTGATCGCCTGAATTTCCGGCGTTTGGAACTCCAGCGGGAAGTCGCGCAGCGTCACTCAGACGAGGAGATGGCGTTGTTCCTGACCGAGACCGGCTGGAACGATGACCCACACCATGAACAGGCCGTTAGCCCGGCCCGACGTATCCGCTACACTTTGGCCGCGCTGGAATTCGCCGGCCGACAATGGCCCTTGCTGGAAAACCTGTGTTTTTGGGCCTTGCGCTATCCCACGCCGACAATGAACTGGCGCGACGGCTATACCCTGATTACGCCAGAATTTCTGGCAAAACCCATCTATTACGCCATTCAGAATCTGGCTCGCGGCCAGGAAAATGGTGCCGCCCTGTGGTTGCCTCCGCCCGTCGCGCCTTCCTGATCTCTTCGGGGTTGATCGCCTTCCTGCTGCTGGCTTCCCTTGTGATTCGTCGCCAGGTGCCGGAACCGGTCGTCGCCGACCTGTTTCCTGGCGGACAACTGCGAATCGGAATCGAATTGTCCTTGTCTCCCTATGTCCAACTGCAGGACGGAAAGACTGCGGGTCTTGCCATAGAACTGGGACAGGCTTTGGCACAGGAACTTGGCCTCGCACCCCACTTCATCAACGTTTCACAGGACGGACGATTTGATGCCCTGCGTCTGGGAATCATCGATCTGTTGATGGTAGTGGATGCGCGCCAGGCCGCATTTCAAGCCGACATCCTCGCCACCCGCCCCTGGTTCAATGCAGGTCTTGTGCTGGTCAGTCACCAGGATAAATCGCTTCAGTCCATGCAGGGAATTGGCGGGCGCTCGCTTGCGCTGGCTTCCGGCTCGCTCGCCGATGCTGAAGCGCGCCGTTGGCAACGACGCATAGATGCCTTCACGATTCTCCCCTACGAATTGCCCCTTTACGCTCTGGATTCGCTGCGCCTGGGCATTGCGGACGCCGCGCTGGTGAATGCGCTGAACGCCCGTCTTTACCTGCGCCAACATGATCTGTCCGTGGCAGTTCATGAGGTCAGTGATCAACATGTCGCCCTGGCCCTTCTGGCCGGTTCTCCGTTACGTTGGCAAGTCATTGATCGCGCTCTGGGGAAACTGTTCGAAAAGGGCACTGTGGCGCGGTTGCTGGAAACCTGGCTTTAGCCGTCTATGGAAACAATATGCGACAGGCTATACTGATTCCATGTCCCGAATCGGCTTCGACGCCCGATTGCCGGCTTTTCACCAGGGTGGCATCGCCACCTGGATAAGAGAAGTGCTGAACGCGCTTCAGTCGCAAAATACTGCACACCATTTCACCATTTTCGAGAGCCGCAAGGCGCGGTCTTCACTGGCCGGACGATTCAGGCGATCAACCCTGTACACACCATGTCACCATGCTTTGGAAAAGTATGCATTGAGCGTCGAGTTTCTCCCCAAAGGGCTGGACTTGCTTCACAGTCCGGACTTCATCCCGCCCCTGCGCGGGGCCAGGCGCCATGTCATCACGATTCACGATCTGCACTTTCTCCACTACCCACAGTACATGACCAGGGAAAGTCGTCGCTACTACTGTGGTCAACTGGGACGCGCTGTCAGACAGGCGGACCATATCCTGACCGTTTCCCATGCCACTCAACGGGACATCATGGATTTGCTGCAGGTGCCGGTGGAGCGCATAACGACACAGCATCACGGCGTCAGCCACGAATTCAAACCCCTTTCCACCGCCCTTCTTGACAAACAACGTCGCGAACTTAAATTGCCGGAGGACTTCTTTTTATTCGTCGGCACCTTCGAACCTCGCAAGAATGTGGTCGCCTTGCTGGAGGCATGGCGTCTTCTGAAAGAACAGCTTCCGGATGCACCCCCTGTTGTGCTGGCCGGTCGCCGCGGCTGGCTCTTCGATGAGACCCTGCAACGAATCGAGGACCTGCGGATCGCGGAAGACATCATCTGGCGGGAAAATGTGCCGCAGGAGTCCCTTCCGGCCCTGTACAACCTGGCAAGCGCGCTGGTCATGCCCTCTATGTATGAAGGCTTTGGCTTGCCGGCGCTGGAAGCCATGGCCTGCGGCACGCTCCCCATCGTCAGCAATGTCTCATCATTGCCGGAAGTTGTGGGAGACGTGGGGATACTGGTCGACCCAAAGGACAGGGATGCCCTTGCCGCCGCCATGATGCGCGCGCTGACGGACAGCGACTGGAAAGCCGAACAGGAAGCGGCCGGCGTGAATCGCGCCGCGGGATTCACCTGGGAAAATAACGTGAAGGTGCTTGTTCAGGTGTGGGACCAGGTGCTGAACGACGCATGAAGGTCCTTATGGTCACGCCTGCTCTCCCCTGGCCGGCGCACCAGGGAGGCAGCATGCGCGTGTTTGGCCTGCTGAAAGGTCTGCATGAGGCCGGCCACCGCATCAGCCTCCTTGCTGTCGGAGCAGCGCCGGAAAACGACTCGCCCTTGCATGACCTGTGCGAACATATCGTGACAGCGCCACCGCCAACACGTGGCCTGGCCGACCGCCTGCGTGATCTCCTGCTGGGAAGCAAACCGGACGTCGTTCTGCGTCTGGTCAGTGACGAATTGCGACAAGGCCTGATTGCGTTGCTGGAATCGCAGAAGTTTGATCTGGTGCAATTTGAAGGGCTGGAAGTCTGCGACCTGTTGCCCCTGGTAAAGCAGAGGCTGCCCGGTCTTCCCTGCTGCTACGACGCGTTCAATGCCGAGTACCAGCTCCAGCGCAACCTGTACATGGTTGACCGCCGGCAACCGGCCCGCTGGCCTTTTGCACTTTGGTCCAGGATTCAGGCCCGGCGCATCGCCAGTTTTGAGCGCGACATTTGCCTGCGGGCCGCGGGAACACTGGCGGTTTCCGATGAAGATGCCCGGGCGTTGCGGGCGCTGTCACCGGGGAGCCCGGTCGCCGTGGTGCCAAACGGCATCTTCACCGGCCAATACCAACTGGCGCAGACAACGCAAAATGCACAACCGACGCTGGCCTTCACCGGCAAGATGGACTACCGCCCCAATGTCGACGCCATGCACTGGTTCTGCAAACGCGTGCTGCCCCGGGTCCTGGAAGAGCAGCCGGCGTGCCACCTGAATATCGTTGGTCAATCGCCACATGCCAGTCTGAAGCAACTTGCAGGGCCAGGACACATCACGGTCACCGGTCGGGTTGAAGAGATTCAACCATGGCTGCACGGTTGCGACGTTTATGTTGCTCCCCTGCTGGCAGGTAGCGGCACCAAACTCAAGGTCCTTGAGGCGATGGCCAGCGGCTGCGCCATCGTGGCCACGTCGGTTGCCGCTACAGGTCTGCCGCCTGCATTGACACGAACCATGCGCATCGCAGATGAAGAGCAGGAGATGGCTGACGCCATCCTTGAGTTGCTGGATGACGCGAATTCACGCCGGCGCATGGGCGAGGCCGCAGCAGAAGCGGTTCGGGGCACCAGTGACTGGTCGGCGATTCTGCCCTCCCTGCTGACCGCCTGGGAGCGATTCGGCCTGTGAAGCGGGAAGCATTGGTCGCCCGCAACCAAAGACTGGGCGCCGCCCGCCACCGACCCTTGCCGCGTCAAAGACTTCGGCGCCTGTCACTGGCAGCCGCGTCGAGGTTTCCCCTTTTTCCGGCGAAAACCGGTGACCGCCACCGCATTTTGTTGCTCAGGCCTGACCACCTGGGAGACGCCTTGCTGACCCTGCCGGCCATCGACGCATTGCGCCTGGCCTTCCCCGATGCCGAAATCCTGGCATTGGCCAGCCCGGTGGCGACGTCCATTCTGGGCCGCCTGCCTGCCCTGGATGGCGTTGAGATACAGGAGTTCCCCGGATTCAATCGGGCCGGGCGGAGCCCTGCGGCTTCGCCCTGGCGTCAGGCATTGCAGGATTCCCGCAAATTGCGCCGGCAACAGATTTCGGCAGTGCTGGTCTTGCGGCCAGACCACTGGTGGGGCGCGCTGGTCGCCTGGCTGGCCGGCATCCCCCATCGAATCGGCTATGCCACTGCCGAAACCCGTCCCTTTCTGACCACAGCCTTGCCCTTGCGACACGAACACGCCCTGCTGCGCAACCTGCGTCTGGCCTCTGCCCTGACCGGCAAGCCCTTGAATCCTGAAATCCGGCTGCGTTTCCCGATTGCACATGAAGACAGAGCCAGGGCCATGACTCTAATGGAAGCTTCAGGTCTTGACCGGCATTCACGTTTTCTCTGCATCCACGCTGGCACCGGTGCGCCAGTCAAACATTGGGATGAAGGGAAATGGGCAAGGGTCGC
>JAGWBD010000099.1:0-2906 GCA_021296065.1 Anaerolineae bacterium
AAGTCACCTGATTTGTCTCGCCCAACTAATTTGCGATTCCCAGGGCGTCACGGGCCTCACGCCAGGCTTCTCTCATGGCCGCAAGGCCAGAACCAGGCCGGCTTATGCCGACGTCGACGTGCCCGGACTTAATCCTTGCCGCGAGCAGGGCCTGCTGGTCCCCAATTGTGTCGCGTATGCGCGACGGCCGGGCGCCATTGCGCATGGAAAAGAGAGCGACGATCATGTCCACGTACAATCCTACGGCACCCTCCATTTGTCGTCGCTGCATGTCGTCGCGAATCAGACCCGAAAGTATTTCCAGCGACTCGTTGCTGGCTCCTCCCGGAATCCGGTACACGGAAACCATACAGGGGCTGTCCGTGTCGAATCCCGCCTGTCGCGCGCGAGATGCCATCATGTCATCATCCGCCTGAACGCCGCTCAGCCACATTTGCACCCAGTCGCCACGGGTTTGCTCCACCGCAACGGCGATGGCACGGTTGCGAGCCAATTCGATGGAACAGACGTCCGCACCGTGACCGAGCACCAGGCGCGGGAATTCCTCAAGTGTTCCGCCCCTTGTGAGCAGAGAGAGCCAGCCCGCGACACGTTTTTCGACCAGCAGCACAGTAGTAAAGCCCAGGGGGCTGGCAACGATGTTGCCTTCGCTGACTGGCGCTTCCCGATGTAACCAGGACTGAAAGGTCTTGAGCAAAACATTTTCAGACTCGTCCCGTTCACCGGGTCGGCGTTGCAGGTTTGGTGAGACCCTCGCAAGGAGCGCGCCGGATTCGTCATGCAAGACAACCGGAGAGGCAGTTGCTCGCGCAACAATTTGTAAGAGGCTGGCAAGGTCGTGGTTTTCAGCTGCCCGACGTGTGAGTTGCCGCTGAATTTCCTGGGCGCGCTGGTTCAATTCGGCGGCCTGGTTGACGATGAGGGCGTTTACCGCCCTTTCCACACTTGGGAGATTGCAGTCCGGGGGCAAGGCAAGCAGACAAACGTCCCGGCTGGCGGCACAGGAACGCGCCTCGTCCGGTATTTCATCTCGCACTGCCATGACTTCCACGCCGGCGCCAGCGAGACTCTCGATCACCTCCGCCAGGGTGATGCGACTGTTGTAGGCGCGCAACATACCCATCGCCAGCAATACCATGTCTCCGCTGGAAACGTCCGGCAAGGCAGGTGGCTGCGCACGAATGGTCACAGACCAGCTGATCCGGGCCGATTCCGAACCGCTTACCAATGTCGTGCCCAACGGCAGCGCGAACTGCAACAAGGCCTGCACTGTTACCGCATGCGTCAATGACATGGGCTTTCCTTCCCTGTCATGGAAATGCTCTGGCAATCGATTTCATGGCATGGCGCATTGCTACAACAGTGACCGCCACTCCCCGGCATTTCCACCATGATTGTGAAATATATCGCATTTCAAACTGGAAATACAAGGGATTGGAGTCAGACCCATGTATTCGATTGGTTGTTCACACCAGGCGTTACCGTCAGAGTTGCTTTATTCCCAGCAGCAAGCGACTGGAGTCAATGTGGAATTCGGCCTGTAGCCATTCAGCGTTTATGTTGCCCTGCTCCATTTCATCACACAGAGTCTCACCGCAGATGCTGTCGCTGAACTGAATCATGGCCCCTGCCAGGTTGCCCTCTGCCTGGTAGCGAATCGCAATCCGGTCATTCAGCTGGAAATTCGCCTCTCGTCGCAGGTTTTGCACGCGCCGCACAACTTCACGAGCCAGGCCTTCATCTCGCAATGCCTGGTCCAGACGGACATCCAGAAGGGCAGCGCAGCCCCCTTCGGCAGCCATGACGTACCCCTCCGGCGCTACGCTGCTGATGTGGATTTCCACCTCTTCCGGCAAGACTTCGAATTCCTTGCCATCCAGTTGCAGGTTCAACGGTGATTCGGCCAGTAACGTCGCTGCATGGTTGCGCAAGACTTCCTGTTTGCCTTCCCTCATGGCAGACTGAACCTGGCGAAAGTCCTTGCCAAACTTTTTCCCCAGCAATTGCGGCAGCGGATTTATCCGCACAATTTCCTCGATCAGATTCTGCGCCTCGGCGGCAGGCAGGAACGTCGTTTGCTTTACGTTCAGTTCACTGTGTACAAGGTCGGCAAAGGTTTCGAAGGTCCTGGGATCCACGCCCGGTCGCAACACAAAGGTGGCGCCGGCCAGCGGCTGACGCACCTTGATGCCTGCCTCATTGCGCGCAGCCAACCCCAGACTGACCAGTTGACGCAGCAATTTCATTTCATCCATTAAGGCAGGACGAATGATCGCTGCGTCAACCTGCGGCCATTGCGACAAATGAATACTGGGTGGCGCCTTGTCATTGTCACTGGCTACCAGGTTGCGGTACATCGCCTCGCTCAGGAAAGGCATGGCCGGAGCGATCAAATGGCTGATTGCGACCAGGCACTCATAAAGCGTGGCGTACGCGCCCGCCTTGTCGGTGTCCTGCTCATTCTTCCAGAAACGGCGTCGCCCCAGGCGCACGTACCAGTTGCTCAGAGCCTCTACGAAAGCCTGCACAGGGCGGGTCGCATTGGGCGCATCGTAGTTGTCGTAGGCTTCTGTAACGGTCTGGATAGTTTGGTGCAATTCGGACAGCACCCACTGATCCAGCAAGTCCCGGTCTTCAACCGCCGGGCGGGGACTGTTCGGCGTCCAGCCATCGAGGTTGGCGTAGGTCACGAGAAAACTGTAGGTATTCCACAGCGTTGACCAAAACTTGCGCACGACGTCGGCGACCATTGCCGTCGAAAAGCGCTTGTTGTCACCAGGCGGGCCGGCAGTATAGAAATACCAGCGCATGGCGTCCGCGCCCTGACTGTCGATGACCTCCCAGGGATCGACGACAATGCCCCGGCTCTTGGACATCTTTTTGCCCTCGTGGTCCAGAATGAACCC
>JAGWBD010000099.1:3148-9156 GCA_021296065.1 Anaerolineae bacterium
TCGGTGCAGGTCAAGATCCGGCAGCTTGCGGCCGGCAAGTTCTTCCAGTTCAGGCAGACTGCTCACGCATAGCATGTCACCGTTACTGTCATCCACCCAGATGGGCAGCGGCGTGCCCCAGTAACGCTCACGTCCAAGGGACCAGTCCTTCAGGTCTTCCAGCCAGTTGCCAAAGCGTCCATCACGAACATGCTCCGGCACCCAGTTGATGGTCTGGTTCAGATCGATCAAGGTCTGACGGCACTCGGTCGAACGAATGAACCAGGTCTCGCGCGCGTAATACATCAAGGGGACATCATCGCGCCAGTTGTGCGGATAACTGTGCTCGTAAGTTCCGACACGGTAAATCAGCCCACGCTCGTTGAGGTCGCGGATTATTTCGCTGTCGGCATCCTTGAACCACATGCCGGCAAAAGGTCCCGCTTCCTTTACAAAACAACCGTCTTCCACAACCGCTCTGAACAGGGGCAGGTCATGTTCCTCACCAAGTGCCATGTCGTCGACGCCGTATGCGGGCGCAACGTGCACGATTCCCGTGCCATCGTCGGTGCTGACAAAGTCCGCCGTGACAACGTAGGCATGGTCCTTGTCAGTGTGCAGGAAGCTGTAAAGTGACTCGTAGCGCATCGCTGCAATTTCGCCACCCTTCAGGTGACGCACAACCCGATAGCGGTCCGGCTCAACCAACACCTTGTCCAGGAGTTTTTCTGCGAGGATGAGTTGCTCCCTGTTGCCGTTTGCCTCCGGCCCCTCGACCTGAACGTAGGTGATGTCTTCACCCACCGCCAGTACGGCGTTGCCGGGGAGCGTCCAGGGAGTCGTTGTCCACGCCAGCAGCGAAACGTCGGGTTGCTCCTGCAAACGGAAGCAAACGAACACCGAGGGGTCGGTGACCGTCTTGTAACCCAGCGACACTTCATGGCTGCTAAGTGGCGTGCCGGAACTGGGGCTGTAGGGCACGACCTTGTGGCCGCGGTAAATCAGCCCCTTGTCCCACAACTGGCGCAGGATCCACCATACGCTCTCAATGTAGTCGTTGGTGAAAGTGATGTAGGGATTGTCAAGGTCCGCCCAGAATGCAATGCGCTCGGTCAGTTGCTCCCAGTCTGAAATGTAGCGCTGGACGCTGGCGCGGCACTTGTAGTTAAACGCGGCAACGCCGTAAGCTTCTATGTCTTCCTTGCTCGCTAGGCCCAGTTCCTTTTGGACCTCGATTTCTACGGGCAGGCCATGCGTGTCCCAGCCACTGCGGCGCAGGCAGTAGTACCCCTGCATAGTCTTGTAACGCGGGAACATGTCCTTAAAGGCGCGGGACAGGACGTGGTGGCTGCCAGGCTTGCCATTTGCCGTCGGCGGGCCTTCATAGAAGACGTAACCCGGCCCGCCTTCGCGCTCGTCCATCGTCCGTTGGAAAATACGCTGGTCGCGCCAGAAATCGAGCTGTTCCTGCTCGAGCTTCTGAATGTTGACCCGGGAATTAACGTCCCTGAACATGGTTCACTCCTCCTGGTCTGATGCCAACAAGGTCGAATGCCAAAACGCAGACCATCATTGTCGGCGCGGAATGAACCGCGGCGCGAGCAAATCCCTCGCTGCCACGCAATCACCTCCTGCTTGTGTCCTTGCGCAGTGATAATAATCCCGCGAGGGCGTTGAATTCAACCTCAGAGTTTTCTGTCGACAACCTGTATGCGCAACATGCTTTGCAAGATGCGACCATAATCGGTCCCTGCGTAGCGTTCGGCCTGGGCCTTAAGCCAGGGCAAACCATCTTGCAACAAGGTCTCATCCGGTCCCGTAGAAGCGCCTGCCTGCTGCAACAGCAATTGCGCTATCAGCCGACGACCGGAATCGCGGGTTGCGTTCATTCCCGTTTGCAGCTGTGCAATGGCGGCCCCGATGTTGCCCGAGTGATAGCGGGCTTCGCCCAGATCAAGCGCCACCACGTCCGGTGCGCCCCGTTCGATGGCGGCCTCAAGGGTGTCGGCAGCCTCGGCGTAACGACCCTGGGCCAGCAGCGTACGTCCGAGTCCGGTTAGCGGAAAGGCGTGTCCTGGCATTTCGAGTTGTGCTTCACGCAAGACGGCTTCACTCTGCTCCAGCAGGGCGCGCATCCGCAGGGCGTTTCCCAACAGGGTCAGGGAACGCATGTCGGCGCGGCCTTCTGTGCGTCTGGCCTGCAGCAGGTCGCAGGCTGCTTCAAACTCGCCGTCAAGGTACAGGCGTTGCGCCTTGCTCCAGTCGCTGAGCATGCCGCGCCAGGCCCACAGGAAGACCATCTGCAGACCCAGGCCCAGACCGCAAAGACCGGCAAGCGCAGGACGTTGCAGGGACGCCGGCCCAGCCAGCCACAACAAGAGCAAAGGAACCAACGCCAAAAGCCCAAGCTTGAGCGCCAGACGGGCGGGACGCTCCCAGCGCTGCAAACCGCGCCAGAATTCAAGCAGGATGTGCAGCATCGCCGGAAATACTGTTGACCATGCAGTGCCTCAATTCAGATTGTCCAGCGCTGCGTCCTCTTTCATCAGCGAACTGGCGATCTGGATGTCAGATTCCAGCACCTTGCGCAAGGGCGCTGCCTGTTCGTGCGCCAGCAGTTGCTGCCACTCTTCCAGTCCCTTGCGCTCACGTCGCAAGTGCTGCAGGGCTTCTTCCGCGCCTGCCCTGTCCCCCAGGCGCATCCGGGCGCGCGCAAGGTAGAGTTGCAGCAAAAGGCGATGACGGGCGTCCGGCACATCCGCAGCAAGGGCATCGCCAACGTGCTCCAGCGCAGGTCGTGCCAGACCCAGACGGTCCTCAATCATCCCCTGGTTGTAACTGGCAACCCAGTCGCCGGGCGCAAGGCTGGCCGCTCTGCGGGCAGCTTCAAGTGCTTCCTGATGACGATCTGCCTGAAGTAACACTTCGGCAAGGCCATTCCAGGCGCTGGCATCGCCGGAATTCAAACGGGTCATGCTACGGTAATCTCTGCTCGCGGCGGAAAGATTGCCATCCAGCCGCAGAATCTCTGCGCGCAGTCGGTAATGGGCAGCGACGTCCGGCTCCAGCGCTATCAGTTCATCCATGGCTGTGAGCGCTTCCCCGTGCCTCCCTCGCCGCAGGGCACGAATGGCTTCCTGCACTTGTCGCGCTTGCCGGGGCCGAAACAGGAACCAGCCGGCCAACGCCCATCCCAATGCCACGCCAGCCAGCGGTAACCTGAGGCTGGCCTCGACAACCAGCGCCAGCAGCAATACCAGCGTCACTGGCAGCAGGATGACGATCGGACGCCATCGTGTGGAAGGATCGAGTGCGGAGGCAAAAATGGCAACTGCCCCGACAGGAACACTGAGCGCCAGCAAGGTCTGGAGCGAAGTGGTCCAGGGATACGCCCTTGCATCAAGAGCATTCAGCATCAGGCTTGCCAGTCCGGTCAGGACAACCAGCAAAAAAAGAGCGCGCAGCCGAGCCTTGCCCAACCGCAGGAATTCAATCATGGCGTCGGGCGTAGCGGCAAAGTTCGATGCCACCCCCGTCATCCACAAGGCGAAGCGTGACGTCATGCGGGTCCAGCCAGAATTGCGTGTCTGAACCGTCCCATGCGCAAGCCCGCGCATCCCCAACTCCTGCCGGCGCCGTTAACCGGGCCGTGGGTCCACAGCGGGCTCGGAGAATCTCTTGCTCCCAGGTGAAACCGTCACCAACCTGGGCAATGCGCATGACGTTAACCGACTGTTGCATCCCTGTCGCCTGCGACAAGGCCATCCCTGCCAGCAGGATGCCCGGCATCAGGAACAGGCAATCCCTGCCCACGGATAGCTCTGTGCCGCGCTGACCGGCCTCGTCTTCCTGTTCGAGCTCGACGCGGTCCTGAAAGCGGGTGCAGCGCAGCCTCGCGACCGGACGTCCACCCGGGCCGTAAAGTTGCTGATCGACTCGTTCGAAAGCGCCGCCGGCATTGCGCAACGCTTCCTGCAACAAACTGTGCCCACGGCAACCGCGACCGTCACGGTCAACACGAATGAAATGAGCGCCGTCCCCCACTTCGTGGACGCTCCAGAATTCCTGCAAACCGCCTGCCGCAGGGTAGACGCCACTTGCAACAAAACGTTCGCGTCGGCCTGTTGCGTGAAGACGACGCATGGTCAGCCCGTCAAAGTTGCAAGGTAATACGCTTGTTGATGCGGCCCTTGCTGCGATATTCAGCGATTTGCAGTGGGCCGATTTCCCGCGTGTTGGCAACGTGGGTACCGCCGTCGGCCTGCAGGTCCAGACCGATTATTTCTACCGTGCGAACTTCCTTGATGCCTTCCGGCAGCAAATTTATTTTTGTCCGGATCAGGTCCGGTATCTGAAAGGCTTCCTCGCGCGGCAAAATGTTGACTAGAATGTCTCGTTCAGCGCTTACCTCGACATTGATTGCGGCCTCGATTTCCGCGACCAGATCTTTTTCCATTCGCTCAAACTCGAAATCCATTCGTCCGCGCAAGGGCTGCATGTTTCCGCCAGTGACGCTGGCCCCGTAATCGCGCCATACGACACCGCATAGAATGTGCATCGCGCTATGTGTACGCATCAACTGGTAGCGACGCTCCCAGTCCAGTTCGCCTTGCATCACCGCGCCGATCGTTGGCAAGGCGCCTTCTACGATGTGGAGATTGCCACGTTTGACTTGCGTGACCGGCAATTCCTGGTCATCTACCCTCAGCACGCCGGTGTCGCCCGGTTGTCCGCCGCCGCCGGGATAGAAAGCGCTGCGATCGAGAAGCACGGCACTTTGCTCCTCAATGACAGCGATAACGTGCGCATCGAAACAACGCAGGTAGCTGTCCGTCAAATACAGCGCTTCTGTCATGACTCTGGCTCTCCAAGCTCCGCTCGCATGCGCAATTGCCAGGGCGTACCGCCCATTCTGTGCCAAAAGGCCACCGCGCCTGGATTGCTGGCAGGCACGTGCCACTCATAGTGACGCAGTCCCTTTTGCCTGAACCAGTCCGTCAGGGCGCGGACCAGCGCGCGTCCATGCCCCTTTCGTCGTGAGTCGGCCTCAACATATATGTCCGCAAGAAAGCCGCCGGCCTGCTGTTCAAACATGTCGGGCATCAGATCCACCACCACCCCCAACACGTAACCCACCACACGCCCTTCCTCCTCGGCAACGAACACCTGGGTGTGACTGTCTGACATGCAGTCGCTCAGGTTGCGGCCATAACGCATGGGGCCATCCGGCGTTGCGCGGGGCATGGCCGTGTCCAGCGCCTGATGGTAGGCCACAAGTTGGCCCCATAAGCGGCCGATGGCAACGGCATCACTTGCAAGCGCGTGACGGATCATGTTCGCATCCAGAAACTGTCCGTCATTACGCTGGCTGACAGACTGCGCCAGAAGGCCTGCTCGACAGGCTGTCGGTTGGAGACGTGGATGATCGCCTCGCCAAGCCCCCGACCCCTAAACCAGTCCCGCAGAGCGGGCCAAAGGTAACTTCCCAGTCCATTCAGATCGCTATGGATGGCCAGGGTCATTTCCAGCACGTGACCTTGCCTGAGTGGCAACATTCCAGGTGGACTCTTTCGCTCGCAACCAACAATGTATCCTCCTGTCTGCGCTTCACTCGTGGCGACAAGCAGACAACAGTCAGAGTTTCGCATCCAGGTTTCCATGGCTGCCTCGCGCCGGACAGCGGCGTCCGGAGCCAGTTTCAGGCGCCGATCCGAGAGTTGAAACAAGGCCATTTTTTCCAGCCAAAGGTCAGCCAGAACTGGCAAATCGGCTGTCCTGCCATTGCGAATCTGAACTTCCCTGCGCACGGTTTCAGCATAACAGCCGGTCTGGCAATTCTCAAGCGAACCTGCAAACGATTGCTTGCCCCGCTACCGCGGTTACACTACAATTGTGCAGGTCTTGCACACGGGGTTGGAGGGCGAAATGGCAGCCGGAAACGTTGGTGAAGAGGTACGACGCGCCTGGCAACAGCAACGGGATGGAAACAGCGACGCCGCGATGGACGCGTTTGCAGCCATTGTCCAGGC
>JAGWBD010000100.1 GCA_021296065.1 Anaerolineae bacterium
GAAAACCGAAATTCTTGATCTGGTCGACGACGTCCGTCGTAAGTTCGGAACCTACGCGCTGGTAACACAGGGCGACCAGGTCATTCAGGCCGCGCTTGCCCAGGGTCTCCTGCACATAACGCATTTCGTCGGGCAGAATCCGGTTAAACAGCGCCCGGCCAACGGTCGTTGCCTCGGGTTCTTCCTGCGGGGTACGCTCTTCGTAGATGTTGCCCAGCAAGACCGGGGTGTGCAGGCCAACCATCCCCAGTTGATAGAGATACTGCACCTCGTCCATGTCTACCACCAGGCGACGTTCGTGCAAATTGGTGATTTCAAGCTGCTCTTCCAGGCCATGTTGCTGCAGGTACCTGCGGGCCTCATAGGCGTTGGCCAGGGTGCAGTCCACTTCCCCTTCGAGCACGGCGCGCACAGTGCGGTCGATGGCCGATTCAATTTCACGCACGCGACCGGTATAGTCTTCCTCGGTGACAGCCGGATAAAGTTCGACATTTTCGAGACTGTGCTGGAGCGCAAAATAGTAACCGTTGCTGCGCAGGGCGATCCCGACCCTTGCATCCGTATTCAGCACGGAGCCGATGGACCGGAATTCCTCTGCGCGCTCCCTGAGCGCCAGGATTTCCACGGTGGGGTCCATGGTGAGGTAATAGCAGCCCAGCACCATGTCCTTGGAAGGGCCGACGATAGGCGAACCGTCCGCGGGCTTGAGCAGATTGCGTGAACTGAGCATCAACTCGCGGGCTTCCTCCACGGCCTTTTCGCTGAGAGGCACGTGGACGGCCATCTGATCGCCGTCAAAGTCGGCGTTGAAAGCCGAACACACCAGCGGGTGAATTTGAATGGCCTTGCCTTCCACCAACAGCGGCTCAAATGCCTGGATACCCAGTCGATGCAGGGTAGGGGCGCGGTTCAGCAGCACCGGGCGATCCTGAATGACTTCCTCCAGCGCTTCCCAGACTTCCGGCCTTTCACGTTCGATGATGCGGCGCGCGCCGCGAACGTTACTGGCATAGTTCTGGTTCACCAGACGGCTGATGACGAAGGGGCGATAAAGTTCAAGGGCCATGGTCTTGGGCAGACCGCATTGATGCAGTTTTAGCCGGGGGCCGATGACGATCACCGAACGGCCCGAATAGTCCACGCGCTTGCCCAGCAAATTTCGGCGGAATCGACCCTTCTTGCCCTTGAGCATGTCGCTCAGAGACTTCAATTCGCGGTGTCCGCGACGGCTCAGTTCCTTGCCCCGCTGGCTGTTGTCGACCAGGCTGTCGACAGCTTCCTGCAACATACGTTTTTCATTGCGGACAATAACGTCCGGCGCGCCAAGTTCCAGCAAGCGCTTCAGACGATTGTTGCGATTGATGACGCGGCGATACAGGTCATTCAGGTCACTGGTGGCAAAGCGACCGCCGTCCAGCTGGACCATGGGCCGCAGGTCGGGTGGAATCACTGGCAATTCCGTCAAGATCATCCACTCGGGCCGATTCTGACTTTTGCGCAGGCTTTCCACCACGCCCAGGCGTTTTGTCGCCTTTTTCTTGCGCTGCATGGAGCGCGATTCGCGCACTTCCTTCCACAGCGCAAGAGACAGACTTTCAAGGTCCATGTTACGCAGGATCTCGTAGAAAGCCTCGGCTCCCATATTGGCCTGGAAGACGCGGCCGTAACGTGACTTCAGGTGGCGGAAGCGTGTTTCGGAGAGAAACTGCAATACTGCGAGGTCCTGCAGTTCATTGCGGGCATTGTCCGCGCTGTGCCGCACAGTCGCCATCTTCTCGTTAAGTTGGTCGCGCAGGTCCGTCAATTCACGTTCTGTATCGTCGACAAGTTTCTGCTGCTGCGCGTCGAGCGCAGCCAGTTCCTGTTGCCGTTCGATTTCTATGCGTTCCTGGATGTCGCCCAGCTGGTCGTTGATGGCTTGCTGAATGTTGCCCAGGTGGTCCGCACTGACTTCCATCCCTTCGGCGACGATGACCTCGCCGGTGGCTTCCA
Organism: Anaerolineae bacterium; assembly: GCA_021296065.1. Taxonomy (GTDB): domain Bacteria; phylum Chloroflexota; class Anaerolineae; order Aggregatilineales; family Phototrophicaceae; genus JAGWBD01. Next base: position 1,993 of record JAGWBD010000100.1, read on the forward strand.
GCACAACCGCTGAAGCCGCTACATCACCCTGCAAGCCCTCAATGCGTTGGTGCAGCTTTTGGGCTTCCTGCATCAATTCGTCGCTAAGGCGAGCCAATTCCTCGTCGTGCCTGCCCTGAATTTCCGCCTTGCGTTCACCCACGGACGCGAGGAATGCATCACGTTCGCTGGTGAGCGTTTCCATGCGTTCATGCAGATCGCCGCCAAGCAGCTGTTCACGTTGGGAAAGCTCGCGCTCGACACGCATCAAGGCTTTCTTGCGGGCGTCTTCGTCAACATTGGTGATGACGTACTGGGCGAAGTACAGTACCCGGTCCAGGTTGCGACGGCTTACATCCAGCAGCAGCCCCAGATAACTGGGCACGCGGCGCGTGTACCACACGTGGGCAACGGGCGCTGCCAGCTTGATGTGTCCCATGCGTTCGCGCCGCACGGAAGATCGCGTGACCTCGACGCCGCATTTGTCACAGACGATGCCACGGTAACGCAGGTTCTTGTATTTGCCGCAGTAGCACTGCCAGTCGCGTGTCGGGCCAAAGATGGCCTCGCAAAACAGACCGTCCTTTTCTGGTCGCAAGCGGCGATAGTTGATCGTCTCCGGTTTGGTGACTTCGCCGTAAGACCACTTTTCGATCTGGTCTGGCGAAGCCAGACTAATGCGCAGGGCGCTGAAATCCTTCGCTTCCAAGATGACCTCCTCTGAATTTCAGGATGCATGCGTGGCGGTCATATTGACCCGCCGCGCCTAGCCTGCCAGCATGGAAACGTTGGCAGCGTGCAGTCTTGTGACGCAAGGAAACGCAATCGACACGGGTTCTGCACCCGGTGCCCCTGCGTGTGTTGAATTCGCTTTTGCCATGCCATAAAAGACACAACAAAACATAACTTGGCAGGGCCTGCCTGTCAAGTCCCGTTGGCCTCGCGGCTGTCTATGTGGTCTGTCCAATCAACAAGCGAATTCTAGCGTTTTCGGCCCAGGTTGTCAAGCGGGTGAAACACCGGCCACCCGGGCCCGCATCCAGGCTTGCATAAAGTCGTTCAGCCTGCCATCCAGCTCGGCGCCGCTGTTGCCTTCCTCGTGGCCGGTGCGATGGTCCTTGACCATTTGGTAAGGATGCAGGACGTAGGACCGGATCTGGTTGCCCCAGCCGGCGTCCACATTTTCACCTTTAAGGTCCGCCAGCTCGGCTTCCTGTCTCAGGCGTTCCTCTTCCAGCAGGCGCGTCTTCAGGATATGCATGGCGCGTTCACGGTTTTGTTTCTGGCTGCGTTCATTCTGGCACTGCACCACAATGCCGGTCGGCAAATGGGTTATTCGAATGGCCGTGTCATTCTTCTGGACGTGCTGGCCGCCGGCGCCGCCGGCGCGATAGGCATCCACCCGTAATTCAGCCTCGTTGATGTCGATGTCAATGCTGCCCTGAATATCCGGCCAGAGTTCGACCTTGGCAAAGGAGGTATGACGCCGGCTGGCGGAATCAAAGGGGCTCAGACGAACGAGGCGGTGCACCCCAAGTTCGCTGTGCAAATATCCATAGGCATAAGGCCCGTTGACTTCCAGGGTGACGCTCTTGATGCCGGCTTCCTCGCCTTCGCTGCGGTCGAGGATTGTGGTCCTGTAGCCAATTTGTTCGTCCCAGCGCAGATACATGCGCTCCAGCATGCCGGCCCAGTCCTGGGAGTCCGTGCCGCCGGCGCCGGCGTGGATGGCGAGGATGGCGCTCTCCTGATCATGCCGGCCGGACAGCAGGGCCTGGAAGGACATGCGTTCGACGACGGGTTGAAGCGCGTCACATTCCTCCAGCAAATCTTCCAGCAGGTCCTGGTCTTCCAGTTGAGCAAGTTCCAGCGCGTCATTTATGCGCCGCGAGATGTCTCGCCAGCGGCGGACTTCAGCCTTCAACGTGGACAGGGATTGCATCTGTCGGCTGGCTGACTCCGGTTCGTCCCAGAATGCGGTCGAGGCGGCTGCGGCTTCGATCTTCTCAATCGCGGCTTCCTTGTCGGCGATGCCCAGGCGCGCGACAAGGCCGTCTATGGTCGCTTTCATGGCCTGTAACTGGCTGACAAGCTGGTCCATGGGCTAGTTCTCGTCAAAAAGACTGTTGACAAAGATTTTCGGGGAGAAGGGCAACAAATGGTTAAGGCCTTCACCAAGCCCGACGTAGTGAACCGGCAGACCCAGCTCCGCGTAAATCGCGAATATCATGCCGCCCCTGGAGGAACTGTCCAGCTTGGTGACGATGACGCCGCTCACGTCCACCATCTCACGAAAGGTGCGCGCCTGCTGCAGTGCGTTCTGGCCCGTCGTGCCATCCAGCACCAGCAGCACCTCATGCGGCGCGTCCGGAACCACCTTTGCCGAGACCGAACGAATGCGCCGAAGTTCGTTCATCAGGTTGGCATTGGTGTGCAGGCGGCCGGCTGTGTCGATGATCAGTATGTCGTTGCCCCGCGCCTGGGCCGCCATGGTCGCATCGTAGACGACGGAGGCCGGATCTGCGCCGGACTGGCCGGCGACAACCGGCACGTTGACCCGCTCACCCCAGGTCTGTAATTGTTCGATGGCCGCTGCGCGAAAGGTGTCGCCCGCGGCCAGCATGACATTGCGACCCGCCAGTTGCATGCGATGCGCCAACCTGGCGATCGACGTCGTTTTGCCTGAACCGTTGACACCCACCACCAGTACGACCGAGAGGGGTCGACCGCTCAAATCCATGGGCGGCGGGGCGGACAGGAGATCCAGCAGGGTAGCGCGCAATCCGGCCAGCAACTCGTCGCTGCTGCGCCAGCGGCCCGCGCGCAGGGTATCCAGCACCTTGCCGGTCACGGTCAGGCCAAGGGCTGCCTGAATCAGTAGCGCCTCAATGTCATCCCAGGTGTCTTCATCGATGTCGCTGCCGCCAAGCAGGTCGACGATTCGCCCGAAAAAGGATCGCCGCGTGCGTGTCAGGCCACGGCCAAATACACTCAAGTTGCTGTCTCCGTGTGGAGCATGGGTGTCGCAGGTACGCAGTATAGTCCGGCGTTCCGTTGCCGACAAGAGTCACGCTATACTGGCGCGGGCAGGGGGTCCGTGATGAATGATGGTCTGACGCACCTGGACGAACAGGGTCGGGCGCGCATGGTGGCTGTGGGCGACAAACCGGAAAGTAAACGCATGGCGCGCGCCGCCGGTTGCGTTCAGATGGAGCCGCGCACGCTTCGGTTGATCTGCGAGGGCGGCCTGGAGAAGGGAGACGTCCTTGCCACCGCGAGGCTGGCTGGAATCATGGCTGCCAAGCAGACCGCTGGCCTCATCCCGCTATGTCATCCCCTGGCACTAACGCATGTCGATGTCGATCTGGAGGCGGATGAAGAGGCAAACGCGTTGCGCATTGGCGCGCAGGTGCGTACCAGCGGCAAAACCGGCGTGGAGATGGAAGCCCTGACGGCCGTGGCGGTGGCGGCGTTGACAGTCTATGACATGGCCAAGGCTGTCGACCGCAGCATGCGCATTGGCGAGATTCGCCTGCTCGAAAAGCGGGGCGGCCAACGCGGTGATTACCTTGCGCCGGAGTGCAATTGATGAAGGTCAACGTGTTGCTCTTCGCTTCACTCGGGGACCTGGCCGGCCAACGGCGCATGGTCCTGAGGCTGGAGCGTGACAGGGCGACGGTCGCCGAGGTGCGCAGCGCCCTGGCCCTGCGACATCCGGAACTGCGTCAGGCCCTGGACGCCGCCATCGCGGCGGTGAACGAGGAATATGCCACGGACGGCGAAGAAGTGGATTCGGGCGACACGGTTGCCTTTTTCCCTCCGGTCAGTGGAGGCAGCGGGAACCCGGAAATGTATTGTCTTGCAAGGGAAGCGATCGACCATAATGCGGTCGTTGCGGCCGTTACGTTGCCGGAAACCGTCGGCGTTTGTCTGTTTAGCGGTTTGGTGCGTGGCAAGACCCGACTAGGCTATGCCCCGTCGGAGACGACGGTGC
>JAGWBD010000101.1 GCA_021296065.1 Anaerolineae bacterium
GAATATGCGCGCGTGCACCAGCAGGGGATAAAGATTGTAAATGAGCCGTCGCTCCTCGAAGAATCCGGGGGAATTTGGCCGTATTTCATGGTACCTGCGATAGAAGGGATCGCCAAAGGTTAGGCCACGCGAGCCGAACAATGTCGTGTAGGCCAGTTCGATCTCCTCGTGAGCATAATAAATCGCCGGGTCGAGAAAGGCCGTGATGCGGCCCTTGCTGGCCAGCAGATTGGTGGCCCAGACGTCGCCATGGATCAGGGCAGGTTGCCGAGGTTCGCCGAGCCAACGCTCCAGGTGGCCCGCAAGTGTTTCCACGCGTCTGCAGAGGGAAGGGGTGATGGCGCCGGCCTGCAGCGCCATATGCGCCAGGAAGAGCAGGCGCTGGTCGCGAAAAAAGTCGACCCAGGACGAGGAAGGTGGATTGGGCTGATGCAGGGGGCCGATGTGGGTGTCCTGCGCGTGGCCGAAATGCGTCCAGGTCACGCTGTGCAGGGCGGCCAGCAATTCGGCCGCATGTTCCTGGGCTTGCTCGTCCAGGTCACTGTTGCCTTCAACGAAGCCAAGCACCAGCAAATCAGGCTCGCTGTGAATCAGGCGTGGCAAGGGCAGGTCGCTGACCTGCGCCAGGTGACGGAGCATGTCTCCTTCGATGTCCATACGGCTGTCCGCACTACCGGCCTTGACCACCACTTCACGTCCATCAACAAGAGTCACCTTGTAGACGGCAGCGATCATGCCGCCGGTCAGGGGCGCCAGGTCTTTGGCCTGCATATCGGGAAGCTGCGCAAGACGCGCAAGGACATCACGCTTATTCGCCGGGCGCATGCAGCTAGTCGCGGCGCAAACGTGGGTCAAAGATGTCGCGGATGCCGTCGCCGATGAAGTTGAAGGCCATGACCAGGCTGGCAAGGGCCATGCCGGGGAAGAGCCACATCCACCACTGGCTGAAATTGTCCAGGCCGGCGTTGACCATGCTGCCCCACTCGGACGAGGTCGGCGGCGGTCCCAGGCCCAGGAAACTCAAACCGGCGAATGTCAGGATGGCATTGCCGATGTCCAGGGTCATGAGCACGATGGCCGGGGCGATGGAATTGGGAAGGATAGTTCGGAAAAGGATCCAGGGGCCGGTGGCGCCGGCGCAACGGGCGGCATCCACGTATTCGTTGTGCTTGATCTCCAGCACAATTCCTCGTATCAACCTCGCATAGCTGGGCCACCAGACGATGACCAGCGCGATGATGGCATTGCGAATGTCGCGACCCAGGGCGGCTGTGATGGCCATGGCCAGGATGATGGTCGGGAAAGCCATGAACAGCTCTGTAATGCGCATCAGGAGTTCATCCCAAAGGCCCCCCAGCCAACCGGCCAGGGCGCCCATCAGGACACCGATAATGCTGCCAAATATGATGACTGCAATGCCCGCCGGAATCGTAATGCGCGCGCCATGCAGGACTCGGGTCTGAATGTCGCGTCCCAGCGCATCCGCGCCCCAGTTGTGTCCGTTTTCGCCCGGTTTATCAAGGCGATGTGAGACATCCTTGGCCAGGGGATCATGGCTGGCAAGACCGCGCGCCAGCAGCGCGACCACGATCCAACCGAAGACGACCAGCAGGCCCACCAGCACCATCGGGTGGTTGCGCAGGTGATAGCGCAACTGCGCGACGCGCTCAGGCGACGCGGATGCGCGGATCGAGGAAGTAGTAGAGGATGTCGACAATGAAATTCACCAGGACATAGATGGATGCAATCAGGATACTGACGCCCATAATAGCCGGAAAGTCCTGCGACGTCGCGGCGCGGAAGGCGTCGCGCCCGATTCCGGGCCAGGCGAAAATGGATTCAATCAGCACCGCGCCCGTCATCAGATTGGCAGTGGACAGGCCGATCACAGTGACGATCGGGATCATCGCGTTTGACAGGGCATGATGGATTATGACGCGCCGTTCATGCAAACCATGCGAGCGGGCGGTGCGAATGTAGTCCATCCCGAGCACTTCAAGCATGGAGGATCGGGTGATACGCGCGATAATGCCGGCGACGTAACTGCCCAGCACAAAGGCGGGCAGAATGAGATGGGAGAAGGCGTTGGAAAACTTGTCCCACTGACCTGCCAGCGCGGCATCCACCATGAACAGGCCGGTGACATTTGGCGGATCGCGCATAATGAAGTCCAGTCGTCCTGGCCCGGCCACGATGCCCCATTGAACGTGGAGCAGATTCAGGCCAATCAACGCCAGCACGAAGATGGGAAAACTTACGCCAATCACGACATTGCTGCGCGTGAGATAATCAGCCAGGCTATTGCGCCAGACGGCCGCAATGATGCCGGTGCCAATGCCCAGCGCCATACCGATCAGGATGCCGAAGCTGGCAAGTTCAATGGTGGCGGGCAGGAACTGGCGGATGTCTTCCAGCACGGGCTTGCTGGTCTTGATGGAGACGCCAAGGTCGCCACGCAGGAGGTTTCCCAGGTACGTCAGGTACTGTTCGTGCGGCGGCTTGTCGAGGCCCCATTTGGCGCGAAAGGCGGCAATAATTTCTTCGTTGTCAAAGGCGTTTTGGGGAATGTTGGCGGAGACGGGATCGGAAGGGACGGCATTGGCGATAATGAAGGACACAAGTGTGATGCCAATCAGCAAGGGGATGGTCAGCAGCAAACGGCGCAGAAAGAAGACCTGAAGCGGCATTTAATTCCCTGAAGCTGCTTTAAGAAAGATGGCGGAGCCCAGGGCCCCGCCATCACTTGCTGCAACGAGGAGAATTACATCTCGTCGCGGCTGATTATGGCGACGTCCATCACCCATTGCGGGTGCCAGTTGTAGCCATTAATACCTACGCGAAGAGCCGTTTGGGTGGGCGGATACAGGAAGGGCGCGAAATTGCCGCTTTCCTGCAGCCAGACCTGGATCTGATCGAAAAGCTCGGCGCGACGCACGGGATCGGATTCCTTCTTCACGGCGTCACGCAGTTCGAGGATTTCCGCCGGCGCGCGCTCCTCGGTAAACCGAAGGCGCTCGGTTGCGACCTTGCCACCGGGCACAAAGGCCAGCACGTCAACAGGATCGTTGATGTCCGGACCCCAGAGCCAGTAGCCGAAACCGGCGTTGCCCAGTCGATATTCCTCAAGGGCGATGCTGAACTCGCCAGGCGCCAGGGTCACATTAATGCCCGCTTCCGCCAGGTCCGCCTGGACCTTCTGGGCGTTAATGTTCATGTCGATGCCGAAGGCGTTCCAGTCCGGATACTTCAGATCGATGTCGAAGCCATCGGGATAACCGGCCTCGGCCAGCAGGGCCTTCGAGCGATCGAGATCGCGGCTCAGGGCACGGTCATCCTGGAAAGCGCCGGCGAGGAAGTAGTTCATAACTGAACCGGGTGTGACACTGCCGGGCCAAAGTTGCAGATAGCCCTCGTAGTCCAGCGCAAGGCGAACCGCCAGCCAGACCCTTGGATCGGACACCGGGCCGCCAATCTCCGGATCGGCGTTCATGATCAGGAAGTGGTTCCACTGGCCGGGGCCGCGCCAAATGTTGACGTCCGGGTTGCCCTCAAGTTCGGTCATCTGGTCGGGCGAGAGGTCAGTGGCGATGTCAATCTGGCCGGATTCCAGCGCTGCCTTCTGGGTGGCCGCTTCCGGAATATTGACGATTAGTATGCGGTCGAAGTAAGGCGCTTCGCCGGGGTAGTTCGGATTGCGCACCAGCACGGTCTCATCCTGCGGCGCCCAGCTATCGATTTGGTAGGGGCCGGTGCCGGCCGAATTCTGGTTAAGGTAGTCGGCAGCGCCGTCAGTCTCGGCCGCGTCCATGCCATCCGTGCCACCGTTGGCGCGCACGACGTCGGCATTGGTGATTGAGAAGGCCGTGTTGGCCAGCTCGGTTACGAAGGTGGGCCGCACTTCCGGCAGAGTGAAGGTCACCGTGCCATCTTCATTGGCGACCACGGAATCGATTCCGGCGGCCAGGAAGGACGGGTTTCCATTTACGTACTTCAGTCTCTGAATGGAGAAGACCACGTCATCGGCAGTGACGCTGTCACCGTTGTTGAAGAGGAAGGAATCATCCAGTGTGAAGGTGTAATGCAAACCGTCGTCCGAAATGGCCCAGGACGAGGCGATCGAGGGAAGAATTTCACTGGCGTCCTCATCCGGGAAGGTGACGAGGGTGTCATAGGTGGCGCGGCGCACCAGGCTGGTCGTGCCGGTGAAGCCGTTTGCCGGGTCGTAGAAGTCCGTCTGTTCGGTATGACCAATGACCAGGACCTTTTCGTCCTGGGCGGCGGCGCCGAAGCCGGCAAGCAGCACGACTGCCACCGCGAGTACGAACAATACTGATTTGCGCATGTACTTCTTCTCCTGAATTTGCCCTTTTGTCTGTTGCCTGCCAGAGTATAGTCAGTGAAAAATGCTGCGTCAACTGCGTGACAAACGCCTGGGAGGCGGGGATGAACTACAGTGAACGTCTGACATTATTTGAGCAGGACCTGGCAAGCCGGGCGGAACTGGCCTTTTTGCCGATTTCGGCCGACCTGCAATACCTGACCGGCGTCCCGCGCGACCTGCCGACCTTTGGCTGGACGATGCATCCCGGGGCCTGGCTGGAAGGGCTGTGGGTCTGCCCGGGCAAGGGGTCGGTCCTGACCTTGCCGCGCATGACCGCCGAATTCGGCGGATTGGGAAACCAGCCCGGCATGGACCTGCGCGTCCTGGGCGACCATGATGATCCTTCTGACCTTGTTGCCGGCATTCTGGATGGCTTCCAGCTTCAGTCCCGGCCCCGCATCGCCACCGGCGACCGCGCCCACGCCGAGACTCTTTTCGGCCTGCAGGCCCTGCGGCCAGGCGCGCAATTCCAGTCCGCCACGGAAATCCTGCGGCGGCAGCGGGTCATCAAGGGTGAGGACGAAATCGACGTGATGCGCGCGGCCGGCGCCATAACCGAGGCGGCTTTCCGTGACGCCATTCCCAAATTCCGGCACGGCATGACGGAACAGGAAATCATCAGCGAAGTAAATTTCCAGCTGCGCCGGCACGGGTCGCTGGGCGAATCCTTCACCAGTTCCCTCTACAATTCCGGCCCGGACCACCCGCTGCTGATGGGGCAAAGGCTCAAAAGCATGAAACGGACCCTGAACCCCCCCGTCGCCCTGCAATTCGACTTCGGCGCCATACTTGATGGCTACTGCTATGACTTCGGTCGCACCATCAGTTTCGGTCAGCCCGATGACGAATTTGTGCGCATTCACGCGCTGGTGATGGCCTCCCAGGCGGCGGGCATTGCGGCCCTGCAGGCCGGCGTGCACACCACGGCCCAAACCGATGCCATCGCGCGCCAGGTGATAGAAGAGGGCGGTTACGGCGAAGCCTTTCGTCACCGTCTGGGCCACGCCATTGGCCTGGACGTGCACGAACCGCCTTTCCTGACTGCCAGTGACCAGACCCTGCTGCAGGTAGGCATGCTGTTCACCATAGAACCCAGCATCATGCAGTTTGACTCCTGGTCGGCCCGTGTCGAGGACGTGGTAGTGGCGCGTCCGGGCGGTGGTGAGAAACTGACAAACAGTTATCAGAACCTGATTGTCATTGACTAGGGCAGAGGACGCAGGAAGACAATTGATGAAGCGGCAGAACATCCCCTCCGGCAGCATCTGGGAAAAACGCGCCGGTTATTCCCGCGCCGTGCGTTTTGGCGACATGGTCATGGTTTCGGGAACGACCGCCTCGGACGAGGAAGGTCGCGTTCACGGAACGAACGCCCGCGAACAAAGCCTTTACATCTTTCGCAAGATAGAACGCGCCCTGATACAGGCAGGGGCCAGTCTGGAAGATGTGGT
>JAGWBD010000102.1:0-5812 GCA_021296065.1 Anaerolineae bacterium
TCGTCGAGGACGTCTGGCGCCGCGTCAAGGCCAACCACTACAAGCGCACCATGCCCAACATTGCGCGGCTCAGCAACCGCGCCCTCGGCCACGATTTCCTTTACCTGCGCGACTGGGTGGGGCAGGCAGGCAGTCGGTTGGCCCTCACTCCAAACCCTTTCCCGCAACTGAACGGGAAACGGGATATGCAGTGAGGCCCCCTCGTCTGGCAGTTTCGTAAGAACTGTGCCAGAAATCCATAAGATGAGACCATTGTATTGAAACTGCCGTCGCATTTTGCTACGATGCGCGCAGGGTATCTGGCACTCTGCGTTGAGAGTGCCAACAGTGACAGCCATTGGAGGGAGTTCATGAGCATCAATCTTCGTCCCCTGGGTGACCGCCTGCTGATCGAACCGGTCGAGCAGGAGGAGACCTTTGCCGGCGGGCAGCTGGTGCTGCCGGAGACGGCCAAGGAAAAACCGCAACAGGGCAAGGTACTGGCAGCGGGCGCAGGCATGCGCGATGACGACGGCAAGCGCGTCCCGATGGACGTGGCGGTGGAAGACCTGGTGTTGTTCGCCAAGTACGCCGGCACCGAGATCAAGTTGGACGGGCAGAAGCTGCTCATTATGAAGGAAAGCGACATCCTGGGCGTGCTCGAGGACTGAGCCGGCCCCGACCAACCAACGACCTGTTGCAAAAGTCTGGAGAAAAGCGAAATGGCAAAACAGCTGGTATTCGAGGAGAACGCCCGCGCCAGCCTGAAGCGCGGCGTGGACAAGCTGGCCGACGCCGTCAGCACCACCCTGGGGCCCAAGGGCCGCAACGTGGCGCTGGACAAGAAGTTCGGCGCGCCGACCGTGACCCACGACGGCGTCACGGTGGCCAAGGAAATCGAACTGGAAGACCCCTACGAGAACATGGGCGCGCAGCTGCTCAAGGAAGCCGCCACAAAGACCAACGACATCGCCGGTGATGGCACCACCACCGCCACCGTGCTGGCCCAGGCCATCGTCAATGAAGGCCTGCGCAACGTGGCCGCCGGCGCCAATCCGATGCTGCTCAAACGCGGTATCGAGACCGCCACCGAGGCCGTCGCCAGCAACATTCGCGATCAGGCCACGCCGATCGCCACCCGCGAAGAAATCGCCAACGTCGCCAGCACTTCCGCCCAGGACTCCGAAATCGGTGACCTGATTGCGGAGGTGATGGACAAGGTCGGCAAGGACGGCGTGGTCACGGTCGAGGAAAGCCGTGGTCTGGAGTTCGAGACCGAGTACGTCGAGGGTATGCAGTTCGATCGAGGCTACATCAGTCCCTATTTCATCAGCAACCCGGACGCGATGGAAGCCAATGTCGAGGAACCCTACATCCTCATTCACGACAAGAAGATCAGCGCGGCCCAGGACGTCGTCCCGCTGCTGGAGAAGATCGTCCAGCTGGGCAAGCGTGACCTGGTCGTGATCGCCGAGGACGTCGACGGCGAGGCCCTGGCCACGCTGGTGCTCAACAAGCTGCGCGGCATGCTCAACGTGCTGGCCGTCAAGGCGCCCGGTTTCGGGGACCGCCGCAAGGCCATGTTGCAGGATATCGCCGTCCTCACGGGTGGCACCGTCATCAGCGAGGAGACCGGCCGCAAGCTGGACAGCGCCACGCTGGAAGACCTGGGGCGCGCGTCCCGCGTCGTCAGCGGCAAGGACGACACCACCATCATCGACGGCGCCGGCGAACAGGCCAACATTCGCGGCCGCATTGAGGAAATCCGCCGCGAAATCGACAACAGCAGCAGCGACTACGATCGCGAGAAGCTGCAGGAGCGCCTGGCCAAGCTGAGCGGCGGCGTGGCCGTCATTCGCGTCGGCGCGGCGACCGAGACCGAACTGAAGGAAAAGAAGCACCGCGTCGAGGACGCCTTGAGCGCGACGCGCGCGGCCGTTGAGGAGGGCATCGTGCCCGGCGGCGGCGTGACGCTCATCAATGCCGTCGGCGCGCTTGACGGCGTCGAGCAGAACGCCATCAGTGACGTGAACACCGGTGTGGCCATCATGCGCAAGGCGCTTGAGATGCCGATGCGCAAGATCGCCGCCAACGCCGGTGATGATGGCGCCGTCATTATCGAGAACGTGCGTCGTCAGCAGCGGGAGAGCAAAAACCCGCGTCTGGGCTACAACGTCATGAGCGGCGAATACGTCGACACCATCGAGGCCGGCTTCCCCGACCCTGCCAAGGTCACCCGCGGCGCGGTCGAGAACGCGGCATCCATCGCTGCCATGATCCTCACGACCGAGGCCCTGGTCACCGACCTGCCGGAGGAAAATCCTCCCCCGATGCCGGGCGGCGACCCAGGCATGGGCGGCATGATGTAAATGCGGTTGAGGGCTTGCCCTCACCCCAGGCCCCTCTCCCTCAGGGAGAGGGGTTTTTGTTTTTGCAAATGCGGGGCAACTGGTCCAGACTGCCAGCGAATACAGCAATTTAATCGTGCCTGAATTGTTTTTCAGGTAAATGAAGGGTGGGAAGTGGGGTGACATGGGGCCATTGACGAAACCTGAATGCCCTGTTTCTCCTAAATTCAATCTCAGGCCGAATTCCTGGGGGCAAGGCGAAGTCATGGACATTTCGATTGAACCTCTGCTGCAACGCCTTGTGCAGAAACTGGTCGCCGACAACACCCTTGCCATCGGCCTGACCGGCAGCCACGCCCGCGGCGACGCCAACGCGCACAGCGACATCGACCTGTGGCATTTTGTGAAGGCCTTGCCTGACGACCCGCGCGCCGCCTACACGCTGCGCATGGACGAAGGCTGGCTGGTCAGCGTTTCCGTGCGCCGACTGGCTGACGAGGCGGCCCTGATGCACGCACCGCGGACGGCCATCGCTGTGGTGCCCGGCTTTCGCCAGATGCGCGTTTTGCATGACCCGTTGGGCGAGCTGGCGCGGGTGATCGAGGAGGCGCGCAACTTCCCCTGGGACTCGCTGCGTGAGGCCGCCGCCGACCAGGCCAGTTACGAACTCTGCGGCAACGCCGAAGAGGTCGGCAAGCTGCTCGCCGCGCTGGAACAGGACGACGACCAGATGGCGCTGTTTTGGTTGCACGCCATGATTTTCGGCCTGTTGCGCGCCGCGTCGCTCGGCCTGGGGATAGCGGTGGAGACGGAAAACCGCCAGATTGAGCAGTTGCAGACGGCCGTCGGGGTGGACAGCGCCTGGAGCCGGGCCTTGCGCGAGGCGCTGGGGCTTCCGCCCGCCGACGCTGCGCAGCGCGTCCGCGCCGGCCTGCGCCTGTACCGCGCGACCGCCGCGCTGCTGGAAACGAAGTTGCGACCGGACGATCAGATGGTCGTGGACGCCACCTTACAGCGGATTGAGGGGGCCCTCAGCTGATTTCGCGTTCCTCGCGTACTGCCCCGAGGAAGCCTCGTTCGCTTTCGACGATCTCCGGCTCCAGACGGGTGAAGAGGGCTTTGGGTTCGCGCAGCGCCTGACCGGGCGACAGTTCGCTCGGGGACCAGCGGCCGATGGCGCCTTCAGGGTTGTAACAGAGCGCCTCGTGTGAACGCGTCGCTTCCTGATAGTCGCGGATTTCCAGTTCGCCGAAGAGCCGGCCCTCGTAGCCCAGCATGTCATGGAGTTGCTGGGCGCTGAAGGGCAGGAAGGGCGCCAGCAGGATTTTCAGGTTGTCGATGACGCGCAGGGTGGCGTAGACGCTGCTGGCGGCGTCATCGCGGTCCTCGCGAATGCGAATCCAGGGCTCGCGCTCGCTGAGATGGGCGTTGGCGGCGCGCACGATCTCCATCGCGGCCTGCAGCGCGTCGCGCAGGCGCACCTGCTCAAGCAGACCGCCAACCTCGTCGAAACCGGCTTCGGCGCGCGCGATGATTTTGCGATCGCTGTCGCTCAACTCGCCCGGCTGCGGCACCTGACCCTCGAAGTTGCGCCAGGCGAAGTTGAGCGCGCGATTGACAAGGTTGCCCCAGGCGGCCACCAGTTCGTTGTTGACGCGCGCCAGAAAGCCTTCCCAGGCGAAGTCCGAGTCATGCGTTTCGGGGAAGGTCATGGCGACGTAGTAACGGATGGCATCGGCCTGGTAGCGCTCAAGGATGTCGGGCAGCCAGATGGCCCAGTTGCGGCTGGTGGAAAACTGGCGTCCCTCAATGTTCATGAACTCGTTGGCAGGGACGTCATGGGGCAGGTTGAGCGGCGATTCCTCATCGTGGTAGAGGCCGCTGATGCCCATCAACTCCGCCGGCCAGATGATGGTGTGAAAGGGGATGTTGTCCTTGCCGAGGAAGTTATAGATTTTCGCGTCCGGGTTGTACCACCAGTTTTTCCAGGCTTCTGGCTGGCCGCTGTTGTGGGCCCATTCGACACTGGCGCTGAAATAGCCGATTATGTTTTCGAACCAGACGTAGAAGCGCTTGCCGTCCCAGCCCTCGAGCGGCACGGGGATGCCCCAGTCCAGGTCGCGCGTGATGGGGCGGCCGCGCAGGCCCTCCTCCACACCGCGGCGGATCATGTTGCGCGTGAATTGCAGGACGTTGGCGCGCCAGTGGCTTTCGTGCCCCTCCAGGTAGGCCAGCAGCGGCTCGGCAAAGCGGCTGAGGTCGATGAAATAGTGTTCAGACTCGCGGATAACCAGCTTGTCATCCGGCGCGTTCTTGCTGCGCGGATTGATCAGTTGGGTCGCGTCGATGAGGTTGCCGCACTCGTCGCACTGGTCGCCGCGGGCGTTGTCGAAGCTGCTGCAATAGCTTTCGCCCTAGCCGTAGAGGTCGGGCAGGAAGCGTTTTTCCCTCTCGCGGTAAAGCAGTTGCTGGGTCTCGCTGTAGAGGCAACCGTTCTCGCGCAGCAGCAGGAAGATGTCCTGGGCGATGCGGTGGTGGCTTTCGGTGTGGGTGTGGGTGAAGAGGTCGTAACTGATGCCCATCTTCCGCTGTGTGTGCAGAAAACGGCGATGGTAGTGCTCGAAGACCTCGACGGCCGATATGCCGCGGGCGTCGGCTTCGAGGGTGATGGGCGTGCCGTGCGTGTCGGAGCCGGAGACCATGAGCACGTGGTTGCCGCGCAGGCGGTGATAGCGGGCGAAGATATCGGCCGGCAGGAAGTTGCCGGCGGCATGGCCCACGTGCAGGTCGCCGTTGGAATAGGGCCAGGCGACGGACACGTGGATGTATTGCGGCTGGTGGCTCATGGACGCTCCTTTCAGACCGGCGCCATGATAGCACAGTCAAGTGCCCGATTTTGAACCGATTGAACGGCTGGCGACGTCGTGGATTTCGTAGACTAACAAATCGTCCTGCGCCACGGCGATGCGTGACAGGCGCTTCCCTGGACCCGGTACAATTGGAGTCAGGGTTTGCCGGGTAAGCAGCCATGGACTACGGAGATCCGACATCGAAAGAACAACGCGGTCTTGACCCGAGGGCGTTCATGGGTGGTGGCCCGCCGCGTTCTGTCAGTTCCCGCAAACAGCTACCTTGCTGTCTCGTGGGTCTGGCAATTGTGCTGGCGGTGCCAGTTAGTTGGGTCATCTGCAATTTCCTGAACTCCTTGTGACAGAAATATCACCCGAGTCCGTTGGGGCAGGCATTTGCCCAGGTTGAAACTGACCTGACCGGTCGCTATACTGCGGCGCAAACGGGGCAGGGAAACGGGGCCTGAGATGCGCGTAAGCGTAAGGCAGGAAAATCTGGCGCGGGGGCTGGGCATCGTCGGACGCGCGGTGGAAAGCCGGCCGACGCTGCCGGTGCTGGCCAACATTCTTTTGCGCAGCGGCGAGGAGGGCGACGCCCGGCTGCGGCTCTCGGCCATGAACATGAGCAGCGGCCTC
>JAGWBD010000102.1:5846-6385 GCA_021296065.1 Anaerolineae bacterium
CACCCAACACCCGGACCGACCTGGACAACAACCTCTCGCCCGAGCGCGTCGACTTCAACCTGGAAGACTCCACGCGCAGTGTGACCGTGCGTTGCGGCGCCAACGTCTCGACCCTGCGCGGCATCGACGCCGGCGAGTTTCCGCTGCTGCCCGAAAGCAACGGCAGCGACGAGGTGTCCGTGCCCGCGGAGATGCTGCGCGACATGATCCGCCAGACGGTCTTCGCCACCGCGCGCGAGGACAACCGGCCGGTATTGACCGGCGTCTTCACCGAGTTCAAGGACAATACCCTGACCCTGGCCGCTGCCGACGGCTATCGCCTGGCGGTGCGCACCGGTGAACTGGAGCAGACCTTTGAGGAGCCGCGCAGCATGGTCATTCCCGGCCGCGCGCTGGACGAGGTGGCGCGCATCATCAGCGACGCTGACGACGACGTGCGCATCACCTTCCCCGGCGAGCGCGATATCGTCCTCTTCCATCTCAACAACGTGCTGGTCTCCTCGCAACTGCTGGAAGACCGCTATCCGGATTTCAGCGCC
>JAGWBD010000103.1 GCA_021296065.1 Anaerolineae bacterium
TTGCTCGCCATGGCCCTGCTGGTCCTCCTTCTGTTGCCTTGCCTGGTTTCGTCACGGGCGGCCTTGTTGCCTCTGTTGATTCTGGCTCCCTTGCGGGTCCTCATCGAAACCGAGGCAGGCCTTGACTTTCCCCTGGATATCGGCCAGGTATTGTTCCTTGCCTGGCTCTTGTTCTGGAGCCTGCACGACGTTGTATTGCGCCAGCGCTTGCCACGACTTTGGGTATCGCCGGTGGCCGTGCCGGTCCTGATTTTCCTCTTGGTCGCCGGATTGTCACTCTTCAACGCAGTGTCTGTCAGCGCGTAGCTGCGGGAATGGCTCAAGTGGCTGTCAGTCGCCCTTGTCATCCTGATCGAAGGTAGCGGTATGCAGGAGCGCGCCTGGCGCTGGCCAGTCCGAGCCTTACTGTTGTCTGGTGCAGTCAACGCGACCATCGGAATGTACCAGTTTTTCGGAGGCAGCGGCGCCCTGCACTTTCTGGTTGGCGGGCGTTACTTTCGTGCCTTTGGCACCTTTGGTCAGCCCAATCCACTGGGCGGCTTTATGGCCCTTTTGTCACCGCTTGCCCTGTGCCTGGTGCTGGCCGGCCTGAGACGTTGGTACCAGTCTCGGCGCCCATCGGATTTCCTTGCCCTGTGTGGCTGGGCTGTTCCGACGGCGCTTTTGCTGGCTGGCCTGTTTGCGTCCTGGAGTCGCGGCGCGTGGCTGGCCTTCCTTTGCGCCATGCTGGTGACCCTGCTGGCCCTGCCCCGTCGACTGATTCACGGTTTGCTGCTCGCCGGCGGCGTGTTGGTATTGACAGTGGTTCTGTGGTCGACGGGCGTGTTGCCCGCTTCCCTTGGAGGACGCCTTGCCAGTTCAACCGAAGACTATTTTGGCTTTGAGGACATGCGAGGCGCCATCATTAGCCCGGAAAACTTCGCCGTGGTTGAACGCCTCGCGCACTGGCAGGCTGCCCTGAACATGGCAACGGCCAACCCATGGACCGGCGTGGGCCTGGGGAACTACGAACATGCGTACCCGCACTACCGACTGATCAACTGGCCGCAAGCGCTCGGCCACGCCCACAATTTTTGGCTCAACCAGCTGGCAGAGACTGGCATAGCGGGACTCGCGGCGTGGTGCGGCATGTGGCTGATCGTTGTGCTGTTGACCTTGCAGGCCCGGAAGCACCCGGACGATCAGGCGCGGCTGGTCGTCATTGGTCTGCTGGGCGCCTGGACCAGCCTTGGCGTACACAGCCTGTTCGACAACCTGTTCGTGAACAATCTGTTTCTGCACATCGGCTTTCTGTTGGCTATCCTCGCCGTCCTTTATCGCCAGGCATGCGTGTTCACCACCTTGCCCGGCAATCATCCCGGGCAATGACCAGGCTCGTCCATAACAACCCCCTCGACAGGGCCATCGTGGCCTTGGCAAGCCGGGCAGGCACAAGGGCCCGGGAAGTTGAGCGTTTCCTTCGATTCTCGGTTGTTGTCGTCATAGGAGCGGTCGTTGACCTGGGCACGCTGACGATGTTACAGGCAACATTACTGCCACCAACCTCGGACTTAAGGGTTCAGTTGGCGACCGGCGCGGGCTTCATGGTGGCGGTCATCAACAACTTTCTCTGGAACCGCTACTGGACTTATCCTGATTCCCGTTCCCGCAGCATTCGCCGGCAACTCGCCCAGTTTACATTGGTCAATGCTGTCGGGCTGATTGTGCGGACCACATTGATTTCCGTGACCTATGCCATATTGGGAAGCATGTTGCTGCCCGCCGCGCTGCCATTGATACGATTGATGCGCCCTGGTTACCAGCCTTCCTACACTGCCGAGGCCAAAGTGGGCACGATGGCAGCTTGGCTAATTGCCGTGATCATAGTCATGCTCTGGAATTTCTTTGTCAACCGCTACTGGACCTACAGCGACGTCGGTCATGGCCCCAGGCATCGGCATTGATTATACGCCCGCGTGGGAACAGGACGCGGGCATCGGCCGCTATGTCCGTGAACTGGTTGCCGCCCTTGCCATGGAAGACAGGGAAACAACCTGGAAACTTTTTGTCGCCCGGTCTCGCAACAGTCACTTGCCAGAGCCACCTGGCAACAATTTCTGCTGGCGACCTGCCCCGCTGTCGACACCCTGGCTCATGAGACTTTGGTTCCGCGCCCGAATTCCCCTGCCCGTCGAAACTTTCACAGGTCCCCTGACCACCTTTCATGCGACGGACTTCGTTCTCCCACCGGTTAGGCGGGGAACTAAAACTCTGGTTCAGATTCACGATCTGTCTTTCATGCGCATGCCGGAGACCTCTCCGCCCGCGCTTGGCGCCTGGCTTCAGCGTGTCGTGCCGGACTCTGTGAGACGCGCCGACCACGTGCTGGCCGATTCAAACGCGACGCGCGACGATCTGCTTGAATTCTTCGATGTTTCGCCTTCCACCAGGGTCAGTGTTTTACATGGAGGAGTGGACGAGCGCTTTCTACGCGAGCCCGCCGGGAGGCAACAAGCCATCCGCAAGAAGTATCGGCTTGACCATTGGCCTTTCATTTTTTCGCTTGGCACGCTTCAACCACGCAAGAATCATGGTCGCCTTGTTGAGGCCCTTTGCCGCATGGTGCAGGAAGGCCTCGACCTGCATTTGGTCATTGCTGGTGGCGCCGGCTGGCTTTCGGAGCCTTTTTACCGTCAACTTAAGGAGAGTGGCATCCAGGACCGCGTGCATTTGATCGGTTTCGTGGACGATGAAGACCTGCCGGCCTTGTACAGCGCTGCAGAAGTCTTTGCCTTCCCGTCCCTTTATGAGGGCTTCGGCTTGCCCGTGCTGGAAGCCATGGCTTGCGGCACGCCAGTCGTCACCTCTGACCTTTCGTCCCTGCCGGAGGTAGCCGAAAACGCAGCCCTGCTGATCGATCCTCTGGATGTTGAAGCACTTGCCGACGCCCTGCGGCGGCTGCTGGATGACAGCGAACTGCGACGGCAATTGATTCAGGCCGGTCAGACCCGAGCCGGGAAATTTACCTGGAGAAAGTCGGCAAGGGAATTGCTTGAGGTTTATCGCAGTGTGGGGGCCCTGTGAGCGCCTTGAAGCGGGCGAGGTTTCCTGTTTGGCCGCTGGCAACGTGCCTGCTGGCCTGTTTGTTGCCCTGGATGGCAAGTTCTGGCAATACGCTGTCGCTGAATCTTTGGGACCTGGCGGAATGGTGCAGTCTCAATCCGCTGTCCCAACAGGCCATTGTTCCACTGGGATCCAGCCTGGGGTTGCGCTGTTTGCCCCTTTTTCTGCTGGCCCTCGCCATTTGGCGCGACGATTTTCCTGCACGCCTGGGAATGACCCTGGCCCTGCTAACGGCGATTGCCCTGCTCCCGCCGCCGGAATTCCTGTTGGTCGATCCGGGCAATTCCAATCACCGGCAACAAATGGCAACAGGCATCCTGGCGCTGCTTTGCGGTCTGGCCGGCAGATCCCGCCTTACCCGCCAGTCGCAGATTCATTGGATTTTGGCAGGAACTTCAGTCGCAGTGGCGTGGGTGGCCCTTTCGGCCGCTCTTGCCCTGCAAAAAAGCATGGGGCTGGAAACTCATGCGGGCCCGGGATTCTTCCTGTTTCTGGCAGCCATGCTGCTGTTGTTGGCGGCCCGATGGCAAAAAATCAGGACGACCCGTTTCGGGCCGCCCCTGAAATCAATCTTTCGAAGTTGAGTTAGCCTTCGTCACCCATCTTTCCGATGTAGCTGACGGCTTCGCCAACGGTGGTTATGGTTTGCGCGTCCTCATCAGTGATTTCACCGCCGAATTCTTCTTCAAAGGCCATGATGAGCTCCACCAGGTCCAGTGAATCCGCTTCGAGATCTTCGCGGAAACGGGCCTCCGGCACGACACGGTCTTCATCCACGCCCAACAATTCAATCACAATCTTCTTGACACGCTCGTCAGTCGATTCCATCGTTTCCTCCTGGTCAGTCGAGCGCCCGGCTCGTGGACCGCATGTTGCCGCGAGTATACCGCTTACCGCAACGCTTGCCAATGTTGACAGCCCAATTTGCCACGGTTAGGATCGTTCAGGGCACATCTGGAACAAGAGTACATGAAAGAGACGCAGGGCTCGCCGGAAATTGAATCTCGCAAGGCGGACCACATTCGCATTAATCTTGAAGAAAACGTGCAGTTTCCCGCACTCGGGACGGGTCTGGAAGCGTATCGTTTTGAGCACAGGGCCCTCCCGGAAATAAACCTCGCTGATGTGGAAACCACAACCGACTTCCTGGGAAAGCGCCTTGCAGCCCCCCTTCTTGTTTCCTCAATGACCGGCGGCACTGATCTGGCGCGCCGGATCAATTTTAATTTGGCGGCAGCGTGCCAGGAAAACAAGATCGCCATGGGCGTTGGATCGCAAAGGGCGGCAATCGAAGATCCATCGCTTGCCGGCAGCCTGCAAGTGCGCCCGGTGGCGCCCGACATCCTGCTGCTGGCCAATGTCGGTGCCGTGCAACTCAATTACGGCTATGGCACCGACCAGTGCCGGTGCGCGGTCGACATGATTGAAGCCGACGCGTTGATATTGCACTTCAACGCCTTGCAGGAAGCAGTGCAGCCGGAAGGCGATGTCAATTTTGCCGGGCTGTTGCACAAGGTCGAAAAGGTCTGTCTTTCACTTGGTGTGCCAGTCATCGCCAAGGAAGTCGGCTGGGGATTCTCGGTGCAGGATGTCCGGGCCCTGGCAAACGCCGGCGTGGCAGCGATCGACGTTGCAGGCTCCGGCGGCACCTCCTGGAGCGAAGTGGAATACTATCGCGCGCCGGACCGTTTTCACGCCCGGATCGCGGCGGCTTTCGCGGACTGGGGCACTCCAACAGCCCAGGCAATTGTCAATGCCCGGGAGGGCGCGCCCGATCTTCCCTTGATTGCCAGCGGTGGCCTTCGCAATGGCATCGATGTTGCCATGTGCATAGCCCTGGGCGCCAGCCTGGCCGGGCTGGCCAGCCCCTTCCTTAAGGCGGCCCACGAGTCGCAGGAAACCGTGGACGAACTCATTCACATATTGGTGGACCAACTCAAAATCAGCATGTTTTGCACCGGCGCCCGAGACATCGACACCTTGAGCCGGACGCCATTGTTGCAACTGCGGCAGGATTCATGACATGTTCGTCGCCTTGCATGAGCGCTATGCCCTGGCGCTGGATGAATTCATTGAAGAACAATTGATGCTGGTGCCGGCGGACACGCCGCAGTTGGCAAATATGGTGCGCTATCCGCTGGGTCTGGTGGATGAAACCGGCCGTCCCGTGACCGCTTCACGAGGCAAACGAATTCGGCCGGTCCTGTTGCTGCTCGCAAATGAATCGGCCGGTGGCAACTGGAATGCGGCCATTCCGGCAGCGGCCGCAGTGGAATTCTTGCATAACTTTTCCCTGGTGCACGATGATATCCAGGACAACAGCCCCACACGGCGGGGGCGTCCGGCAGTCTGGAAACTGTGGGGGCCTTCCCAGGGGATAAATGTGGGAGATCTCCTGTTTGCCCTGTCCTTTTCCAGTCTGGGAGGCCTGGAGCGACGGGGCGTCTCGGCTGAGATCCGGCTGGCAACCGGGGATGCGCTGACCGAAAGCTGCCTGGAGTTAACGCGCGGGCAGTATCTGGACCTCCATTTTGAAGACTGCCCGTCGGTAAATATGGATCACTACCTTTCCATGATCAGCGGTAAATCTGCCGCCTTGCTCTCCACCTGTGCCCGCATTGGTGCGGGGCTGGCCGACGCCTCATCGGAACGGGTTGAACACTTCGCCTGCTTTGGAAAGAACCTCGG
>JAGWBD010000104.1 GCA_021296065.1 Anaerolineae bacterium
GCACTGGTTGAGTGCTGCCTGGCGACGAAGGAGACGGGCTGGAAGTTTCTGCGTTGGCGCATGCCGCATGAAGGCAACCTTTTCGAGCGACGAACCCCGAAATTGACGGCTATTCAGCAATTGCAGGCGGTCCGTGAGGCAGTGGGCGAAGAGATGGAGATCGCTTTTGACGCGTACACCCGGCTTGACCTGCCGGATGCACTGTGGCTATGCAGGGAACTGGAACCCTTTCGCCCATTCCTTGTTGAAGACCCCCTGCACAGCGAAAACACGCATTCTTGCCGGGCCTGGGGCTCGGGGACAACAGTTCCTCTGGCTGCCGGTGAACAATTCAGTTCCAAACGGGAGTTCCGCCAGTTGGATGAGGAGGACCCGATCGATTTTGCGCGGATAGACCTTTGCATCGCCGGCGGACTGACCGAAGCCCACAAGATTGCCGGCTGGTGCGAAACGCCCTATATCAAGCCGGCCACCGTAAATCCGCTCGGGCCGGTATTATCCGCTGCCTGCCTGCACCTGAACCTGGCGTCCCCGCTGGTGGGTGTACAGGAGCAGGCCAGGATGCCGGGCACTCAAATGCAGGACATCTTTCCCGAGCAAATCGGGCGGAAAGATGGCTGGCTGTTGCCGCCAGGGCGTCCGGGACCGGGTGCGACTTTTGGCCGAAATGCGGCCCGCGCCCATCCCATGCGCGAGCATTGGCACTCGGACCTGCGCAGGGCAGATTGCTCGTTTACAAACAGCTAGCCAGCTTGCTGCAGAAAGTCGCCTGGCAGCACTGTTAAACAACGGCAGCCAGATCGCCCTGTTCCGGATGAAATCAGGGATGACGCTGCGGATGTCCTGGTTGATCTCGCTGGTTGCTTACCCTGCGGCCTTCAAACTCAATTTGATGCTAAACTACCCGCTTTAATGAATGGGAGAAAAGCATGAAAATCACTGCCATTGACGTGTGGCCAGTGTGGAACGGCAATCGCAACAGTCTATTTGTCAGCGTGGATACGGACGAAGGCATCTCCGGCGTCGGCGAGGCAGGTATTTCCGGACGCGAGCACGCCGTCATCGGCGCCATCGACCACTTTCGACCAATGTTGTTGGGCATGGACCCCTTTCGCACGGAGTACATCTGGCAACTCTTGTTTCGCGGCGGCTTTTTCCCGGCGCAGCGCATTCAGACTGCGGCCATTTCAGCCATAGACATCGCCCTGTGGGACATCAAGGGCAAGGCGCTGAACCTACCGGTATACGATTTACTGGGCGGGCTGGCGCGGGACCGCGTCATTTGTTATCCGCACAATGTCGGCCATTCGATGGAAGTTGAAGCATTGGTCGAATCCTGTTTGGCGACGAAGGAGGCAGGCTGGAAGTTCGTGCGCTGGGGCCTGCCGAATGACGGTGAAACCCTGGAACCGAGGCCCTCTGTCCTGGCGGCTATCCGACAGGTGCAGGCGGTGCGGGAGGCAGTGGGTGAAGATATTGAGATTGCATTTGACGTGCATACCCGTCTGGACCTGCCCGATACGCTTTTGCTCTGCAAGGAACTTGAACCATTCAATCTTTTCTTCGTGGAAGACCCGCTACGCTGCGATAACCCGGACTCTTTCAGGACCCTGCGGCCGCGCACGACCATGCCGTTGGCCGCGGGCGAGCAGTTCAGTTCCAAGTGGGAGTTTCGTCAACTGATTGAGGAGGATCTGATAGACTATGCGCGGATTGATCTGTGTATTGCGGGTGGACTGACGGAAGCGCGCAAGATTGCTGGCTGGTGCGAGACGCACTACATCAAGCTGGCGACACACAATCCGCTGGGGCCGGTGTCATCGGCGGCCTGCCTGCACCTGAATCTGGCCTCCCCGCTGGTAGGCGTGCAGGAGCAGGCCACGATGCCTGGCACGCACATGCAGGACATCTTCCCCGAGCAGATTGACTGGGAAGATGGCTGGTTGCTTCCGCCTGAAAGACCGGGTCTGGGCGTTACCTTTGACCGGGAAGCGGCCCGCGCCAACCCCATGCGTGAGAGTCCCCGCAACATCTTGCATCGCGCGGACGGCTCCCTGACAAACTGGTGAATCCTGTGCCTGTGAATTCAGAAACGCGGCTGATCTAGAGTAACCAGAGGGCTTCTTCCCAAATGGGATCGAGGATGACCCGTCGACTGGTCTCCTCTAGTTCGGTGCGAACCCAGTGCCAGGCTTCATCCGGGTCGTGGTCGTTGCGAATTTCCACCAGGGCGCGGTTGTCTTGCGGCGCGGAAACAGACGCGACGCAGCCTACTCTGAGAATTGCCTTGAAAAAGCGATCTTCGCTGGATGTCAGCCAGCAGGCATAGCGTGTGTTGATCCCGATCGGTTGCGGCTCGCCGAGAACAAAGGCCGGGGACCTGCTATCACTCATGAGCTTGTCTCCTTGCGGCCGGGTGAAAATTCCTGACGACGCTGCAGATAACGTCTCAGGTTCAGGCCCAGCCAGCCCAACGACAGGATTACCAGGCCGCTGCCCCCCAGCATCAGGGTATCGTATTGCTGCGAAAGCATTTCGCGACGGGCAACGTCCGCCACTGCCAAACCCCGCACAGCCGTGCCAGTCTCTGGCGCTACATTCAGAGACCGACTGGCGATGACCTGGGCCAGATTGCCCTGAAGTTCGCGGTCTGTGTTGATGTAACGCCAGGTCGCAAAACCCGTGAGTAACAGGCCCAGGGCCAGCAGGGTGAGGAACAGATCCCGTGTCCAGTTGGCGTTTGCAAGGGGCTGCATGACCAGGCGTCACTCGCAGGTGGGGGCAAATTGATGTGGCGGCAATTGGCCGCTACACTTCTACGATCGATTTCATTGTAGAGGAGAGCGGTCTCCGTGGCAAGCAGGGTGCGGGATGGCGAAATCGGAACGAGCTGGTCGGCGGACGCAATGTTCCTGCCGGCATTGTCGGCCCATCCTGGCGCCGAAGTTGTGGCTGTTTGTGGCCGGGATGCCGGTCGCGCGGAGGCATTTGCGCGACGCTGGGGTGACGCCTACGCCTTAACCGACACGGACGCGCTGCTGGACCATGGCGGTCTGGATGCCGTGCTCATCCTGACGCCCAACCGTCTGCATCATCCCCTCACGATGGCCGCTCTGGAACGCGGTATGCACGTGTTGTGCGAGAAACCGCTGGCCCTCAACGTGGCGCAGGCACAAGATATGCTGGCTGCGGCGGAAGCGGCCGGTGTATGCCACATGGTGCCCTTTACCTACAGCTTCATGCCGGCGACGCGCTATCTGCGGGAACTGATCGGGCAGGGCTACATCGGCCAGCCCTACCATCTGAACATGCGCTACTACAGTGGTGGCGCGCGCACAGAAGAGTATCGCTGGCGCTTCGACCGGTCCGAGGCTGGCAGCGGCGTCCTGGGTGACCTGGGTTCACACTTTCTCTTTATCGCGATGCAAATGTTTGGCGGAGTCAATTCCGTCCAGTGCCAGCTGGGGCGCTACGGGGAAAGGGGCCCGCGGCCGGATGGCAAGCCATACGAGCGTGTCGACGACAGCGCCATGTTGTCATTTGAGTTTGTCAATTGGGCACAGGGCAACATCCATGTAAGCAATATGTGCTATGAAGACACCAATTTCGGGCAGACGCATCACATGGAGTTTCATGGCTCCGATGGCACGCTTTACAGTTACACAGACTGGGACAAGGTGCAGCAGGTCAGCGGCGCGCGCGTAGGCGAAGGCCCGGTCCGACGTCTGGACATTGCGGAGGATATCTGGCTGGGGGCGCGCCGCGACAAGGTGCACGATACCTATCGCGATGTCTTTCGCCGGCAGGACCACATGGCGCGCGGGTTCATTTCTGCAATTCTGAAGGGCCAGCCTGCCAGCCCGGATTTCGCCAATGGCCTGCAGGTCCAGCGCGTGCTGGCCGCTGCGGAAAGGGCTGCAAAAGAAGGATGCCGGGTCCCGCTGACCGAAATCGAATAGCGTGTTCTTGCCGGTTGCACATGCCTGGCCCGCCTGATAAAATTGCTGTTCCGCGCAGGTAAAATGACTGCGTGAATCGACAGAAATTGCAGGAGTATAGTCATGAGAAAACTGTTTACTCTGGTACCCGTGCTGCTCATGGTGTTGGGTATGACCGTCTTCGCCATTGGCGCGGCGGGCGCCCAGGATGACCAGCCGGTCTTCCGCATTGTTTCCCATGGTGGCGCCGGAAATCCCTTCTGGATCGTCGTCATCAAGGGAATGGAAGATGCCTGTGCCCTGCTGAACGCCGACTGCGCCTGGCTGGCGCACCCGGTTGACAGTGTGGATGATATGGCGGGCTACTGGGATGATGCCCTGGCCGCCAATCCCGATGGCATCGGCACCACGGTTCCGAATCCCGAGGTCATTCGTGATGCAGTGGGTCGCGCCAGCGAAGCCGGAATTCCGGTGATCGTGCTTAACACGGCCGATCCGAACTCGGGTACTGCCGACGCACTGGATACGCTCTTCTACATCGGCGCCAGCGAGTTCACCGGTGGCGTGAGCAACGCCAACCGGGTGCTGGATGCAGCGGAAGCTGACGGCGTCGCAATCGTTCGCGGCGTGTGCCCGATTCAGGAAGTCGGTCATAGCGGACTTGAGGCGCGCTGCGCCGGTGTTCGCAGCGTCATTGAAGAAGCCGGCATCCCGCTGGACGAGCTGACCATCAATAACGACACGACGGCCTCTGCCGGCACGCTGGCGGACTACTTCACGGCCAATGCGGACACCAACGCGGCCTTCTTCCTTGGCCCGAACCCCTCCACCAGCTTCAACCTGTATTTGCAGGAAGCCGGCCGCATGCCGGGCGAGATCTATGCCACCACGCACGATACCAGCTCCGAGATCTATCAGATGATCAAGGACGGCTATCTGCTGCAGGCGATTGATCAGCAGCCCTATCTGCAGGGTTTCGAAACCATCATGTGGCTGTACCTGAACAGCCGATACGAGTTGGCGCCCGGTAACGACATCTTTACCGGTCCCGGCGTCATCGACGGCGGAAACGTCGATGCCATCATCGAACTGACTGCGGCTGGCTATCGTTAGTTATCGCCAGTTTACGCCCGCCAGTTCGGGTAATCGGGACAGGTCGGGACAATTCCTGACCTGTCCCTTGTTTTTATACCGATATGAGAAAACTTGACCATGCTGGCATATTTTGATGAGAACGCCGGGCCATCCACAGGTGTACAGCTAACCCGAATCTACATGGTACTGCTGGGGCTTGGCGCGCTGCTGCTCGCCGAGCAGGTGCTGGCCGGCTGGATTGCCTTTGGCGAACGGGTCAACGTCCTTCGCAGCGACATCAATTTCATCGAATGGGTCGTGATCGTGGCCTTTCTTCTGCTGGCCCTGGCGGCCCTGCGCGCTGCATGGAGCCTGTGGCGCAGGGACCGGGCTGGCTGGCCATGGTCACAATGGGTCTCGTTCTTCGCAACCATCATCGGTGCCGTCTTTCTGATGAAGGCCCTGCTGCCCGGCGCGATTGCCGGCATTAGCAACCTGACGGCGCCGGATCTCGATATCCTCTTTTTGGTCATCGGCCTGCTTCTGTTTGCAAGCGGACTGCTTTGCTACCGTTTCGTGACATTTGGCATCAAGGTCATTGACGAGAAGGTGGACAAGGCCCAGGGCGCTCTCAGCACGGCGGTCAGTGACATGACTCCGGGACAGTTCATCAGTCTGCAGCTGGCCCAGTCACCGAGCGCCGGCGCCATAATCGGCTTTGTCTTCATTTTTTTGGTGTTCAGTTTTGT
>JAGWBD010000105.1 GCA_021296065.1 Anaerolineae bacterium
GTGATTTGCCGGCGCCGGGCGGCCCTTTCATCAACAGGTTGTGATTGCCGGCGGCGGCCACTTCCAGGGCCCGTTTCAGGTGTTCCTGGCCCCGAACGTCAGAAAAATCCATTTGACCTTCAGGTAGCGAATCGTCCTGGTCGACCCAATCGCTACGGTCCAGCGGGACAACGGGGTTGAGGCCATAGACGTGCTCGACCAGTTGACCCAGGGAGTCCAGCGGGATGATCTCTATTTCATCGACCAGTCCTGCTTCGGGCGCATCGCAGGCGGGTACGTAGAGCGTCTTGAAGCCTTCATCGCGAGCGACGTTGGCCATGGGCATGACGCCCTTGACGTGCCGAACGCTGCCGTCCAGCGAAAGCTCGCCGAGAAATATGGCCTCACTCAGCGCATTTTCCGGTACCTGGTCGGTGGCCGCCAACACGCCGACGGCGATAGCAAGGTCGTAGGCCGGCCCGTGTTTGGGCAGATCCGCTGGCGACAGGTTCACGACATAGCTCTTGTTTGGAAATTGCAGGCCGGAATTACGAATGGCGGCGCGCACCCTTTCCCGGCTCTCACGCACAGCCGATCCGGGAAGGCCTACAAGAGAAAAGGAACGGATGCCGGCACCGGGATTGAAATAACTCTCGACGTCGATGATGCAAGCGTCCAGACCGACCACGGCGCAGCCACGTACCATGGAAAGCATGGCAGTTCCTTGTCGGGTTCGAAGTATCAGCCACCAGACATTATAACTGCCATTTGGAGAAGACGCTTGACCTCCATGTGCCAGGTGCCGCTGACGCGCTGGCCGTATTCCCGTTCGCCGCCGCTGGCCCTGGGTCCGGAAAGCCATGGGTTCTCGCCAGGTTTCCTTTTCCTCCAGGGTTTTTCCTTCATCGCCCCGTTGACGAAGTGATGCAGGATGCCGGCGCGGTCGCAGTCTGTATTGTTGGCGCCCGTCGCACGTGCCACGCCACAGGCAAAGAAAGCCACGCCGCCGGCGGGCAGTTCGATTGCTACGGCTTCATCTTCCGGCGGATAGCAGCGAATGTGATGGTCGCTGAAGGGGTCGCGCGAATGCTCGTACTCGACGCGATAACTGCCGGGAATGACGCGGATGGTGCCATTGGCGACCGTCGCGTCATGGACGGCGGTCCACATGGCGGTGCCCTGCAAGGGATCGGGTATCTGAAAGTAGGCGTTGTCCTGATGCCAGTTGGTGCCGGCGCCGTGCCCCGCCGGCTTAGAGGAAGGACCTGGTCCAGGTGCAGGATGACGGGATCGCCGATGAGTTGGCCCACGGCACGCGCAATTTTTTCGGCAAGGGGCATGACGCGACAGAAGCGACTGTGGGGGGTACATGGGGCATAACTGCAGACTGGCAGACTTTCCGGACCAGGTCTTTCCGTCGCCCTCCCTGCTGACGTTTTGCAGCAGACCGGCCTCCTGCAGGCGCTGCAGTTCGACACGCATGGCAGTGATTTCCCGTCTTGTCCAGAATTCCGCTACGCCCGGCCAGCCTTCCTCACGACAGTGTTCCACACTGTTGTGGCAAAATTTCATCGTCAGGCTCTTGCGCGCTACCATTTGCCGGCAAAAGAATAGCGCGCAGGAGTAAGGCAAATGGCTTTCAACGGGCTTGTTTCCGGCATGAGTGATCTGGTGCGTCTGTCTGATGCGCGAACCCGCTCCATCAGTGCGGAGAACCCGGACGGCGCCAGGGGACGGGGCGACCTGGCGAGCGATGGCACCGGGGCGCAGGCCGCGCGTGACCTTGGTCAAGGCTGGAAAGTTTCGCCCAGCATTCGCATTGCCGCAGGTGAACGAGTCACGCTTGCCGACATTGACGGTCCGGGCGCCCTGCAACACATCTGGTTTGCCGTTTCGCACGGCAGCTGGCGCCAAATGGTGCTTCGCTTCTACTGGGACCGTGAAGAAACGCCCTCTATCGAGGTCCCCTTTGGTGATTTCTTCTGCAACGGCTGGAACGTGCACTGCACTATCAGTTCACTGGCCATTGCCGTCAACCCGATCGCCGGCTTCAACAGCTACTGGCAGATGCCCTTTCGCCGGCACGCTCGCGTGACACTGGAAAACATCGCTGAGGAAACCTTCACCTGCTACTACCAGATCACCTGGACGGAAACAGACATTTCTGACGACGCCGCCTACCTGCACGCCCAGTGGCGTCGCAGCAACCCCTTGCCCTACGGCGAGGTGCACACTCTGGTAGACGGCGTTCTGGGACAGGGCCACTACGTCGGCACCTGTATGGCCTGGGGCTCGAACAACAATGGCTGGTGGGGCGAAGGTGAAATCAAGTTTTACATGGACGGTGACGAGCACCCGACGATCTGCGGCACCGGCACGGAGGACTATTTTGGCGGCGCATGGGCCTTCCGCATGCCCAATGGCGCCTATGGCGAATTCAGTTCACCTTACTCCGGCATGCCCCAGGTGTTGGGACCGGATGGCTTCGAGCGGAGCCAGATGCGTTTTGGACTCTATCGCTGGCACATTCTGGACCCGATTCGTTTTCAGGAAGACCTGCGCGTCACGATTCAGGCGCTTGGCTGGCGCAGTGGCCGTCGCTACCTGCCGCTGCAGGATGACATTGCATCCGTCGCCTGGTGGTATCAGGCCGAACCGCATGCGGCATATCCGCAATTGCCGGATGCCGACGGGCTGGAGGTAATCTGAGCGACAGCGTGGGCGTCAGGGATCGGGATTGCGCAGGAAACGCTGCCGCGTCTCCAGCGTCGCAGCAAGCTGCGATTCATCCAGCAAGGACCAGATGTCGTCCGCTGTCACGATGTTGCCCGCCCCCTGCTCCGCATGGCGCCGCAGCCAGTCAAAAAATGCGTCGTCCCCAAGGTCCTGACGCAACTGGTGCAACATGCGGGCGCCCTGCAGGTAGACGGCATTAATGTAGTCGCGGCGATTCGCAAAGCCGTATACGTCGCTGTCGACAAAGCCGCCAGGCGCGAAACGGTCGACCCGCCATTCCCACCACCAGTCCTGCAATTCCGGAAAATCCGATTCCAGCAACAGGAATTCGCTGTAGGTCGCCAGCGCTTCATCCAGCCAGGGCGCAACGGCCTGGTCATTTGCCACCGAGCCATACCACCACTGGTGGGCGACCTCATGCGCGGTTATCACCGTCAAATAACTGGCGGGGTCACCTTTCCAGCTCTCGAACCAGTCTCGGCTGACGAACACCAAACCGCTGAATTCCATGCCATCCGGAAAGTCGCCTTCCACGACGACCAGCCGTTCTAACGGCAAGGTCCCGTAAAGAACAGAAAATAGTGCTGCGCCGCGCCGCGTGACTTCCAACGCCCAGGCGGCCGCGGCCAGGTCATCCGGTGAATTCCCGAGCGAGTAAACTTCCAGTTGAGTCCCGTCGGCGAGCTCCGTTGCCGTTCGTTGAAAATTCGTCCCAATGCTGAGCGAGAAATCGCGCGCTGCCTGCAATTCAAACTGCCAACGCCAGTCGGCCACTTTGGTCACAATGCCGGGGCCGGCCAGGCTCAGGCCTTCCGGCGCGTTTTCGACGTCGATCCGGACCAGCCAGTCGGCGGGGTCCTGTGCGGCATGTTCACCGAGATCAGCGGTCTCACGGACCAGCCACTCTCCCTGTCGCCGTGGTGCGACCACAGGCAGCCAGTAGCCCAAATTCAACTGCTGTTCACTGTAACCCAGCCAACCCAGGTACTCATCATCCCCGATGGGCGGCACCTTCAGGCGAAAGGACAAGGAAAGGTCAATGGTGTCATTGGGCTGCAACATTCGTGGCAGTCGGATTCTCAGCCTGCGGCGCTCCAGAGTGAAGGACAGGGACATTTCGCCGGCGCGAGCATGCTCGACTTCGACACTTCCCGCCCGTCGATTGGCCTCGACCAGCAGCAGCAGCTCCGTCAGGGGCGCCACGCCGGGATTTCTGTAATGCAGTTCTTGTTGGACGGAAATCTCATGTCGCGCCATATCAACTGCGGCATGGACCACGTGTTTGACTGCCGTTTCAGGGTCAGCTTCTTCCTGGGCAGTGACAGAGACCTGCGGCACTTGCGACGGCAGAGGCCGGGCTGTGGCGGTAGCGATCCTTGCAGGCGTTGGCGAGGGCTGGTCCAGCAGCGTGCAGGCGCCAAGGACGAGAGATGCGAGAAAGAGACTGACTGGCCTAAACATAACAGGCAGGATACTCGCTGAATGAAATGACTTCCAGACAAGACCATTCATTGAATTTCCCCTCACCCTGTGGCAAAATGCAGACCCGTGCGCGAGTTTGCGTTATGGCTTGCAAGGGGACTCACGGTGCCGATTCTTTCATTCCAACGAACATTACGGGGCCTGCTGCGCCTGACGCGCTGGCGCGAGTTCGTGTCATTTGTCGTGCCACTCACGTTGTTGGGCGCCTTGCTGGCAGCCCAGGCCAATGCCATTTTGCTGGACTGGCGTCTGCCAGCCATCATTGTCGCCAACATCCTGGCTGTGGCTTACGCCTTCATGATCAACGACATTGAAGATGCGCCGGATGATGCACGTGACCCAAACCGTGCGGCACGCAACCCGGTGGCAAACGGCGAAATCGGGCGAGGCCTGGGTTACGCCGCCTGTCGCACGGTTGCCCTTTGCACCCTGACCCTGTACGCCACAGGTGGCCTCTTTGTCTTCCTGATCGGTGTGCTTACCCTTTTGCTCTCGCATCTGTATTCCTGGCGTCCCGTGCGGCTCAAGGCGTGGCCGGTTACGGACATCGTTTCGCACTCACTGATGCTGAGCGGTCTGCTCATGCTGGCGGGCTATTTTCTCTACGACGCGCAGCCCGGGATCGTCTGGCTGGTGGCCATCGCCGCCACCCTGCTCTCGGTTTATGGCCAGCTCTACAACCAGTTGCGGGACCTTGACATGGACCGCGCGGCAGGCCTGCACAATACGGCCATCATGCTCGGCGCTGTCAATACGCAGCGTTTCATGTATCTGGCGGCTGGACTGGCAGGGGCGTGTTTGCTGGCCGCATTTGTACGCGAAGTCTTTCCGCTTTGGCTGGGCCTGGCCCTTTTGGTCAGTATCGCCATCAGCATGCTGTTTCGCCCGGCCACGGACATGCGCGGTAGCCAGGCGCTGGACCCCAGTGGCGCAGCCCAGGTGCAGACGCTGATCTCCGTGAATCTTACTACCGGTATGTGGCTGGGTCAGGTGCTGCTGGTCCAGTTCTTCCCGGTCTGATTCGGCGTCCGCCCTTCGGTGGCACTGGCTGACCTGCACGCAATCCTGTTCAACATGTACATCCTGTACATGCTGGCCCTGGGGATCTGGGCCGGCAGCATGTCGGCTCGGGATGGATCCATCAGCGGTGGCTTTTGGGGAGCGGTCGCGATTAGCGCTAGTCTGGCGGGCGTAATCCTGCTGGTTGGCGTCGCGCTGACCTTGCAGGGCCTGCGTCCGCAACGCGCCCTGCTCTATTTTCTTTATATGCTCTTTTTGCTGGTGATCATGCCGGGCCTCTTCTCCCTTTTGCGGGGCCGCGATGACCGCAACGCAGCACTGGCCTTCTCCATCCTCGCCCTTTTCAACGCTTCTACCGCCTTTAGCATGGCCCAGCGAAGCGTTACCGGGCCCTGGTCAATGCCTGCTGCCTGATTCCCCGTCACGCTATACTTTCTTTGCGGGCGAGCATGCCCGACCGGTCCACTTCTCCTCGCTGGCGGTATCCGGCCATGAAACCTCGCGCTTCCCAACTGATCACCAGC
>JAGWBD010000106.1 GCA_021296065.1 Anaerolineae bacterium
CATGTAATCGGAGGTCGCCGCGCCGTCATGCACCTCGCCAATGCGATGCACCATACCGGTGTAATACAGTACACGCTCGGTGGTGGTCGTCTTGCCGGCATCAATATGGGCGATGATGCCGATGTTGCGCACCCGATTGAGATCGAGCTTGCCTGCCGCCCTGGTGCTCATGGTCTTCCTGTGTATTCCCGGTTCGCTAACGGAAATGGGCGAAGGCGCGATTTGCCTCCGCCATGCGATGCGTGTCGTCCCGCCGCTTGATGGCGTTGCCCTGGCTGCTGGCCGCATCCATAATCTCTCCCGCCAGTTTCTCGTGCATGCCACGCCCGCCGCGGGACCTGGAGAATTCCAGGATCCAGCGCATGGTGAGAGTCAGTGAACGGTCGCCGGACACTTCGATCGGCACCTGATAGGTCGAGCCGCCGACACGCTTGGGTTTAACCTCAACCGTCGGCTGCACGTTGCGCAGTGCCTGCTCAAAGACCTCGACGGGGTCGCGCCGGGCGCGCTCCTCTACAATGTCCAGCGCCTTGTACATGACGCGGGCGGCGGTGCTCTTTTTGCCACCGTGCATCATGCGGTTGATAAACATGGCGATGTGCACGTTGCTGAATTTGTTATCTGGCGCCACTGCGCGTTTGGGCGGACGGTTTCTTCTCGGCATCCTGTTTCTCCCTCGCTCAGTTGCGCGGCTGCTTGCTGCCGTACTTGCTGCGCGCCTGGTTGCGATTCTGCACGCCCTCGGCGTCCAGAGTCCCGCGCACAATGTGATAGCGCACGCCCGGCAGATCCTTGACACGACCGCCGCGCACCAGCACCACGCTGTGTTCCTGCAACTGATGCCCCTCGCCCGGAATGTAGGCCGTCACCTCAATACCGTTGGTCAGGCGCACCCGCGCCACCTTGCGTAGCGCCGAGTTGGGCATCTTGGGCGTCATGGTCTTTACCTGGGTGCAGCCGCCGCGTTTCTGGGGCGCGCCGCGGGCCTGCCGCGTGCGCCGCTGGTTGTTGGCGTTGAAAGTATATTGCAGGGCCGGTGAACTGGACTTGGCCTTGCGGCTCTTGCGCCCCCTGCGTACCAACTGGTTTATGGTGGGCATGTGTCGCTCCGGTAAAGCCTGTTTTCACAAAAAAAGGCGGTCCACACAGGTCGCCTGGTTGTCTCCGTCATGACGAGCCTTCCCCCGCAAGGGCGCTTTCGCCACATCTGTCCGGTTCCCGACAGTCCATTGCCTGACGCCAGGGTGTGCTGGCCGGGGTATGGCGGCGCATGCTATCAGTGCCGTAAATTCGTGTCAAGGGCGACCCTGACGCTTGACAGCCGGCGCAGCCCGGGGCCATGCAACGGGTTGACAGCCATTGCCAACAGGGGCAGCCACAACTGTGATCATCACATCACTCCGAAACCCGCGTATCGTTGCGCTGCGCAAGCTGGGCCGGCGCCGCCAGCGCCTGCTGCAGGGACGTTTCGTCGCCGAAGGTCTGCAGGCGCTGCACATGGCGTTCGAGGCCGACTGGAAGCCTCTGGAGCTTTACCATTGCCCGGCCCTGTTCAACAGCCCGGCCGCAGCGGCGCTGCTGGACCGCTTTCGCGAAGGCGGCGCCTGGCCCGTCGAAGTCAACGAGCACGTGATGCGCGGACTGTCGGAGCGGGAAGAACCCCAGGGGCTGGTGGCGACATTCGCCCTGCCGCAAACCACGCTGGCAGACATTCAACTGCCACCCTGCCCCCTGCTGCTGCTGCTGGACCGCCTGCGCGACCCCGGCAACCTGGGCACGCTGTTGCGCACAGCGGACGCCGTTGGCGCCAGCGCCGTACTCCTGCTTCCGCCCTCCGTCGACCCGCTTGATCCGAAGGTCGTACGTGCCAGCATGGGTTCCTGCTTCAGTCTGCCAGTCGTCACGGTTGATTCCATGGAGGCCACGCTGGCCTGGCTCAGGGAGCAGGGGTTGCCGCTCTTCGGCGGGGACGCCGCCGGGGGCCAGCTCTGGACGGAACTCGACTGGCGCGGCGGCCTGGCGCTGGCGCTCGGTAACGAAG
This sequence comes from Anaerolineae bacterium, assembly GCA_021296065.1. Taxonomy (GTDB): domain Bacteria; phylum Chloroflexota; class Anaerolineae; order Aggregatilineales; family Phototrophicaceae; genus JAGWBD01. Next base: position 2,042 of record JAGWBD010000106.1, read on the forward strand.
CCGAAGGACTTGACGACACGCTGACGGCGCAGTGCAGGCATCTGGCCGCCCTGCCGCAACAGGGGCGCGCCGAATCGCTCAACGTCGCCGTGGCCGGCGGCGTGTTGATGTACGCCTGGCGCGCAGCCAACCCCGCTTAGCGGCCCACACCAGGCAACTGTTAATCTACAGAACCTGGCGTCATCGCTACAATTGGCGCTGCATCTCGCGAGGGGCAGCCTTGCCCATGGCAAACAAACGAAACCAGGTCCTGTTGATCGCAGGACTGACCGCAGCAATCGCGCTGGCGCTGGTCTTCAGCCAGGACCGTGAGGGGCCCTTCAATCTGGCCGCCATCCAGGACCAGAGCCGGCCCGTTCCCATCGTCGGGCGGGATCACATCGCGCCGGGCGCCATACCTTCTCGCTACAACTCCAACCCGCCGACCTCCGGCGACCACTACCCGGCGCCGGTGCGCGCCGCCTTCTATGAACAGCGGGTGCCGGACGCCTACCTTGTCCATAACCTGGAACACGGTCAGGTCTGGCTTTCCTGGCGCGACCAAGGTGACCGGGAAGCCATTGAGATGTTCCGCAAGTTGCGAGAGCAATTTCCCGATTGGGTGGTGGTCAGTTTCCGCCCGGAGAACGACCAGCGCCTGGCGGCCGCCGCCTGGGGCCGTCTCCTGAAACTGGATTCGCCGGACCGCGACGCCCTGACCGCCTTCATCATGCGCTACCGTGACAAGGCGCCCGAAAGCGTCCCGGGTTGAGTCTGGCGTCTATTCCAGGTTGGCGTGGCGCGCGAACATCAGGCCGGGGTCCGTGCCCAGTTCCTGCATCAGCAGCGCGGTGAGCACGTCGCAAAGGATGCCCAGCGACTGCTCGTAGAGCGATCCCATCGGTTGCACCGATTCGCTTTCCGTCTGAACATCCTGCAGTTTGGGGCTGGAGGCCCGAATGTGCAGGACGTGGTCGGCGTACTTGCTGACCGGCGACTCCTCGGCGATGGTGATCAGCGCGACCAGCGCGTTGAGTTCGCTGGCGCGACGGGCCTGGGCGATGATTGAGTCCGTGCGGCCGGAGCCCGAGCCGATAATCAGCAGGTCGCCGGCGCCGATGGCGGGAGCCGTCACAGACCCGACGACATGTACGTCCAGATCCAGATGCATCAGGCGCATGGCAAATGCCTGCATCTGCAGGCCGGAGCGGCCGCGTCCGGCGACGAAAATCCGCCGCGCCTGCAAGATATCGCGGCGCAGGTCGGCGACGGCCTCGGGGTCGATTCCCGTCAGCGCCGACTGCAGTTCCTGCAAAATCGCGCCCAGCAGCGCGTTGAAGTCAGACATGGGCCCGCATTCTCTCCATAATCCGGCGCGCCGCAAGCCCCGGTTGCGCGGCGCCGGTGATGGCGCTGCCCACGATGACCGTGTCCGGACGATACGGCGCCAGTGCTTTGATCGTACATTCGTCAATGCCGCCAGCTACCGCCAGACGCAGATCCGGCAGTGCCGCGCGCAGTTCTCGCAGGGGCGCGACCGGGTCACCACAGCTATCGTGGGCCCGATGCACGCAGAAGTAATCGCAGCCCAGCGCTTTCAGTTGCTTCACCCGCCGCAAGGGCTGCGCTACGTTGATCAGGTCAACCAGTAGCTCGCCGCCGCAGTTGCGCGCCGCCGCCAGGGCCGCCGCGATGGTTGTGTCGCCGGCGACACCCAGCGCCGTCACCTGGTCCGCGCCGGCAGCGAAAGCGATGCGCGCCTCCAGGTCACCGGCGTCCATGATCTTGAAGTCCGCCAGCAATGTCATTCGCGGGAACTCCGCGCGCAGGCATCGCAGGGCAGCGACACCCTCGCGCAACAGCAGCGGCGTGCCCGCCTCGACAACGTCCACCCAGGGCCGGGCCGCCCGCAGCGCCTGCAGACCATGTTCCTGCGTCCCGTCCAGCGCCAGTTGAAGTTTCAAGGTGACATTGACTCGTCGATGTGTCCCGCCTTCAGTCTAAAGCCTGCCGCAATCCTGCTCAACAGACCAATTCCCTGCAGGCCTGCCGTTGACAGCGCCCGCCTGAGGCAGCAGGATAGCCGCATTATGGCCCTTGACTACATCATAGACCATGACTGTGCGCCGAAGCAGGCCCTTGGTAGCGCCGGCATCCTCGAGCGCCTCAAGGCCCGCGAGCGCGCGTCCACCATTATCCGCCTCTTCCGCCGCAACGGCGACCAGCGCTCCCCGCGCGAGATGGGCTTCGAGATGCTGCGCACGGCCGCCGACGGCAGCGAGGAGACGCAGATCGTCGTGGTGCAGCATTTGCTGGACAGCGCCGCCGAGCTCGACCCGCTGGCCGCGCACTGCGCAGGTTGCCCCGCCAACCGGACGGGCGCGCCCTTCGGCTGCATGGGCCGCATCGACTACCCGATCTCGCCCAAAGCCGAGGCCTTCCTGCTGGATCGCCTGCCGGACCCGCCCTCCGCGCCGCTGGTCTGGTTGCTGCTGAAGCAGGGCGTTCGCGACTTCAACTACGACGGCGGCACGGTGCGTCACCTGCGCGCGGAGGACCGCAACATCTTCGTGGCGGAGTATGCGCCGCGCCGCGACCTGGGCGAGCTGCCATTCGATTCCGACCAGGTCTTCGAGATGACCTTCCTGACCGGCCACGTCCAGCCCAACCACGCTGCCATCCTGCTGCTCTTCTTCGACGCCCTGGCGCGCGAGGAGCTGGAAGCGCCGGAAATCACGGCGCTTGGTTCGCTGCCGCGGGCGGAACGCGCGGCCTTCGACTTCCTCATCCCGCTCCGCGACAAGGCGGACGACGACTCCACCGCCGACATGCGCGCTTTCCTGCACGCGCTCTACCTCGCCTGGCGCCTTGATGTCCCGCTGCTGCTGGATGTGTGAGATTATTGAGTGGCGATTGAGAAGGGACATTTGATGCCGCTTCATGCACCGTTTGATGAGATTGACCTGGCCACGCTTCAGCGTCTGGTTGATGACGAAGTGCCGGAAGACCGGCAACTGGAGTACAAGCGAGAACTGAATCTCATAACGAAGGAACAGAAGCGGGAATTTCTCGCCGACATCTCTGCATTCGCAAACGCCGATGGCGGTCATCTGATAATCGGCATAGAGGAAGGCAAAGGTGGAAAGAAGGGGAATGTCGTCGGGGCGACCAAGACAAATGAATTGGACCAATTCCTTACCAAAATCCAGAACCTGATTAGGGATGGAGTGGAACCGAACGTTCACGGACTAACCATCAAGCCAGTTGAAACGGGTTCTGGCGAGGCAGCCATAGTTATCTTTGTCCGCCAAAGTTGGTCAAAACCTCATTGGGTGAGTTTTCGTGGACACAAGATCTTCTATTCACGCAACTCCAACGGAAAATATGCACTCGATATAGAAGAGTTGCGACAGTTGTTTACCTTGTCAGAGACAGCTGCCGAACGAATTAGGGACTTTCGCGCAGAGCGAATAGGAGCAATTCTGGAAGGCACTACTCCAGTTGTCATGGAGTCCGGCCCCAAACTTGTCTTACATGTCATTCCGTTCAGCGCAGGCAGTACTCGACGACAATTTGATTTATCTGTGTTGCCAAACTTCTTGACTAATAGTCTCAGCCACAATTTCGAGGGATTGTTCGAAGGCACAGACAAGGAGTATTTCCATCAAATTTTTCGAGACGGGAGCTTTGAGTTTGTATATAGGCC
>JAGWBD010000107.1 GCA_021296065.1 Anaerolineae bacterium
TCGGACACCATTTACCTCTGCGCCGTGGATGGCGAGGGCAACGCCTGTTCCTTCATCAAGAGTCTGTTCATGGGCTTTGGTTCCGGCATTGTCGCGCGCGGGACGGGGGTCTGGCTGCACAACCGCGGCTCCGGTTTCAGTCTGGAACCCGGCCACCCCAACGAACTGGCACCGGGCAAGCGCCCTTACCACACCATCATTCCCGGCATGCTGCTACGCTACGGCGAGTTTCACGGCTGCTTTGGCGTGATGGGCGGCTACATGCAGCCGCAGGGTCACTTTCAGGTCGTCAGCGGCATGCTGGATGACAACCTTGATCCCCAGGAAGCGCTGAACCGGCCGCGCTGGATGGTCGCCGACGGCCAGCCAGACGGCGAGCTTCTGCTGGAGGAAGGCGTGCCGGTGCGGACCATAGCGGCTCTGGCGGAGAAGGGCCACCGCGTGCGACCGGTGTCGGGCTGGGGCAGGCGGGTCTTCGGGCGCGGTCAAATCATCTTGCGAGACGCGGAAAGTGGCGTGCTGCGGGGCGGCAGCGAACCGCGCGCCGACGGTCTGGTGGCGGCCTTTTAGTTGTGGCAGAAGAGCGCATTCGTCTCGTGCTGTGTATGGGTGTTGACTGCAACGACAGCGGGCGCGCCAGGCCATTGCGAAAGTTGCTGGAATCCTGGCTGGCTCAACATCCCGGGCGGAACGTCAAGCTGGAGTTTGCCAGTTGCCTGACTCATTGCGCGCAGGGCCCCAACCTGCTGTGCTATCCGGGTGGCACTGTCAATCATCGCCTTAACACGCTGAAGCTTGAAGCATTTTTGAACAACCTCGGGCAATAGTTGATTGCGTTTCAGGTAGAAGGTTCGGCATGGAAGCCCTGCCTGGGCTGTGATAAATTGAACATGCCCAATACTTTTTGGGGCATTCCCGCCAAACACATGGAGTACAAAGCATGCGTAAAATTACAATCGCAGCAATTCTGGCAACGCTGATGTTGGCGCTGTCCCTGCCGGGGCTGGCGCAGGACGTCGTAGAGTTGCGTATGACCTGGTACACGGATGGCAACGAAGATGAAGTCATGCGTGACCTGCTGGACCGCTTCGAGATGGAAAACAGTGACATTCGCGTGGTGATGGACAACGTCCCTTACCAGGCAGGTATTCTTGAAGCCCTGCCCGTGCAGCTGGCCGCCGGTGAAGGTCCGGACATGGCCCGCGTCACCAACCTTGGCGGCCTGGCCGAGTTCTATCTGGACCTCACGCCCCACCTGAGCGATCCGGATTACTGGCTGGACAGCTTCGGTGGTACCCTGGGTTGGCTGCGCCAGGCAGGGCAGATGGAAGGCATCCATGGCTTTCCGACCCAGCTGACCATCACTGGTCCCATCATCAACCGCACGCTCTTTGAGCAGGCGGGCGTCGCCGTGCCCAGCGATGCCAGCGACCAGGTCACCTGGGAAGAGTGGGCGGCCGCTGCCAATGAAGTGGCCGATATCCTGGAGATTCCCTTCCCGATGGCCATGGACCGCAGCGGTCACCGCTTTGCCGGCCCGGCCATCAGCATGGGCGCGAAGTATTTCGATGACGAAGGCCATCCGCTGGTCGCCGGCGATGAAGGCTTCCGCGCCATGGCCGAGCTCTTCGTCAATTGGCACAACGAGGGCACCATGCCCCTCGAAATCTGGGCCGCAAACACCGGCTACGCCGGCGCCAACGAGGAATTTGGCAACAGCCAGGTCGTTTTCTACATGTCTGGCAGCTGGCAGGTCGGGCAGTTCACGGACCAGATTGGCGACGCATTTGACTGGCAAGTCGTCCCCAATCCCTGCGGTCCGGGCGGTTGCACCGGAATGCCTGGCGGCGCTTCGCTGGTCGCGATCAGTGATACCGAGCATCCGGCCGAGGTCGCCCGCGTGATGGAATACCTCGCTCGTGAGGATATACTGGGTGAATTCTCCGCCCGCACGCTCTTCATTCCGGCGCACCGTGGCCTGGCGACCAGCGGCGTTGACTTCGACACCGATCTTGAACTCGCGAAGGCCGCCCTCGGCGTCTTTACGGCGCAGGTGGGCACGTTGGAGCAGACAGCCTTTGACTTGCAGGGCTACCCCTTCAACTTCCTGGTCTTCAATGCTGCCCGTGACCGCCTGACCCAGGCGATCGTTGGCGAGTTGACTCTGGATGAAGCCATCGAGCGCATTCAGGAAGACGTGGACGAACAACTGGCCGAACAGATGGGTGGCTAGTCATAGCCACACTCTGGCCACAGGGCCTTTCGATACCGCTTTCGCTCGTGGGAGCGGAAGCGGTATCTTTTGTCATGGCTACATTTCTCTGATTGATATATGACGACACTTGACGGCAATTTGCAGACCGAACGAAAGGGACCGCTTTCGCGACTGTCGGCAGCGCTGGAAGCGGGCGCAGGGTCGCTGTTCGCGTGGCTGATGAACACGCTCGAGATTCTCGTCCGGCCCATCGAACGCTGGCTGGGCATGGAGCGCATCGGCTATTTCTTCATCCTGCCCAATCTCCTGATCTTCGGCGTCTTTGTGCTCTTCCCGATGCTGCTGAATTTCTATATCTCCTTTACCTCCGGCACAGAGATTTATCCGCAGCACCGCAATTTCGTGGGTTTCGGCAATTACGAATTCCTTTTTGACTGCGAAAATGTATTCGAGCCCAACAGTTGCAACGAAGACCTGTTCTGGCGGGGTGTCTTCAACACCATCTTTTTCGTCGTGGTTCAGGTGAGCGGCATGGTGGCGGTCTCGCTGGTCACGGCCCTGGTGCTGAACGGCAAGATACGCGCGCGAGGGTTTTTCCGCAGCGTGTTTTTCTACCCGGTGCTGCTTTCACCGGTCGTTGTGGCGTTGGTCTGGAAATGGATCCTGCAGCGCGACGGTGTGCTTAATTCAATTCTGATAGCCTTGGGCGGCGACCGCGTCCAGTTTCTTGTCAACGCCGACTGGGCAACCCTGTGGGTGATCGTCATCAGCATCTGGGCGCTGATGGGCTTTTACACCCTGATCCTGCTGGCCGGCCTGCAGGCCATCCCGGGTGAACTCTACGAAGCCGGTCAAATCGATGGCACCGGACGTTGGCAAAGCTTTCGCTTCATCACCATGCCCCTGCTGATGCCGACCATGTTTGTCGTGCTGGTGCTCTCCCTGATTCGGGCCGTTCAGGTTTTTGACCAGGTGTATGCCCTGACCGGGGGCGGGCCCGGCACCACGACCCACTTCATTGTGCAATACATTTACACCGTAGGTTTCTCCAACACAATCAAACGCTTCGGTCTGGCGGCAGCGGCGTCCGTATTGCTTGGCGCGACGCTGTTGGTGTTGACCCTTTTGCAGTTGCGCGCGGTGCGCAGCAATGAATCAGGGGGAGTGAGGCATGAGCACAGAGACCCTCCCAGCTTCACGAAACATCTTCACCCGGACGCGCGGCCGCACGCGCTTGCATCCGACGGACCTGCTGTCCTATTTGTGGTTGCTCTTCGGCACGGTCGTCATGTTCGGGCCGGTGATCTGGGTCTTGATGTCTTCTTTCAAGACCCAGGCGGCGTTGATTGAGTTTCCTCCGCAGTTCTTCCCCTTTCAGCAGGACTCAGTCCAGGTGGATGGCTACGAAGAGCCTCTGCCGCTCTATGACGTCACGCTGGAGGACGGCAGTGTGCGACAAATGGCTCAGGTACGGCGGGTCGGTATTGACGCCCAGTTCGCGGACCCCGTAGAGCCTGGCTAACTCGTCAAGGGCAACATCCGGCAACGGGAGCCGGTGCGCTCAATCCGTCTTGCCCTGGAAAACTACGTCGATCCGCTCGGCCGCTTCAACTTTCTCACCTACCTGCGCAACAGCGTGACCGTGACCGTACTGGCAACGCTGATCACCCTGCTGATCAACAGCATGGCCGGTTTCGCCCTCAGCAAGTACCAGTTTCGTGGGCGGGACGGCATATTCGTGCTGTTCATCGCCACACTGATGATCCCGATTTCGGTCATTCTGGTGCCGGTATTCCTCGTCATCACCTCCCTGAATCTTTACAACAATCTGTGGGGTGTCATCATCCCCGGCGCAGCCACGCCAACCGGCGTGTTCCTGCTGCGTCAATACATGCTGACCATTCCTGACGAGCTGCTCGATTCCGCTCGAATTGACGGCGCCAGCGAATGGCGCATCTACTGGCAAATCGTGTTGCCATTGGCGCGGCCGGCCCTGGCGGTACTGGCGATTTTCTCGGTCATGTGGCGCTGGAACGATTTTCTCTGGCCGCTGATTGTGCTCAGCCGGACGGATGTCTTTACCTTGCAGGTGGGCCTGCATTCCTTTGCCGGTGAACTCAAGATCCAGTGGCATTTCGTGCTGGCCATGACCGTCCTGACCCTGTTGCCGATCACGGTTGTGTTTGCCTTCCTGCAACGCTTCATCACGACCGGGATCGCCACGACAGGGATGAAGTAGGGCGCCGGTCGTCGGAGCGCGGCGCAGGGGAATCCAGGAGGCGCGCTTGCAGTACTGGGCCGATGAGATGATTGCCAGACTCCCGCATGAGGAGTTTGTCTTCAACGATTCCAAGACGTTATCCGGAAGCGCGCACGTCGGCTCGCTGCGCGGCCCGGTGATTCACGACGTGCTGTACCGCAGCGCGCTGGACGCCGGTCGGCGGGCCCGCTTCCTTTACGGCAATGACGACATGGACGCGCTGGACGCCGTGCCACCGGGTCTTTCGCAGGAGACGTATCGTCGCTGGCTGGGCAAGCCACTCTGTGAAGTGCCGGCGCCGGATGGCAGCCCGCGCAGCTACGCGCGCTATTTCTATGATGAATTCCTTGAGGCGCAGGGCAAGCTGGGCATTTCACCCGAGCCTTACCACATGAGCGAATTGTATCGCTCGGGTCGCATGAATGGCGTCATTCGCACCCTGATTGAAGCGGCCGGCGAGTTGCGCGCAATCTACCAGGAAGTCAGTCAGTCCGGCCGCGAGGAACACTGGATTCCCTTTAGTCCGATCTGCGAAAGTTGCGGCCGTATTGCGATGACGCGCGTACATCGTTTCGATGGTGAACGCGTGCATTATCGCTGTGAACCGGATGCAATGCATTACGCCAAAGGCTGCGGTCATGAGGACGCAGTGGCCCCCTGGGATGGCGCGGGTAAACTGCCCTGGAAACTTGAATGGGCGGCTCGCTGGCAGGTGCTGGGCGTGAACTTTGAAGGCGCCGGCAGCGATCATTCCATTGCCGGCGGCTCGCGCGACGTCGCCGACGCGATTTCCCGCCGGATCTTCGGGGCCGAACCTCCGGCCGACCTGCCCTACGAGTTTCTGCTGCTGGAAGGCGGCAAGATGAGTTCGTCAAAAGGAATCGGGCTCAGCGCGCGCGAGGCCAGCGAGGCATTGCCGGCGCAGCAGTTGCGCTGGCTGCAGGTGCGCACCCGTCCGCGGACAGCCATTAATTTCAGCCTGGGGGACAACGCCATCCCGCGTCTCTTCGACGACTTTGACGTGGCCGCAGAACGTTACAGCGATGGCAGTGCCGAAGACTGGCAACGACGGCAGTTTGAACTGGCCCAGGTCGGGCACAGTCCTGAAGTGGCAACCGGCTACCGCCCCCGTTTTGCCCACGTGGTGACGATCTCGCAGATTCCTGGCGTCGACGTGCAAACGTATTTCAGACGTCACAAGGGCGCGGCCTTGCTTCCTGCGGAACGCAAGGAACTGCAGCAGCGGATTGC
>JAGWBD010000108.1 GCA_021296065.1 Anaerolineae bacterium
CTGCCGGTTCGCCAAGGGACTTCATGGGGATGTTATCCATGATGAGTGGTTGCTCCTCCGGCGAATCATGGGCCCTGCGCGGCGTGTTGTGGACACCTGGCGAAATACAGTTAACCGTGATGCCATGTGGCGCCAGCTCGATGGCCAGGGATTTCGTGAGAGCGATGACTCCGCCCTTGGCCGCTGCGTAGGCGCTCTTGCCGAGTACGCGGCCGCCGGACGTCGCTGCAAGCGATGCAATGTTGACGATGCGTCCGGGTTCTTGCCTGGCCAGCATGCGCGGAACGATGGTATGACAGAGATTGAACACGCTGGTCAGATTTACATCCAGCATGTAGTCCCAGACTTCCCGTGTCAATTCGGTGAAGGGTTCTCGCTGGCCCTTGCCGGCATTGTTGACCAGAATGTCAACAGGCCCGAATTCATCGTAAACCCTGTCGACGGCCTTACGGACCGCCTGATGATCGCAGACGTCAACCAGATGGCCGCTGGCGCGATAGCCCTTGTTTCGCAGGTCGCTGGTTGCCTTGTCCAGCAGTTCGGGCCGGATTTCGAAACTGACTATTTCACATCCTTCGCGCGCCAGGGCGTGCGCCATGTGTTCGCCGAGACCCTGCCCGGTGCCCGTGACCAGGGCCCGTTTTCCCTTCAGGCGCGGCATGGGACAATCATTCCGCAAGGTTGAAACTCAGGGCCAGCCAGTGTTTTTCTTCCGGCCGCCCGTTGAGGGGCAGGCGGACTTCAGTCTCCGCCCGCGTATGCGCAGAAAAACTGATGCGAAAACGGTCGCCCCGATAAATCACCTTGCTGGAACGCACGGGTATTCCCCGGTCATCGTAAAGCACACCGCGGCCCAGGAAGACCGGGTCCCCGACCTGAATGGTGAGAAGTTGCGCTTCTTCCTCCCGGGCGAGCGTCGCCTCCAGCCAGTCATCGGCGCGGACAATTGAGATCCCGACGGCCCGTTCCATAACCATTGTGATGGGTTCGCTGGTAAGGTCAGCCTGTTGCAAGGCCGCCAGACAGGTTGCCGGCATCCAGGAAGACATGATGGCGATGGCCTCGCCGTTGATGTGGCGAACGCGACGCAGAAATGCCGCAGCTTCTCCGGCATGCAGGCGCAACTCGGATGCAATGCGATTCGGCGGTGGCCTGAGTTCCAGGGTGATTACGCGAGACCTCACGTCCAGCCCCAGCCCTCGCATGACTCCACTGAAGCTTGAGAGTGTGCTGCCCGCAAAGGGCACTTTTTCGCTGGCGACAAAAGTCCCCTTGCCCGGTCTGCGAACCAGAATATTTTCTGTTACCAGGGCGTTGATCGCTCGCCGCACCGTCATGCGACTGATGCCGAATTGACGGGCCAGAGAAAGCTCCGGCGGCAGTCTGTCGCCGGCTTTCGCGCCACCTGACTCGATTTGATCGCGCAACAGGGATTCAAGTTGCAGATACAACGGCTGAACGGAATCGCGTTCCAGGGTCATGTGGGAATACTGGTCAGTCAGAGTTCACCTGCATACATTCAAGACAATGAAAAAATCCTAACGAAATCCAGAGTTGACTGCAAGGGAGATCTGCACCAATGCTTTTTGACAAGTCGTATACCTTACGCTACAGTCCTGTTGCAATTGTATACTGCATTGTATGTTTATGCAAAATGTCAGCGTCGAAATGCAACCCCTGCATCTGGCACTGGAAGCCTTGGGTCCGGACGGATTGAAGGACTCGCTGGCCAGCATGATGCTCATACGTGCCTTTGAAGAACAGGTCGACCAACTCTACCTGGCGGGTCGCACGCGCGGCACCTTGCATCTTTCCATCGGCCAGGAAGCGACCAATGTCGGGGCGCTCCGTGCACTGAAGTCGGGAGACCGTTTCTTCAGCCACCATCGCGGTCATGGTCATGCACTGGCCTGGACCGACAGTCCGCAGCGGGTGATGGCGGACATCATGGGAAAGACGGGAGGTTTCTGCGACGGATTCGGTGGCACCATGCACATGGCTGACGTCAAGTCCGGCTTTCTGGGAGGCAATGGCATCGTGGCCGGCAGCCTGCCCATGTCGACGGGCGTTGGACTGGCCATACGGCTGCGCGCTGAAGATGCCGTATGCCTTGTGTTTTTTGGTGACGGCGCGGCCAATGAGGGCGCGTTTCACGAAGCGCTGAACATGGCTTCCCTCTCGCAATTGCCCGTCATTTATGTCTGCGAAAACAACAGCTACGCCATGTCCACGCCGGTCAACAGCGCCTTTAATGTCGAATCCATCGCTTCACGGGCGGCCGCGTACGGAATCCCTGGATTTACGATTGATGGCAATGATTTCCTCGACGTGTTCCATTGCGTTCATTCGGCAGTGAGGCGCGCCAGAAACGGGGACGGCCCGACCCTTGTCGAGGCCTTGACCTATCGAATCAAGGGGCATTCCCGCAGCGACCGCCAGGCCTATCGAAGCCGGGACGAAGTGCGTCGCTGGCAGGAGCCGGACCGCGACCCGATCCTCCGTTTTGCGTCTACATTGATTCATGGCGGCATACTGGATGAAGGTGACATTGCGGCCCTGAAGGCCACGGCGAACAGTCGCGTTGACGACGCAGTGGCCTGTGCCGAGGCTGCTCCAAAGCCGGACCCGTCAAGGCTCATGGATCACGTTTATGCGTGAACTGAGTTACCGCGAAGCGCTTAATGAAGCGTTGGTGCAGGCCATGGACGCCAATCCGGACGTCATTCTGATAGGAGAGGACATCGGCAGCTACGGCGGTGCCTTTGGCGTGACGCGCGGCCTGCTGGACCGTTACGGTCCCATGCGTGTGATCGATACGCCGATATCGGAGGCCGGGATTGCCGGGGCTTGCGTCGGCGCGGCGATGAGTGGTCTGCGGCCCGTGGGGGACATGCAGTTCAGCGATTTCATCACGCTGGGAATGGAGCAGGTCGTCCTGCAGGGCGCGCGCATGCGCACCATGTTTGCGGGGCAAGTGAGCGTGCCTCTGGTCATGCGTTTGCCGGGAGGCGCCGGAACGGGCGCGGGCGCGCAACACAGCGGAAGTTACGAGAACTGGTTTGTGCACGTGCCGGGTTTGAAAGTTGTGATGCCCGCCAGTGCCTACGACGCCAAGGGACTGTTGCTCGCCGCCATTGATGACGACAACCCGGTGATCTTCTGTGAACACAAGTTGCTCTACAACGCGCGCGGGCACGTGCCGGAGGACGCCTACCGCGAGCCTCTCGGCGTAACCCGGATTCTGCGCAAGGGTCGCGATCTGACTCTGGTCGCCACCTCCCTGATGGTTGGCCTGGCCCTGGAGGCGGCTGACCAGCTGGCCGAAGAAGGGATCGAGGTTGAGGTCATCGATCCCCGCACACTGCGGCCCCTGGATGACCCTCCGATCATTGAGTCTGTCATCCGCACCGGCCGACTGCTTGTCGTCCATGAAGCCGTCGAAACCGGCGGCTTCGGTGGCGAGGTCGTGGCGCGGGTAGTGGCCAGCGAGGCCTTTGATTACCTGGACGCGCCGCCCTTGCGACTGGCAGGGAAAGAGGTGCCGGTGCCACAAAGTGAAGTGCTGGAAGCCGCGGCATTGCCGCAATTGCAGGATATAGTCCGTGATGCCCGCAAACTCGTCCGCAACCAGGTGTAGCGTGCCCACTCCAGTGTGGCTGCCAAGGTTTGACACCGCGCATGAACAGTCGCGTATTCTGCGCTGGCTGGTGCCAGAGGGCGATGCCGTCGTGGCGGGGGACCCGCTGTGCGAAGTGGAAACGGACAAGGTCAACATGGAGCTTGAAGCGCCTGTCTCCGGTCTGATGGGGCCGCAACGCTTCCTGGAAGGCGCGCTGGTACCGGTCGTGACGGCGATCGCCTGGGTGCTGTCGAAAGAAGAGCAGGGGCAGGAACTCCCGGACTGGCCACAGGGCGGAGATTTGCAATCAGGGGAATCGTCAGAGCCAGTCGCAGAGTCGGAGACCGATGAAATGTTGGAATGGGCCACGGGCGAAGCGGCAATTGCAGTCCCGCGTGTCGGGCAACGTACGCGCGCAACCCCGGCGGCCCGGCATTTGGCGCGGATTCAGCGCCTGGACCTTGAGAATTTGCGCGGCAGCGGGCCGCGGGGCCGCGTACAGGTTGCCGACGTTCAGCAGGCAGGTCTGCTGGCCGGGGGCCGGCAATTGCCGGTCATTCTGGAGTTGCAGGTGGAGATGTCGGCGATTCAGGACCTGCAGCGCATGTGGCCCGCCGGTGAATTCGCATTGAATCACAGCGCACTGCTGGTCTTTGCCTGCGCTAAGGCGTTGACACGGCATCCCGCGCTAAACGTCAGAAGACAGGACGGGCGCGCGGTGCGGCATGACAGGGTCGATCTGGCACTGATCGTCCCGAACGGAGACAGGCAACTGGAAGCGACCATTGAAGCGGCCGATCGCGTATCAATTCGGACCTTGCTGACGACGTGGCCGGCTCTGCTCCAGGGGGAGGGCCCCTGGTTACGCTGCGACTCTGTGTTGTGGAGAGAAAGCTTTCGGATTTGCGACCTGGGCGATCTCGGCCTGGACAGGGTCACCGCACCGCCAGGCGAGGCTGCTGTCGCCTGCCTTGGTGCCGGCAGGGTTGTACCGCGAAACCTCGACAGCGACGGCGACTTGCCGGAGACGCGTCCAGGCATGGCGCTGACCCTGACTATCGCCCCCGGCTCGGGTGCGCCCGGCGAGATTCAGGGCGCCCGCTTTCTTGAAGATCTTGCGAATATGCTGGAAAACCCGTTGAAACTGCTGTTACAGGGAGGACAGGATGCAAATCGCGATAGGCAGTGATGACGCGGGTGCGCCGCTGTTGGCGGTCCTGAGCAGCCATTTGCTGGCAGGCAACCAGGCGACGCTGATTGATCTCAGCGCTTCTCAGGACGATGACGAGGAGTATTACCCGGATGTCGCGGAACGGGTGGCCAGAGCGGTTGCAGAAGGCCGCTGCCAGCGTGGACTGCTTGTCTGCGGTACGGGAATCGGCATGTCCATCACGGCCAACAAAATTCCTGGCGTACGGGCTGCCTTGTGCCATGACACCTATTCCGCCGAACGCGCCCGCAAGAGCAACGATGCCCAGGTCATTACGATGGGCGCTCGCGTCATTGGTCCGGAACTGGGCAAGGCCATTGTGGATACCTGGCTTGAGGCGGAATTTGACGAGCAAGGTCCGTCCGGGCCCAAAGTGCAGCGCATGAAAGAAATCGACAATCAGTATCTGCGCACTCCTGAAACGGGAGCTCGCTGAAGGATCATCTCCCGGGAAACCCCAACGGTTGGAACAAAGGAGGCAAAGGACAAGATCCAACAGGAAATTCCAGACGAACTTCGCCCACCAAAGTGATACGCGGGAGTTTAGAGGAGACGAGACATGTTGCTTGCAAGAAAGACCGGAACTGCTTTGTTCCTTGCGCTGGTGTTGCTGGTTTCGACATTTGGCCTGACGGCGCAAGACATGATGTACAGCGAGGCGCCGATGCTGGCGGAACTGGTGGCCGCGGAAGAACTGCCGGCGCTGGAAGAGCGTTTGCCGGACAACCCGCTGGTCCTGCAACCCCTGGAGGAGATCGGCAGCTACGGCGGCACGCTGCGGCGCGGATCTGCCAACCTGGGCACTTATCTCACGCACAACTTCACCCGTGAACCGCTGACCATGTCGCATTTGCCGATAACCGGTGACGG